>JAUNAN010000012.1 GCA_030527595.1 Lachnospiraceae bacterium | reverse complement strand
AGTTGCGAAGGGACTGCAGAACGACCATTTCTACACATTTACATTCCTAATATAAGTAGATTTCCGTAAATGAAAAAAGAGGGATCGCAGAGGATACAAAAACGATTCCTGTGAGGAGGAAATATATGAATCAGACATGTGCGGTGAAGCGGTATACGTTCGGAACACCCTTTCCGACCCATGCGGTCGTACGTTCGATACCCTGTGAGACGGGGGAAGTGCAGGAAATGCTCGTCAGAGATGAGGGAAGGATCCTGCAGCTGCTTCTCGATGCAGAGGACATTGTGTTCGGTCTCGGCGAACAGGTGCGCGGTCTCAATAAGCGCGGCTGGAAATACATCAGCAACAACACAGACGATCCCAATCACACGGAGGGAAAGCATTCCCTTTACGGCAGCCACAATTTTCTGATGATAGACGGCATCGAAAAGATCGGACTCTTTATCGATACTCCGGGGAAGGTGATTTTCGATATCGGATACTCCATGTCTGAACAGCTGCGAATCGAGATTCCGGATCGAAACTATGACCTCTATGTTATTACGGGACCGTCCTCGGAGGCGGTCGTGCATACCTTCCGTGCTCTGATCGGAAGAAGCTATATTCCGCCCCGATGGGCCTTCGGATACGGTCAGTCCCGCTGGAGCTATGAGACGGCAGACGAGGTGCGCGAGGTCGTTCGGGAGCACAGGGAGCGGGGCATCCCGCTCGACATGGTCTACCTTGACATTGACTACATGGACGATTACAAGGATTTCACGATAGACAGCGAGAAGTTCCCGGATTTTCCCTCCTTTGTCCAGGAAATGAAAGAACAGCAGGTGCATCTGGTGCCGATCATCGATGCGGGTATCAAGAAGGCGGAGGGAACCTATTCTGTCTATGACGAGGGAATGGAAAAGGGATACTTCTGCAAGGACGCGGAGGGAAAACCCTTTGAGGTCGCGGTCTGGCCGGGCAGATCGTATCTGCCGGACTTCTTCCGCGAGGATGTGAGAACGTGGTTCGGCGATCATTACCGGGGGCTGCTTGATATGGGGATAGACGGCTTCTGGAATGATATGAACGAGCCTGCGATCTTCTATTCCGACAAGCGCCTGAAAGAGGTATTTGCAAAAATCGAGGAGTACAAAAAGCAGAATCTGGACGTCAATTCCTTCTTCGAATTTCAGGCATCCGTCTCGGGACTGGCCAATTCTCCCGAAGATTACCGGTCTCTCCGGCATGACACGGAAGCAGGCAGAATCGGCCATGAAAGTGTTCACAACCTGTATGGTGCCCTTATGACAAAGGCGGCTGCGGACGGCTTTCGGAGGGCAAGACCCGATACACGTACGCTGATGTTCTCCAGATCTTCCTATATCGGGAGTCACAGAGATGCGGGAATCTGGCAGGGCGATAATATGTCCTGGTGGTCTCATCTGAAAATGAATGTACAGATGACCGCTTCCCTCAATATGTGCGGCTTCCTCTATACCGGAGCGGATGCGGGCGGATTCGGCGATGATGCATCTCCCGATCTGCTGCTTCGGTGGCTGGGATTTGCTGTTTTTACCCCTCTTCTCCGAAATCATTCCGTGAGAGGCTCGCGCCGTCAGGAAATCTGGAGAATGGTACGGACGGAGGAGTGCAGGCAGATCCTGAGTCTTCGTTACGCCTTTCTTCCTTATATATACAGCGAATACATGAAAGCGGTTTTTGAGGACGGACTGCTCTTCCGGCCGCTTGCCTTTGCCTATCCCGATGACGCAAGAGCAAGACATGTAGAGGATCAGCTGCTCTTCGGAGAGGGATTGATGCTTGCTCCTGTCGTTGAACAGAATGCCTGGGGACGCTACGTCTACCTCCCGGAGGATATGAAGCTCCTTCGTATGAGGAGTGCCTGCGACTATGATGAGGAAATTCTGCAGAAGGGCGATCACTGGGTGCCGGCTATGGAACATGAGATTCTTGTATTTATTCGTCCGGACAGAATCGTTCCCTTCGGATCCGGAGAAGCCCGTTCTACAGAACAGGTCAGCACAGAGGAACTCAGACTGCTCTCCTACATAAAGACGAAGGCAGCCTACGATCTCTATACGGACGATGGTGTGAAAAACGTACAGGGGCCGGAAGACGGGATCATCATACATTACGAGCAGTCAGTCTGATCGGATAACAATGTACAAGCCAAAGATATTGAAAAGAAGATAGAAAAAAGCGTCTGCGTCGAAGAAGGAAGAATCCGGCTCGATGCAGGCGCTCTTTTTATCCCCTGCAAAGGCACCGACCGATGCTGTCTAATACGCCGAACAACACTACACGATACTGATCAAAATTTACAAGAATTACAGAAGATATTGACCTATGATACAACAAGTGTTATGATGATAACCGTCAGGAAAACGTTTGCAATTGTGCATATATTACAATGCACTGTGGAAATGTGAGAAAGGAGACTACTCAACATGAAAAAGACATTTAAGAAGTTTGGTGCAATGGCACTGGCCGGAACGATGGCACTCGGCCTTCTGGCAGGCTGCGGCAGCTCCTCTTCCGGTGCAGCAGCTACTGATACCGCTGCAGCATCCGGCAGTGCTGCGACAGAATCTGCTGCAGCTCCGGCAGCAACAGGCGGCAGTGATTCTCTGACGATCTACACGGCATTCCCGGAGGCAGAGGTTGAGTATTATTTCGAGAAATTTGAGGAAGAGACAGGCATTAAGTGCAACTACGTACGTCTCTCCGCAGGTGAGATGCTGACAAGAGTTGCGGCAGAGAAGGAAAATCCGCAGGCAGCTCTGATGCTCGGCGGCTCTACAGATAACTATATCAGCGCTTCCGCTCAGGGACTTCTGGAACCCTATCAGTCTGCAGCACTCGCTGACACACCGGAAAATCTTCTGGACAGCGAAGGCGTTTGGAATCCGATCTATGTAGGCTGCATCGCATTCGGATGCAACAAGGAGTGGTTCGACGACAACGGATATGAGTATCCGACAAGCTGGGCAGACCTTCTGGATGAGAAGTATGCAAATGAGATCATCATGGCACATCCGTCTACATCCGGAACAGCTTACACAGTTCTTGCAACACTGGTACAGCTGATGGGCGAGGATGAGGCATATGATTATCTGTCAAAGCTTTCCTCCAATATCACACAGTTTACAAAGTCCGGCGCAGCTGCTCCGAACGCTGTTGCACAGGGTGAGGCTGCAATCGCAATCACATTCTCACACGACGCACTTCAGCCGACAGCTGAGGGATATCCGATCGAGCTGAGCTTCCCGACAGACGGCACAGGATACGAAGTCGGTGCTGCTGCACTGATCAAGAACGGCCCGGCAGATGAGCAGGAAAATGCAAAGCTTTTCATCGACTGGATCTGCTCTGAAGCAGGACAGAATCTGTATGCAGAGAACGATTCCTTCCGTGTACCGACAAACGGAAAAGCAACTGTAGCAGAAGGTCTTGTAACGCTGGATCAGGTTAAGTGCATTGACTATGATGCAATGTGGGCTGCAGACAACAAGTCTGATCTTTGCGCAAAGTTCGAAGACAAGATCATCTCCGCTCCGGCAGAATAATGATTTTCCAAAATTGAAAAAGTGAACAGGCATCTGATGAGCAGGTAAGCGCTTCTTCAATAAAAGGATGAGCATCTAAAGAGGCCTTCTTAATAAAGAAGGCCTCTCTTTCTAACTAAAACTACCCCGCCCGCTCTGCGGGCACCGCAATTTTATCAATTCACATACAGCAATTGTTCAAAAAAGATAGACAGAGATTCGAAAGGGATGCGGTCCGGGACCGCATGCGGACGGCATAGTTTTCGAATCTCTGTAATATCAAAGCAGGAGCTGTCCGACAGGAGGTCGTCAATGGCGAAGGAATCGAAGGGAAACGGCCGCAGCGCCGCCCGTGAGAAGAAGGTCAATGAGACGAAGATGATTTTGCGTCAGCCGATCATGGTGATCGCAATCATCGCAGTGGTTCTTCTTCTCTTGTTATTTGTCGTATATCCGCTGGTCAAGGTATTTATGTTCAGCTTCTCGGATGAGAGCGGGAATGTCTCATTTGCAAATCTGGCAAGTATTCTGTCCACGCCGAGGTATATGAAAACAGCCGGCCGCACGCTGCTGCTCGGTCTGGTCGTAGCGGTAATTGCTACATTTATCGGTTATATTTTTGCCTATACCATCACAAGAACGAATGTGCCGTTCAAGGGCTTCCTGAAGGCGATCGCAACACTGCCGATCTTATCACCGCCCTTTGTTCTGTCTCTTTCCATTATTTTCCTCTTCGGAAAGCAGGGACTGATCACAAAATCACTATTGGGTATTAAGGGCAATGATGTCTACGGAATGACCTCCCTGATCATCGTTCAGGTCATGTCATTCTTCCCGATCGCATATCTGACTCTTTCCGGTATTCTGAGCTCTATCGATGCTTCCGTGGAAGATGCGGCGTGCAACATGGGTGCCGGCAGATGGAAGACCTTCTGGTCGGTCACATTCCCGCTGTCGCTTCCGGGTATCATCTCCGGATGCCTGCTTGTTTTCATTTCCTCACTGGAGGATTTCTCGAATCCGGCTACGATCGGTGGAGATTTCACCACTTTGTCGGTTGAGATCTATACAACGATTACCGGTACCTACGATATGAGAAAGGGTGCGGCGCTGGCGCTGCTTCTGCTGGTACCTGCGGTCATTGCTTATCTGATGAATAAGTACTGGGTCAACAAAAAGAGCTTTGTCACCGTGACCGGTAAACCGACTCAGGCGAGAAAGATGATCGACGATCCGGGCGTAAAGTGGCCGCTCTTCATTTTCTGCATGATCGTTGCACTTTTTGTACTGCTTCTCTACGGAACAGTTATTGCTGCATCCTTCATCAGAACCTGGGGTTATGACTGGTCGCTGACACTGACACAGTACCAGAAGGCACTGAGCTACGGTCTCGATTCACTGAAGACATCTATGCTGCTGGCACTGATCTCTGCTGTCATCGGCGGACTTCTGGGTATGGTCATTGCTTACATCACGGCAAAGAGAAATTATTACGGAAAGATGTTCATCGAGGTATCTTCCGTCCTGATGTTCGCGGTTCCGGGAACCGTACTCGGTATTTCCTACATTCTTGCATTCAACACCAAGCCGCTTGTTCTGACAGGAACGGCAGCGGTACTGGTCATCGTATTTGTTTTCCGAAACATGCCGGTCGCAATCGAATCCGGAACAACGACACTTCTTCAGATCGACAATTCCATCGAAGAGGCGTCCACCATCCTCGGTGCGGATACGGGCTACAGCTTCCGCAGGATCACCCTTCCCATGCTGAGAAATGCATTCTTCTCGGGACTGGTTTATTCCTTCGTTAAGGCGATCACAGCCGTCAGTGCGGTCATCTTCCTGATCTCTCCGCGCTGGAATGTGATCACAAGCAAGATCTATACGCTGTTTGATCAGGCGAAATACGGACAGGCAGCTGCATTTGTCACGATGATGATCGTCATCCTGCTGGTATTTATCGGAATCTTTGACGGATTGATCAAGGTCATTCTGGCTCCGAAATCCAGGATTCCGAAGGAGAGCGCAGCGGCGAAGGCGGAAAAGTAAATCAGTCAGCTTTGAAAATGAAAACACAGCCGTTTAACGGCTCGTCTGTGATGATACACAGCTAATGGGAGGTTGCGATGAGCGAAGTAAGAAATGATGCTCAGCAGTACGGAAAGAAGAGTTCCGACGTTGTACTGAAAGATGTCACAAAAATTTTCCAGCAGAGAGATACAGGAAAAGAGTTTGTAGCGATTGATCATATTAATCTGAAGGTAAACTCCGGTGAAATGGTTACCCTTCTGGGACCGTCCGGATGCGGAAAGACCACGACTCTTCGTATGATTTCCGGCTTTGAGTATCCGACAAGCGGAAATATCTTTATCGGAGACAGAGATGTGGCGAAGATTCCGCCGAATAAGCGCGGTATTTCCATGGTGTTCCAGAGCTATGCGCTGTTTCCTCATTTGAATATCTATGAAAATATTGCATATGGACTGAGAGTTGCGAAGTGCCCTGCGGATGAGATCGCAAAGCGCACGGACGCAGTCATCGATATGATGCAGCTCAGAGGCATGGAGAGAAGATTCCCGAATCAGATGTCCGGCGGTCAGCAGCAGAGAGTGGCGCTTGCCCGTGCCGTTGTCATCGAGCCGAGCGTTCTGCTCTTCGACGAGCCACTGTCCAACCTGGATGCAAAGCTGAGAGAGACGATGAGAGACGATCTTCGCGAGCTGCAGAAGAGACTCGGAATCACTTCCCTCTATGTTACGCATGATCAGTCAGAGGCGATGGCTATCTCTGACAAGGTCGTCATTATGAAGGACGGTGTGATCCAGCAGGTCGGTTCCCCGACTGACATCTATGAGCAGCCGGTCAACCGCTTTGTCGCAAACTTTATCGGCAAGGCAAACTTCCTTGACGGAAAGCTGGAATCGAAAAATGCAGACGGTGCAGTTGTAAACGTAGGCGGAAAGAGAATTCTTGCACCGAATCCCGGCGCAATGACCGGAATCGATGCAGGCGGAGACTGCTGCGTATGCTTCCGTCCGGAGGGTGTTGACCTTACCGCAGACGGCGGAGATTTCAGGGGACGCGTCACCCGCGCTGTCTATTTCGGAACAAAGATCGAATATACGATCATGTGCGGTGATCAGCAGGTGACAGTAGAGACCTATAATCCGCAGCTGACTGAGAGATTCTCTGAGGGCGCTGAGGTTGGTATGACACTTGTTGCAGGCAGCATTCGCGTACTGAAATAAGATATAAAAATATGCCGGCCAGTATCGGAGCTTCCGATCCGGGCCGGCAGTTAGTATGAAATTCAGCCCGGAATTTTGAAACGTACAATGTGTATGCCGGAATTCTGTGGTAAAATCAAACATATTATTAGAGCAGGAAGAGAGGCAATACTATGAAAAAACCGATTTATGACACAATGATTGTTGGCCCGGTATCGCTTGATATTATGATCGACTGCCATGACGTAGAAGACCGCCTGACAGGCGGAGCTGTCGTACAGTCCGGCTTTGCAGCTGCCAATGTCGGCGCAAATACGGCGATCTTTACAAAGCTGGATCCGGCAGATGCTGACGTTTACGAGGCATTTGCGGATACACCGGCAGATGTTTACTGGAGACCGTCCACACATACTACATCTATCCGCAACAAATATTTCACAGAGGATAAGGAGACCAGAGAGTGCACACTTCTTTCCAAGTGCGACGGCTTCTCTGTTGAGGATCTTCCACCCGTAGAGACTCAGATTTATCATTTCGCAGGTCTGACTGTCGGCGATTTCCCGAACGAAATGCTGAAGGAAGCAGCTAAAAAGGGCAAGGTTGCCGTTGATGTTCAGTGCCTCCTTCGCCGCGGCGAGGATGACGGATCCATGAATTTCTATGACTGGGCAGAGAAGAAGGAATATCTTCCGTACATCGATTTCCTGAAGACCGATGCTGCGGAGGCAAAGATTCTGACAGGCACAGACGACAGAAAAGAAGCTGCAAAGATGCTTCATGAATGGGGCGCAAAGGAAGTTGTGATCACACATAACACAGAGGTTCTTGCCTATGACGGAGAGGAATTCTATACCTGCCCGATCAAGGCACGCAGCTTTATCGGCCGCACCGGCCGCGGAGACACGACCTTTGCAGGCTATCTCGTAGAGAGACTGCATAAGAGTGTTCCGGAGGCTCTCCTCTTCGCAACAGCTCTCGTTTCCCTGAAAATGGAAACACCGGGACCGTTCCGCGGAACAAGAGAGGATGTAGAAAAATATATTGCGGACTTCTATCAGGACTGAGATACAGACAAAAGAGAAACTACCTGACGAAAGATTACCCGAAGAAAACAGTAAATCTGATCAAAGAAAGGCTTCCGGCTTGCCCGGAGGCCTTTCTTTGTGTGATAAGCCGGCAGGCAGAAGCCGTGCTTGCACGGGCTGCCAGCGGGCAGGATACGCCTGCTTAATCGCGTTTCATACCTATAAAGTCGGGAAATCGTCTGGAACAGGGAGTGAAATTATATTATAATTGCAAAGATGCGTTGAAATTATCAGCAGGGGGAATGTCAATGAAGAAAGAAACAAGTAAAACGTTAACCTCCAATAAGAAGGCAATTACACTCAGTATTGCGATTCTGATTGGTTTGATTCTCGGAGCGGTCTTCGGAGCGGTTATGCCGGTATGGATGGAATCGGTGACGAGTCTGATCAGTACACTGTATCTGCATGCGCTGACAATGATGATCTATCCGCTCGTATTCTGCTCCCTTGTGGTCGGTATTAAGGGAATCGGAAGTGTATCCGCAACAGGAAAGGTCGGCGGTCAGGCACTTCTGTATTATGTCTGCACAACACTCTTTGCCAGTCTTCTCGGAATGGTCCTTCCGAAGGCCCTGAATCTGGGAGCAGGCGTTGCGGTAGAGATGAAGGATGCGGAAGTAGATGCTGTCGGGTTCAACAATCTGCTTGATACAGTCAAGAATCTGATTCCGGCGAATCCGTTTCAGTCCTTTGTAGAAGGAAACATGCTTCAGGTTCTGGTATTTGCCATTATCGTCGGAATCGCATGCCTTGCGGTCGGCAAGAAGGCAGATCCGTTTCTTGCTGTTTGTGAATCAGTGAATGAGATTGCTGTCAAGATCGTTTCTGCGGTCATGTATGTCACTCCGATCGGTGTCTTCTGCTCTCTGGCGGGTACCGTTCATGCAAACGGTCTGGCAACGATCCTGTCTCTCGCACAGGTGATGATCATTCTCTATATCACCTATGCGATCTATGCGGTGGTCGTTTACGGGTTTGTGATCGTAAAGGGAATCGGACATTTCAGTGTAAAAACATTTTTCGTGACGATCCTTCCGGCTGCACTGAATGCGTTCGGAACTGCATCCAGCTCCGCGACGCTGCCGATCAGCAAGAGATGTACGGATGAAATGGGCGTACCGAATGAGATCTCTTCCCTGTCACTGCCTCTTGGCGCAACCATAAACATGGATGCGGTTTCGATCCTGATGTCCTTTATGATCGTGTTCTTTGCAAATGCAACGGGAACACCGATTCCGTACAGCCTTCTGGCAGTTGTGCTCCTGAGCAATACACTGCTCAGCATCGGGGCACCCGGTGTGCCGAACAGCGCGATCGCAACCTTTGCTGCGCTTTCTCAGATCGCAGGTCTCCCGACCGGAGTTATGAGCATGTACGTCAGCGTAAATGTCCTGGCAGATGCAGGTGCGACCTGCGTGAATGTCATCGGCGACCTTGCCTGCTCCGTATCCATGAAGAGAACCTGCAGGCTTCCGGAGCATATGAATAAGGAACAGGCGAGCCTGTAACTTACGTGCCGTAAAGATCCTGCATAGAAGAAATAATATAGAAGGAAATAAAAAAAGCCGCCGCACTTTTGAGGAATCAAAAGTGCGGCGGCTTTTTGCAGCAATCAGTTTTATGCGTGTATGCCTGCAGGAAGGTTATTTGACAGCGATACAGGAGCTCCGGCAGACAAGCACCGGCATGATCGTGCGGTGAACCACCTCGCTGAAGTCAGGATTATGAATCAGATGAATTAATGTATCTACCGCGGCATAAGAAAGCATATCATTTTTGTGATCGATCGTTGAGAGCTCGATCTTCGGCAGAGAAGAGTAGATCACGTTGTCAAAGCCGAGAAGCGAGAGATCCTCGGGGATCCGGATTCCGCATTCTCCGGCAGCCTTTATGACACCCAGCGCTGTGAAGTCAGTGGCGGAAAAAATGGCGGTCGGAACAGAACCGGACTCAAAAAGCTGCCTTGCGCAGCGGATGCCGGATTCTATGGACGAGTGATTGCCGTAATTTTCGATCACGCGCGGCGTGATGCCCTCTTCTTTCAGTCTGTCTGTAAATCCCTGAAAACGATGAGATTGAGAGTGGTTGCCTTTTCGGAAACCGACATAAGCGATATCCCGATGGCCCAGTGAGTACAGATAATCTGCAGCAATACGTCCCCCCTCATAATTATTCAGGGAAACAACATTTACTCTGGAGATGTCGTCGTTTCTTCCGGGCTCCGCAACCATCACGATCGGAACAAAACGGCTGTATTTATTTACAAGCTCAACAATATTTGCCTGAGGAGTCGCAAGGATGATGCCGTCAACCTGCTGCTGAAGCAGGAATTCGATCATGCTTTCCGTGCGCGAATCATCATTGTTCGTCGGCCGCAGGAGTACATGATACCCCTCCTCCGATGCCTTGATCTCCACCTGCTGCATGATCTCTGCGTAAAAGGGATTGGTTACGCTCGGAACAATAAGACCGATCGTGTTCGTGTGATCCTGTGTCAGATTTCTGGCAAGAGTGTTTGCACGGTAGCCTTCGCGTTCACATATTTCCAGGATTTTCTGTTTTGTTTCCTCACTTACCTTTCCGGTTCCGTTTACTGCCCGGGATACGCTGGAATAGGAAACCCCTGCCATTTCGGCGATGTCTTTAATTGTCACTCGATGCATGGTTTACCCTCTTATGAAAAATGTGGACGATTCGGTGCTTGCAAACCAGGTGTGCAAACGTTGTCATTTCTTTTTCTTCAGTTTAGCATAAAGTCTGCTAAATGGCTATGGTGCATATTGGACAATGAAACCGATATCATAGTTAGCTATTTTGTTCAAAGTGAGAAATACACTTGAATTTATTTAATTGTCAGATTATACTAATGAAAGAGCGATGAGAAAACGTTTGCATTGTTTGCGGCGATTCAATCATCCGCAGGGAGGGAGGAAGTTTCATGCAGCAACATGAAGAGAGTTATTCTAAAACAAAAAGGCTGCGCAACCAGATTATCAGCGTGATCACCAATCCGTATAATATTATTGTACTGATCTCGATCATTCTTCTGGTTTATCTGATCGTGGTTCCGCTCATTGATATGATCAAAACCACTTTTACCATGGCACAGCGCGATTCCATGCGTGCGGGAATCGAAACCGGAAGCTTTACGCTTTACTATTGGAAGAGACTGCTTGCCAGCGGACTGAGCTTTAACATGCTCTATCAGCCGCTACTGAATTCATTGATGATCGGTTTCTTCGTGTCATTTTTTGCGATTGCAGTCGGTTCTATTCTTGCCTGGCTGATGGTTCGTACGGATCTTCCGTTCAAATCCTTCTTCTCACTGGCCGTTATCATTCCTTACATGATTCCGTCCTGGGCGAAGGCGCAGGCATGGCTGACGGTATTTAAGACAGAGCGAATCGGCGGTGCCAAGGGATTCCTGGCAGGTCTGGGTATCTCCACTCCGGAGTGGCTTGCGTACGGTCCGGTGGCAATCATCATCGTTCTTTCGCTTCACTATTATGCGTATGCATATCTGCTCGTTTCTTCGGCACTCAACTCCATTAACTCGGAGCTCGAGGAAATGGGTGAGATCCAGGGAGCAAACAAGAGCGTGATCCTCAGAAAGATCACGATCCCGCTGGTTCTTCCGGCTATGCTCTCCGCAGTTATCCTGACATTCTCCAAGGCGATCGGAACCTTCGGTGTTGTCAACTACCTCGGTACAAAGGTGAATTTCGTTACTCTGTCCACACAGCTGTACAGTAACGATAAGTCACAGAATACAGAGACGGCATTTGCTATGGCGATCCTCATGATCCTCATTGCATCTCTCTCCGTATTTATTAACCAGAAGCTGATCGGTTCCAGAAAGTCCTATGCAACCATCGGCGGTAAGGGCGGAAGATCCACTCTGCTGGAGCTTGGAACATTCAAGCCGCTTATCACTACGCTTGTAATCGTTTTCTTTGCAATCGGTATCTTCCTTCCGATCGGAATCCTGATCGCGGATTCGTTTATGTTGAAGGAGGGTACATACGCACTCTCGAATTTCACGACCTACTACTGGATCGGAGACGGATCCAGAAAAGATATCATGGAGGGTGTGCCGGGTATTCTCCGGAACGACCAGTTCTTCAATGCGCTGCTGAATTCCATTAAGCTGACCTTTGTAAACGGTATCTTCGGAACCCTCTTCGGTCAGATTATCGGATACATCTGTGCAAAGGGCCGCGGCAAGCTGCACGGCAAGATCGTGGAACAGCTGGTATTTATTCCGTACCTGATTCCGTCTATCGCGTTCGGCGGTATTTATCTGTCCATGTTCTCTACACCGAAGCAGCTGTTCGGTGTGACACTGATTCCGTCTCTGTACGGTACATTTGCTCTGCTCACTCTGGTATCCGTAGTGAAGCATCTTCCGATGTCCTCACGTGCCGGTACCTCTAATATGCTTCAGATCGGCGGCGAGCTGGAGGAAGCAGCGGAAATCGAAGGTGCAGGCTTCTTTAAGCGCTTCATCCGCATCGTATTCCCGCTGAGCAAGGGTGGATTTGTTTCGGGCTTTATGCTGATCTTCGTTTCTATTATGAAGGAACTGGATCTGATCATTCTGCTTATGACTCCGAAGACAACGACACTGCCGTATCTGGCATTTACGTATCAGGGCAACAATTCGCCTCAGGCTTCGAACTGTGTGGCAATTGTCATGTTCTTGATTGTCTTCCTCGTCTATGCACTTGCCAATATTTTCGGCGATGCCGATCTTGCAAAGAGTATGGGCGGCTGATCGTAAAAGTGCCATTGGAGCTTGGAAAATATGAAGCAGGCCGTGTTTCACGCCTGTCTCTTTGAAAAAGGAGTCAAACATCATGAGTAGAATCGAATTAAAGCATATTGATAAATTTTACGGAAAAAACCATATCTTAAAGGATGTGGATCTGACAATTGAAGACGGTGACTTTATGACCCTTCTGGGACCGTCCGGCTGCGGAAAGACCACAACACTGCGTGTTGTCTCCGGTCTTGAAAAGCCGCAGCACGGCACCATTCACATGGACGGAAAGGAAATCGTCAATGCCTTAGAGGCACACTTCGAGCCGCCCTCAAAGCGCGGACTGAATCTGGTATTCCAGTCCTATGCGCTGTGGCCGCATATGACAGTCAGAGAAAATATTGCATTCGGTCTGAACCTGAAAAAGCTTCCGAAGGATGAGGTAAACCGCAAGGTAATGGATTCTCTGAAGAGAATGCAGATCGATCAGTATGTGGATCGCTATCCGTCAGAGCTTTCCGGCGGACAGCAGCAGCGAGTTGCGATCGCAAGAGCGATCTCCTCAGAGCCGGATCTGCTGCTTCTGGACGAGCCGCTTTCCAACCTGGATGCGAAGCTTCGTGTGGATATGAGAACTGAGCTGAAGCGTCTGCATACAGAGACAAAGACCACAATGATCTACGTCACACATGACCAGACGGAAGCACTGACGATGTCTACGAAGATCGCGCTCTTCAGAATGGGTGAGATCGTTCAGATCGGTAAGCCGCTGGATCTTTACAAGAATCCGAAGAACCTGTATGTTGCAGACTTCATCGGAAGTCCCCGCATGAATCTGATCGATGCAAAGGCAGAGGTGGATGCTTCCGGACTGCACTTAAACAGCATCCTCGGCAAGATGGATTTCCCGGCATCTCTTCTTACGGACGAGTGCCAGAAGTCAGGCAGCTTCGATGCTGTCATCGGTATCCGCTCCGAGCACATGGAGATCCGTACAAGCCGCATGGCACCCTCGGATGTCGAGGCACGTGTTTATATTTCCATGCCGGAAGGCTCAGAGACACTGAACACGGTATCGGTAGCAGATCAGAAGCTGGTGGTCAAGTCTCTCGGCATCACGGATTATGCTGCGGATGAGGATGTTTATCTGTCCATCAATCTTGATAAGATCAATGTCTTCGACAAGAAGTCTGAGAATTTAATTAAGTACTCAGTCTGATCCTGGATCAGATGAAATAAAAGCTTTAAGGGAGGAAAAAGCATGAACAAATTTAAGAAATTCTTCACATGCGCGCTGGCAGGTACGATGATTCTTTCACTTGCTTCCTGCGGCTCATCCGGCAGCAGCACAGCAGCAACTGCTGATACAGCTGCAGCATCTACTTCTGTGGCAGCAGAGGCAGAGGCTGGTGCAGAGAGCACAGCAGCAGAGAGCGCAGCTCCGGCAGCAGAGGGAACTTATGCAACACCGGAGACAGAGTGGGAAATCGCTTCCGGCATCTACAACACAGAAGAGACAGATGAGGAACTTTATGAGCTCGCAAAGGAAGAGGGCTCTGTAACGATCTACTCCATCTCTTCCCGTACACCGAAGGTCATCGAGGCTTTCAATGAGAAGTATCCGGGTGTCGTAGCAGAATCCTACGATATCAAGACAAACGAGCTTCTTGAGAAGGTCAGCCGTGAGCATGAAGCAGGCCAGCATGTGGCAGACGTTGTTCACGTAAAGGATGAGGACGGAACCATCTGGAATGAGTATATTCCGAACAAGGTTTTCTATAACTACAAGCCGGCTGATATTTTAAGCCATATCGATGATGCGTACACTGCAACTCAGACTCCGCTTTACATCGAGATGACACAGTTCTTCTACAACACAGAAGCTTATCCGGATGGATCTCCGATCACAAACATCTGGCAGCTGACTGATCCGGAATGGAACGGCCGCATCGTGATGCAGAACCCGCTTGACAATACTTCCTGGAATGCATGGGTAACAGGCTTCACAATCGGTGATGTTCCGGCACAGCTTGAGGCAGCTTATAAGGAACTGTACGGTGAGGATCTTGTTCTTTCCGCAGGCTGCGAGAATGCGGGCTATGAGCTCTGGAAGAGAATCTATGACAATAAGCCGATCTTCGCAGCTTCTTCTGATGAATGTGCGGAAGCAATCGGTGCTAAGGGACAGGAGAATCCGCCTGTAGGCTTCTCTGCATCCTCCAAGATCCGTAAGAATAAAGATAACGACTGGGTACTCGGCGCTTCAAACCTGTATCCGACAGTTGGTATCCCGGCAGTCAACACTCTGTATGTAGTAGAAGGCTGCGAGCATCCGAATGCTGCTAAGCTTCTTATCCGTTTCATGATGGGCGGCGTTGACGGCGACCTCAGCGGATATGAACCGTTCAACACACTCGGCGGCTGGCCGGTACGTGACGACATTGACCCGGCTGAAGGATCTACTCCGCTCAGCGAGTACAATGTTGCAACTGCTGATGCTGAAGAACTGTACATGAACGTACAGAACGTCAGAGATTTCCTGACAATGCTCGGCTGATCGATTCGCAAACCGAATGATTGCAAAATGATAACACAGCGCCGGACTTTCCGAAGTCCGGCGCTCTTTGTTTGGATAGAAACGCGGAAGCTCTGCCTTTTCCGGCAATGCTTTACCGCGCATTTCTGTTATGATATAGTGAATACAGAATTTTCATGAGTACCGGCGCTGCCGGAATAATAATAGAAAGAGGAGATCGTTTATGTCGATTGCTATGAAGGCTCCGAGCCGCTATGTACAGGGCTTCGGTGAAAGAAAAAACATCGGAAAAAGCATTAAGAAGCTTGGTGAGAAGTTCTATCTGATCGGATCCGAGGGCGGAAAGAAGCGCTACGGCGACGAGATCATGGGATACATCAGAGAAGCCGGCAAGGAAGTCGAGTACGGTGTCTTCCACGGAGAGGCAACAAAGGAAGAAGTATTTTCACATATGGATCGTGTGAAGGAGCTCGGCTGTGATGCGATCATCGGCATGGGCGGCGGAAAGGTCATTGACACGGCAAAGGCAGTCTCCGAGAATCTCGGCGGACTTCCCTGCATTATTGTTCCGACCGTAGCTTCCAATGATGCACCATGCTCAGGTGTTGCCGTTCTCTATAATGAGGCAGGCGTAGTAGTAAAGGCGGTCATGCTGAGAAGAAATCCGGCACTGGTCGTTGTGGATACAGAGATCATAGCCAAGGCTCCGGCTCGTCAGCTTTCCGCAGGTATGGGCGATGCGCTCGCAACCTGGTATGAGGCGCGTGCATGCGAGAAAAACAACATCGGCACAATGGCAAGAGGAAAGATCACAGCCACTGTCTCTATGATGACAAAGCTCTGCAATGATATCCTGATCCAGTACGGCGGAGAGGCCTATGACGGCGTTAAGAAGGGTGAGGCAACAGAGGCCCTGGAGAAGATCGTTGAGGCAAATATTCTGCTTTCCGGCATCGGCTTTGAGAGCGGCGGTCTTGCAGCGGCTCATGCGATCAATGACGGCTTTGCACAGGAGCCGCAGACACACGGAATGGCTCACGGTGAAAAGGTTGCCTTCGGTCTTCTGACACAGCTTGTACTCGAGGGCGAGAACAAGGAAGAGCTTGACGAGGTGCTTGCGTTCCTGAAGAGAGTCGATCTTCCGATGACACTTGCACAGCTCGGCATCAAGGAGATCAACGAGGAAAATCTGCACAAGGTTGCGGAGATGGCAGTTGTTCCGACTCAGTCTACCAAGAACCTGCGTGCTGACATTACTGCCGATGAAGTCTACAGCGCGATCCTGCGTGCCGATGAGATCGGACGCGCATATCTGGCAGAATAAGCTGGACAGACTGCAGCGTCAGATCCGGCGGAGCACTCTGCCGGAAATGCAAAGAAAAACAGGTATCTTTACTCCCTGACAGCGGAGTCTGTCAGGGAGTTTCTTCACGAAAGGAGAACAGTATGGCTTATCCGTCTTACGAAGAAGTTCGGAAAATCGCGCAGGGCGGCGACTATAAGCGCGTTCCGATCAAGGACGAGATCCTATCGGATTTTATTACGCCGATTCAGGCACTCAGGATCCTGAAAAACGTTTCGGACCATGTCTATATGCTCGAATCTATTGAGGGACATGACAGATGGGGACGCTATACCTTTCTCGGATATCGCCCGAAAATGGAGATTACCTGTCTTGACGGCAAGATGAAGGTCGGTGGTGTGAGCATCGACACAGATCGCCCGGATACCTATATCAGGCAGATCCTGAACGAGTATCGCGCGCCGAAAATCAAGGGGATGCCCTCCTTCACCGGCGGTCTGGTGGGCTACTTCGCGTACGATTTTCTGAAATATTATGAGCCGGCAGTCGGCGGAGAAAGTAATAACGCAGACGGCTTCCGTGACGTGGATCTCATGCTCTTTGATGATGTGATCGTATTTGATCACTTCAGCCAGAAGATCATCTTCATCTCCAACGTGGATCTGGCAGAAGGAGAGAGCGGATACCGTGCCGCAGAGCTTGAGATCAGACAAATGAAGGAACTGCTTCTGACCGGTACCCCGAAGCAGGACGAGCCGGGACGCCTGAAGTCAGAGCTGCGGGGCTTTTTCTCGAAGGAAGAATACTGCGAGATGGTGGAGAAGGCAAAGTGGCATATCCATGAGGGCGATATTTTCCAGATCGTTCTCTCAAACCGTCTTGAGGCGGATTATGAGGGTAGCCTTCTGAATGCATACAGGGTCCTGAGAACGCTGAATCCCTCACCGTACATGGTCTATCTGTCAAGCTCCGATCTGGAAGTTGCCGGTGCATCTCCGGAAACGCTGGTCAAGCTGGAGGACGGCGTGCTTCATACCTTCCCGCTTGCCGGAACCAGACCGAGAGGAAAGACAGAGGAAGAGGACAAGGCACTTGAGGCAGATCTGCTTCAGGATGAGAAGGAGCTCGCGGAGCACAACATGCTTGTCGATCTCGGAAGAAATGATATCGGCCGTATCAGCCGATTCGGCACCGTTGAGGTGGAAAAGTATCATCTGGTGGAGAGATACTCCCATGTCATGCATTTGGGCTCTACGGTAAGGGGCGAGATCCTTCCGGAATGCGATGCGATCGATGCCGTGGCAAGGGTACTGCCGGCAGGCACTCTGTCCGGCGCTCCGAAGATCCGTGCATGCCAGCTGATCAGGGATCTGGAGCATGACAGACGCGGAATTTACGGCGGTGCGATCGGTTATCTTGATTTTACGGGCAACATGGATGTCTGCATTGCGATCCGGATCGCATATAAGAAGAACAATAAAGTCTTCATTCGCAGCGGTGCCGGTATCGTGGCTGACTCTGTTCCGGAAAAAGAATATCAGGAATGCATGAACAAGGCCGCTGCTGTGATCACTGCACTGAAAAAAGCAGAGGAGGTAGCGGAATGATTCTTCTGATCGATAATTACGACAGTTTTTCCTATAACCTGTTTCAGCTGGTCGGCTCTATTTCCCCTGATATCAGAGTCGTCCGCAACGACGAAATGAGCATAGAGGAGATTCGGGAGCTTGCTCCGAAGGGAATCATCCTCTCACCGGGGCCGGGAAGACCGGAGGATGCCGGAATCTGCATCGATGTGGTGAAGGAGCTGGCAGGAGAGATCCCGATCCTGGGTGTCTGCCTGGGAGAGCAGTCCATCTGTACAGCCTATGGTGCTGTCGTATCCTATGCGAAGCAGCTCATGCACGGCAAACAGTCTCTGTCTTCACTGGATACAGACAGTCCGATCTTCGCAGGCTGCCCGAATTCCGCAATGGTCGGCAGATATCACTCTCTTGCGGTCAGGGAAGAGACACTTCCGGATAACCTGAAGGTCATCGCCCGTACCAATGACGGAGAAGTGATGGCAGTGTCAGATGAGGAGAAACAGGTCTACGGACTCCAGTTTCACCCGGAATCCATTCTGACGCCGGACGGCAGGACTATGCTCATGAATTACATGAAGCTCTGCAAAGAGGTGTAAAACAGACGCTTGCACTTCGTTTCAGCTGTGATAAACTACTAAGCGTACAATTATTTCTGAATATTATACGAGATCAAACGTCTAAAGGAGTCGATATGAATATTGTAGTTCTGTGCGGCGGCACATCCACAGAGAGAGCTGTTTCCATTGTTTCCGGAACGAATGTCTGCAAGGCATTGAGACAGAAGGGACATAATGCGATTCTGCTTGATGCGTTTGCCGGAAATGAGTTTTGTGACCTCATGGATGCTTTCCCGGAGGTCTATGACACAGATGAGGCGGCGGAGGAGATCCGTGCCTTTGACAGGGAACTGACAGCTGCTCTGAAAAATAAGAACCGCAATTTCTTCGGACCGAATGTCCTGAAGCTCTGCAAGATGGCGGATTTCGTGTTCATGGCGCTCCACGGCGCAAACGGTGAGGACGGAAGAGTGCAGGCAGCCTTTGATCTGCATCATATCCGTTATACCGGTACCGGATACCTGGGATCGGCGATCTCCATGGACAAGGGGATTACCAAGATCATGCTGAAGGAGGCAGGAATTCCCGTTCCTAAGGGATTCCGCATGGAAAAGGCATACAGCGATGCAGATCTGTCCGTTCACGATCTGGACTTCCCGGTCGTTGTCAAGGTCAACAACGGCGGTTCCTCTGTCGGTGTTTTCATTTCCCGGGATCAGGACGCTTACGAGCGGGATCTGGAGGAAGCCTTCGAGATGGCGGATGAAGTCGTTGTCGAGGAGTTTATTGAGGGCCGTGAGTTTTCTGTCGGCGTGATCGACGGCAAGGCACTGCCGATCATCGAGATCGCACCGGTAGAAGGCTTCTATGACTATAAAAATAAATACACGCCGGGTTCCACGATCGAGACCTGCCCGGCGGTACTCAGTGAGGAACTGACAAAGAAGATGCAGCACCACGCAGAGGCAGCGTATCATGCTCTGTTCCTGGATGCATACGGAAGATGCGATTTCATGATGAAGGAAGACGGCTCCATGTACTGCCTGGAGGCAAATACCCTTCCGGGCATGACGGAAACATCTCTTCTGCCCCAGGAGGCTGCGGCAGTCGGTGTGGAGTATCCGGATCTGTGTGAGAAGCTCATTGAAATTTCCATGAACAAGTATCGATAATTACTTGACGTTGTGAATCACATTCCGGATCAACCGCCAAATGCCTGATTTTGTGAATGAGCTGCAAGAAATACTGAATGAATAAAGGCACCGGAAAACCGGTGCCTTTTCTGAAGCGGAGGAAGGACCCATGAAAAATCTGACACCTGCCAATATCGCAGCCGCCTGCGGCGGCAAGTTCCACGGAGATAAGTCCGTTCTGAACACAGAGGTGACGGCTGTCACCACAGACAGCAGAAACATAACCGCAGGCTGCCTGTTTGTGCCGATCGCAGGGACAAGAGTGGATGGTCACGATTTTATTCCGCAGGTGATGGAGGCGGGCGCACTTGTGACGCTGACTGAGCGTGCGGAGTCTGCAGCGGGCTGCGGCAGCTATATTGTGGTGGAATCAACGAGGGATGCCATTCAGAAGATCGCTGGCTTCTATCGCAGGCAGCTGGGGATTCCGGTGGTCGGAATTACCGGTTCCGTCGGAAAGACCAGCACGAAGGAGGCAATCGCGGCGGTACTCTCACAGAAGTACCGCGTTTTAAAGACAGCCGGAAACTTCAATAATAACCTGGGTCTGCCGCTTACGATCTTCCGTCTCACGGAGGAGGATGAGATCGCGGTTCTGGAAATGGGAATCAACCATTTCGGGGAAATGACGGATCTTGCGGATACCGCGGAGCCGGATACGATGGTGATCACCAATATCGGTACCTGCCATCTGGAATTCCTGGGAGACAGAGACGGTGTTTTCAAGGCGAAAACAGAGTGCTTCGATTATGTGAAGCTGACGGGAGAGGTCATTCTGAACGGTGATGACGACAAGCTCATTCAGGTGAAGGAGGTTCACGGAAAGCGGCCGATCTTCTACGGTATGAATCCGGGCTTCCGTGTCTATGGATATGATGTGCGTCCGGAAGGAATCACGGGAACGACCTGTATGATCAGTGTGGACGACGAGGATTTTGAGGTTCATGTGCCGGTTCCCGGTGCGCATATGGTGCAGAATGCACTTGCAGCGGCTGCGGTCGGATCACTCTACGGCCTGACTCCGGAGGAAATTCAGCGGGGAATCGAGAGCATAGAGACCATCGGCGGCCGTCTGAATATTGTGGAAGGTGCTAAGTGCACGGTGATCGATGACTGCTACAATGCGAATCCCATGTCCATGAAAGCGTCTCTGGGAGTGCTGGCGAATGCCGGAGGCAGACGGGTCGCGGTTCTCGGAGATATGGGCGAGCTCGGAAAGACTGAAAAGGAGCTGCACAGAGAAGTGGGAAGAGCTGCGGGAGAACTGAACCTGGATCTTTATCTTTTGGCAGGCGAGCTGTCAAGGGAGATCGAAGCAGGGATCAGGGAGACAAATCCTGATGCGGATGTTCAGTGGTTTGCGGATGCGGATGCGGCAGCGGCAGCGCTTCCGGAACTGATCCGGAAGGGGGATACCGTTCTCGTAAAAGCCTCTCACTTTATGGAGTTCACGAAGATCGTGGAGGCTCTGAAGGCCTGAAATACGATAAAAGCAAAACGAGGGGGCTGAATTCATGGGAATTCAGCCCCCTCTTATAAATCCTGCTCTTAATAACGTAGCACATATAAATCCGGCGCTTATAATCCCGGCTCTGATGAACCGGGGACTTTAACCCGACTCGGAGACCGTATCAGACAGCCGCCTGATTCTTGATGACCATGTCACGGATCTTTACGCGGAAGTACTCTCCTACCTGCTTCTGATCCTCCCTCGGGAGATCCTGGTAGTAGACCGGTTCGCCGAACTCTATGATCACGTGCTGCGGCTTGATCCGCGGGAACTGCTTTTCAAAGACAGCCTCGGTATGATTCACTGCGACAGGAATGATTGGACACTTGGTGCGCTGGGCGATCTTAAAGCTTCCGCCGTGGAATTCCGCAAGATTGGTCTCATCGCCTGATTTATTGCGTGTTCCCTCCGGATAAATAAAGATGGAAATGCCGCTTTTGACATAGTCGATAGCAGTCAGGATCGTCTTGAGTCCCTGCTTCAGATCCTCTCTGTCAAGGAAGAGGCAGTATAAAAACTTCATATTCCAGGAAAGAAGGGGAACCTTCTCAAAGGATTTCTTTGCGATAAAGCCGGTCCGGGTCTTCATCAGCGTGTAGCCGACAATGACATCAAAAAAGCCCTGATGGTTGCCGACAAAGAGAGCGGCCTGATCCTCCGGAATGTTCTCCCGTCCGATCACTGTGACCTTTACACCGGCGATATGGTAGATCACCCAGAATACCCACTGGACGATGCGCAGCATGGATTTCTCCGCTGCTTCAGGATTGAAGTGACGGATCACCGTCTCCACAAGCAGGATCGGGATCGAGAGGATCAGGTACAGTACGACGAAAAGAATGCCGATCAGAAATCGAATCATAAACCCTCCTAAATATCAGAATTATTGCGGAAATAAAAGACTGAAATTAAGTCCGCATGCGCATTCATTATAGCGAATCATGCCTGTTCCCGCAATGACGGAATGGGGGATATTCCTTCACAGATCCCGCGCCGAAAAGCCTGCGGCTTTCACCGTTTGAGTACGTCAGACGGAACCACGGATCGGGCGGGGCAAGGCTTGCGCTTGCCTCTTATTCTCGATATAATGAGAAGTGTATGTATTTTCGAACATACAAATAAATACAGCGCACAGCCGAAGAGATCCGGAATTCTTATTTTAAGATCATAAGAAAGAAGATCATTAGAAAGCGGAAAATCCGGAGAGAACAGGGTGTGCACATGCGGAGGCAGCATATGATTTTAAGGGCAACAGCGAAAATAAATCTTGCTCTGGATGTAGTCAGAAAAAGAGAGGACGGGTATCATGAGGTGCGCATGATCATGCAGATGATCGGCATGTATGACCGCCTGGAGATCGACGCGGTGAGCGGGAAACCCGGAATATCTCTCTCGACAAATTTGCCCTTTATTCCTACAGATCAGGGAAATCTCGTTTACAGAGCCGCCGACCTGCTGATGCAGGATGCGGGGGTGACAGACGGCGTCAGGATCAGCCTCGAGAAGTTTATTCCGGTAGCGGCAGGCCTTGCAGGCGGCAGCTCTGATGCGGCTCAGACGCTGATCGGCATCAATCAGCTCTTTCGGCTCGGATACAGCAGAGAAAAGCTGATGGCGCTCGGAAAGAAGATCGGTGCCGATGTTCCGTACTGTGTAATGCAGGGAACCGCACTTGCAGAGGGGATCGGGGAAATTCTGACCCCGCTTCCGGGTATGCCTGCCTGCAGTATTCTGATCTGTAAGCCTAATATTTCCGTATCCACAAAGATGGTCTACGAGAATCTTCATGCCAATTCGCTGACGGAGCATCCGGATGTGGACGGCATGACAGAGGCGATCAAAAACGGGGACCTCGACGGCATTACCGGACGCCTGGATAACGTGCTGGAGACCGTTACCGTGAGGGAGTTCCCGATCATTGAGACGATCAAGCAGAAGATGAAGGCGATGGGCGCGGAAAATGCGATCATGAGCGGAAGCGGTCCGACTGTGTTTGGTATTTTTAAAAATGAAAAAACGGCAGAGGCCTGCCGTGATGCGCTGAGACAGGAGATGCCTTCGGCACGAACCTTCCTGACATGGCCGCAGAATGCGAAAAATGTTCCCGATTTGCGGGATTGAGAGAGAAAACACCTCAAAATGAGGAAAAACACGATCGACAGTGAAGTATCAATAATAACAGCAGAAGTTGAGACATAAGGAGTACTCATGAACGAACCGAGAGACACTGATTACATGCCGCTCAGAGAAGTCGTATATATGACACTTCGCAGACAGATCCTGCGCGGAGACCTGAAGCCCGGCGAGCGGCTGATGGAAATTGCTCTGGCACAGAAGCTTGGTGTATCAAGAACACCGATCCGCGAGGCGATCCGGAAGCTGGAGAATGAAGGTCTGGTGACGATCGCACCCCGCAGGGGCGCACAGGTGGCCAGGATCACGCTTCAGGAGCTGAACGATGTGCTGGAGGTCAGAGAGGCGCTGGAGATCCTTGCGATCCGCAAGGCCTGCGAGCTTGTGACCCGGGAAGATCTGATTCGTATCCACGAGGCACAGGAGTCATTTACAAGGCTGACACAGAACCCGGAGACGGATATCAATACACTGGGAGATGCGGATGAGCATTTCCACGACATGATCTATGAGACCACGCACAACAGAAGACTCATGCAGATGATCGACAATCTACGGGAACAGATGTATCGATTCCGCATCGAGCTGCTTAAGAAGCAGAGCGTACGCGAAAAGCTGGTAGGAGAGCACAACGAGATGATTGCCGCTCTGGAGTCTCACGATGTGACACGCTGCATCAATACCGTGCAGATCCACATCGACAATCAGCGCAGTGCGATCAGCGAGAGCATTTCGGAATAAATGTGATACAAGAGGCAGAGAAATGACAGACATCAGACAGGCTCCGATCGGAGTCTTCGACTCGGGACTCGGCGGACTTACGGTTGCTCGGGAGATCATGCGCAACCTGCCCACTGAAAAAATCGTATACTTCGGTGATACTGCGAGGGTTCCCTACGGCAATAAATCAAAAGAGACGATCATCCGGTATTCCCGGCAGATCGTCCGCTTTCTGCAGACTCAGGAGATCAAGGCGATCGTAATCGCCTGCAACACCGCAACTGCTTATGCACTGGATGTGCTGCAGGAAGAGGTGGATGTGCCGGTGATCGGTGTGATCGAGTCCGGCGCCCATATGGCAGTTGACTCGACCAGAAACAAGCAGATCGGTGTCATTGCGACAAAGGCAACGATCAGTACACATGTTTACACGGATACCATCAGCAGGATGGATCCGGAAATCAATGTCATCAGTCAGGCGTGCCCTCTGCTCGTTCCGCTTGTGGAGGAGGGCTGGATTCATGATCAGATCACGGACGAGATCATCATGCGGTACGTGGATGATTTGATCGAACACGATATCGACACCCTGATCCTCGGATGCACGCACTATCCGCTGCTTCGCAGTGAAATGAGAAAACTGCTGGGAGACCGTGTGACTCTGGTCAACCCCGCCTATGAGACGGCAAAGGCGCTGGAGCAGCTGCTGACCGAAAAGGATCTGAGAAATATTATGCCGAAAGCAAAGGATGAGCCTACACCCTATCGCTTCTTTGTCAGCGACGACTCCGAGCGATTTGCGGATTTTGCGAATTCCATTCTGCCGATCGATGTCAAATCGGCAAAGATCATACCCATCGAGGAGTATTAAGCATGAAGGAAGCTGTGCGTGTACGCATGAAGAGCCGTCAGACACTGGCGGAAAGAACCCGAAGTGAGGAGCCGATCGAGGTAACGGTGTCCGGAACGTGCAGTGAGGAAAAGGGAGACCTGGTTATTTTATTTGAAGAAGGCTCCAAAGAGCAGGGCAGCGATGTGAGCAACCGCCTTGTGATCGGGGAGAATTCCGTTGAAGTACATAAGACCGGTCAGATTCGATCACATATGCGCTTCGAAAAAGGGAAATCCCATCCTACGGACTATATTACGCCCTTCGGTGTGATGCGGATGGCGGTGAAAACAGAGGAGCTGCTCATGCGGCGGTGGGAAAATCGTCTGATCCTGCACATCGCCTATGCTCTGTATGTGGAAGAGGAGCACGCAGCGGACTGCGTGATGGATATCCGGATAGAAGATGAATAAAAAACGAGCCGTGAACATGAATTCTTGATGTTCACGGCTCGTTTTTTCATTTCTTTTTCTTTTTATTTGCCTGTCTCTCAGCCTCGACTGCCTCATTAGTGGTCTTGCGTGCTCGATCGGCAAGACGCTGACGCCAGTTTTTCTTCTTCTGGGGCTGCGGAAGAGATCCGCGAAGAGCCTTGACTCTTGTGATATAAATACCGGATACAGTGGCTTTTACTTCCTTGTTGATCGGAATGATCTCGAAGACGCTCTCGTCAGCGATGAGAGTCATAATCCTCGGACCGATTTTTGCCTTGACGACCGGTACCTTTGCCCTCTTTGTCATGAAGTTTGTCTGATCCATGACCATCTGAGGAAGACCTGCATCTTTCAGACGCATTCTCTTCTTATCAATTGCCATCAGGGTGATATTCTGCTGTGCGGCCTCCAGCTGTTCCTGCTGCTCGACTTGTCTTTTCTGCAGTTTTCTTCCTACAAAGTACAGGACGATAATTGCAGCAATTGCAACTACAAGGATAACCGTAAGTACGATCTGCCAAGCTGTCACGTGTATTCCTCCTAAATCCCTTTATTTTCAGTTCTTAACGCATTTTATGATAGCATGAAGTTCTCTTTCAGGCAAGAGTTCCCTGCTTAAGTGTGTGTCCGGAAACGCTATCCAGGCAGGACTGTTAAACGGCATTGATCGGTGTCCGACGCTCACTGTCAAAGACAGAAGTAACATCAAAGAAATTCTCAAATACATTGTAATCGGAATCTCCGCTTATTACATTCCACATCTGATAGCCGTTGCAGGGAATGCGTCCCATGCGCAGATAGTCATCGGTGAGCTGAATCCAGTATTCACTGGATACGTCTACCGTCAGGTAGAAATCGATGCCGGCATCCTTGTAATATGCAAATACTTCGTCTTCCTCTTTGTCATAGAGATGCCAGTCTCCGATGTCGCTTCCATCCACAAAGATCATGGTGTTGACCTCTCCTACGATCGGTTCTACCTCACTCTGCCAAAGAGCGAAATCCTCGCGGGCAGTTTCAATATCATTGTAGCCGATGGAAGCATTATTGTAAGAGCGGTAGGCAAAGGTCCAGCCTGATTCCCTGATGGCGGAAGCGGCAGCCGTCGCAGCGGCAATCTCCTCGTTCCTGTCATAATCGGGATGTGCGTCAAGCCAGGACTGCTGAGTCGATGTCAGTCCTTCGCCTGTCTCATAGGCGGAAGCGGTTCGGTATCCCAGAACACCCTCGGAACCGCTGATTCCCAGAGTTCCTCTTGCGCCGCGATAAGCTCCGTCCGGATGCTCCTCCATAAATGCGTTCAGGCAGGAGACAAAATCATACGCTCCGGTTTCAGCGTCCGCGTCATAGGATACAGCGGACCGGATCGTGCCGTCGTCATCCACAACTGCGCGGCCGGTAAGTCCCATACCATCCTGCGCGATCGGACAGCTCCAGTCATTTACAGAGATAACATACGGCTTCTTATCCAGAGGCATCATGAGGGCAGTGTTCTTGGACAACACACGGTTACCTTCTTCGTCCTCAGTGACGGTGATCAGATCCTCCATGCGGACAAGTACATAGCCGTTGTCATACATATTCTGCAGAATCGTATTAAATTCCGCAACGGTCGTGCCTGTTGCGTTGATCGAATTCAGTGTCTCCGGGGACAGAACAGAGGAAAATGCCCTGGAGGTATCCGATATCATGGAGCCGAAGCAGAGATGAGAAACGCTTGTCGTATCCTTTGCTTCCATATTTGTGCGGGAAGCAGTGTATTCTGCAATGGCATTTGTCAGATCCATGTCAATGTCGTAGTCGCTCTGGCTCTGCAGCAGCTCGATCGCTCCGTCATAGTCATAACCGGCGGCAAGCTGATCCGCCGCTGAGATCAATGCCCGTTTATCGGCAAGAGCCTGTTCCTCTGCGGCGATCTCAGCTTCCTTGGCAAGCCGTTCCTGCTGCCGTTTCTTCCTACCCTGTACCATGGCGATCACAATCGCTGTCGCTGCGGCAATAAGCAGCAATATGATCAATGTTCTGCGAATTTGTTTTCTGCGCGCCCGCTTTTTCTGTTCCCGCCTTCTGCGGCGCGCCCGTTCTTCTGCTCTCCCCATAGCTGTTCCCCTTCTTATATTCTATATTCTTCCGGTACTACTGTATCATTCCAGTACTATTCTCTAATGCAGCTGCGAATCATCAATTTTCAATGCTTCTTCAGCTGCCTTCAGCAATAATCATTGCTTCTTTAGCTGCGATTCAGCAATAATCGTTGCTTCTTTAGCTGCGTTCAGTTGGTTTAGCTTCTGCTTTCCGGTGATCAACTGGTTTTGCGTAAAAAATAGTATAGCATAATCCTGATGCATTGTTACAGAGAAAGTGTGCACACGATCAGTGCAGATTTTTCTGCTGCCGTTTATGGCGGATATCGGCAAAAAATGGCTAAAAATCTGCCTGCAAATGAAAGAAAAAGAAAGCATGTATACAGTAACTTCACGAAAAAATGGGGAACTATTGACTTTCATTTTCAGGAGTTCATAATAGCTCATGGTAAAAAAGTAGGATTCATGATTCTGTAAGTTACAGTATTCATTTATTTTTAAACGTATTTGGTTAATACAGGGATCGAAAGGAGCCCACGACCACTCATGGCACACGTAGTAAGTCATTCGGAACTCCCGTCGCAAAAAGAACATCAGGGAAGGCTCATGCGATTTCTGCATGAGGGAGCTGTGATTCCGGATGGCTATCTTTTTTCCCGCACAGATATCCGCAATCTGATCATTCCCCTTATGGTGGAACAGCTGCTGAGCGTCCTGGTCGGACTTGCAGATTCTATCATGGTCGCTCACGCCGGTGAGGCAGCCATGTCAGGTGTATCCCTGGTCGATTCTGTATTCCTTCTGATCATCAATATCTTTGCCGCTCTTGCAACCGGCGGTGCTGTTGTCGCAGGACACTTCCTTGGCATGCAGAAGGACAAGGACGGCTGCAGAACCGTCAATCAGCTTCTGCTGTTTATTGCATTTACGGGATGTCTGGTTGCCGGAGGGATTTATTTGGGAAGAAATGTGCTCATGAGCGCCATCTTCGGACAGATCGAACCGGATGTTCGTGCCAATGCCATGATCTATCTGATCATCACCACGGGCTCGATTCCGTTTATCGCACTTTATAATGCAGGCGCTGCCGTATTTCGTGCAATGGGAAATTCTTCACTGCCCATGAAGATCGCACTTGCAATGAACGGGATCAATATTGTCGGCAACGCAATCCTGATTTTCGGCTTCCATATGAATGCGGCGGGTGTTGCGATCCCGACGCTGGTATCCCGCGCATTTGCCGGTATCGTGATCCTGTTTTATCTGAATAATCAGGAGAATCGTCTGCATATTCTGCATCCCTTCTCCTTCCGACCGGACAGAGTGCTTCTGAAGAAGATACTCTATGTCGGTATTCCGAACGGCATTGAGAATTCTCTGTTCCAGCTCGGAAAGATCCTGCTGATCTCTGTGGTCTCCGTGCTCGGAACGGCAGCGATTTCCGCAAATGCCATGTCGAATACCATCACATCTTTCCAGTCCGTGACCGGAAATGCGATGCAGTACGCGATGCTTGCGGTCGCATCTCAGTGTGTCGGTGCAAATGATTATGAGCAGGTAAAGTATTACACCCGGCTGCTGATCAAAAAGAGCTATCTCTATATGTGGATGTCTATCGGTGCGGTCGGTATCCTGCTTCCGCTGTTTATGAAGTTTTACAATGTCTCACCGGAGGCGGTGCAGTTTGCGACGGAAATCGTGCTTTTCCACGGCGTTGTTGCCGCAGTTCTCTGGCCGCTGTCATTTGTTTTCCCGAATATGCTCCGCGCGGCAAATGATGTAAAGTTCTGTATGATCGTGTCCTCTGTATCCATGTGGACGCTGCGAATTTTCGGATCTATCTTTGCGGTCCGCGTCCTGCATATGGGTGTCTTCGGCATCTGGTTCCTGATGCCCTTTGACTGGGTCTTCCGTATCTTCTTCTTTATCAGAAGATACAGGAGCGGCAAGTGGATGGTCACGGCGGCGAAAAACTGAAAGGTGATAACAACACCCTGAATTATGAGAAAAACTACGCATATCTCATAATTTAGGGTGTTTTTTTTATTTGAAATGGAATAAAATAAAGCGTTGTATTTAAGAGGCGTTTGAAGGGAGAATGCGCATGCAGGAAAAAGTAATCGTGCTCGATTTCGGCGGGCAGTATAAACAGCTGATCGCGCGTCGGGTGAGAGAGTGCAATGTTTATTGTGAGATCCACCCGCATTCTATCGATTTGGATGTGCTGAAGGCCATGAATCCGAAGGGAATTATCCTGACGGGAGGACCGAACAGTGTCTATGAAGCAGAGTCACCGACCTATACCGCTGAGCTGTTTGAGGCGGGGATCCCGATTCTCGGCATTTGCTATGGTTCACAGCTGATGGCTTACAAGACCGGCGGTCAGGTTGCCACTGCACCGACAAGTGAATACGGACACACCGATCTCGTGATCGATGCGCAGGATTCTCTTATTTTTTCTGATGTAAATGAAAACACTACATGCTGGATGAGCCATACTGACTATATCGCAAAGGCTCCGGAGGGCTTCCGTATCACCGCGCATACGGAAAACTGCCCGGTGGCTGCGATGGAAAATCCGGAAAAGAAGCTGTACGCAGTGCAGTTCCATCCTGAGGTGCTTCACACTCCTGAGGGAACAAAAATGCTGCGCCACTTTGTTCTCGATGTCTGCGGATGTTCCGGCGACTGGAAGATGGATTCGTTTGTTGAGACCACTGTAAAGGAACTGAGAGAGAAGATCGGCTCCGACCGTGTACTGCTGGGTCTGTCCGGCGGCGTGGATTCTACGGTTGCGGCAGTGCTCCTGTCCAAGGCGATCGGAAAGCAGCTCACCTGCGTGTTTGTTGATCACGGCCTCATGAGAAAAGACGAGGGAGACGAGGTTGAGGCTGTTTTCGGACCGAACGGAAACTTTGACCTGAACTTTATCCGTGTCAATGCAGGAGATCTGTATTTCAGCAGACTTGCCGGTGTCACAGATCCGGAACAGAAGAGAAAGATCATCGGAGAGCTTTTCGTCAAGGTCTTCGGTGCTGAAGCTAAGAAGCTCTCTGACCAAGGCGGCTTCCGCTATATGGCGCAGGGAACCATTTATCCGGACGTCGTGGAAAGCGGCGCGGGCAACGGAGGCGCTGTGATCAAGTCTCACCACAATGTGGGCGGACTTCCGAAGGAAATGGTCGTGGATCTTGGCTTTGATGAGACACCGATCGAACCGCTGCGCAGCCTGTTCAAGGATGAGGTGCGCCAGGCAGGCCTTGAAATGGGAATTCCGAGAGAGCTTGTCTTCAGACAGCCGTTCCCGGGACCGGGTCTGGGCGTTCGTGTCGTCGGCGAAGTGACACCTGACAAGGTGCGTATCACTCAGGAGGCAGACGCTATCTTCCGCGAGGAGCTGGAGAAGGCCGGCGTGGATACAGGAAAGGGTCAGTTCTTTGCCGCACTCTCCAATATGAGAAGCGTCGGAGTCATGGGTGACGGAAGGACCTATGATTATGCGGTCGTCCTGAGAGGCGTGATCACCTCGGACTTCATGACAGCTGAGGCTGCGGAGATTCCGTGGAGCGTCCTGCAGACCTGCATGACCAGAATTATTAACGAGGTAAAGGGCGTGAATCGCGTATTCTATGATCTTACCTCCAAGCCGCCCGGAACAATTGAGATGGAATAATACATCAAAGCTCTGCAAACCGTGTAAATAAGCGGTTTGCAGAGCTTTTTTAAATT
>JAUNAN010000090.1 GCA_030527595.1 Lachnospiraceae bacterium | reverse complement strand
TCCGAAGAAGCAGAAGCTGAGTCCGAGGAGGAATCCGAGGAAGCAGAGGCTGAGTCCGAAGAAGAGGATACTTCTTCAGGAAGCTATGTCATTGATGCATCCGAGGATGACGTGGCACTCCTTGCAGCACTGATCTATTGTGAGGCAGGCGGCGAGAGCCGTGAAGGCAAGGTAGCGGTAGGCGCAGTTGTTGTCAACCGTGTCAAGAGCTCCTCCTATCCGAATACGATTTCCGGTGTCGTTTACCAGAGCGGTCAGTTCACACCGGCTGCCACCGGCAAGCTGGCAAGAATTCTTTCCCAGGGAGCAAATTCCGACTGCTACGAGGCGGCTGTTGCATCTCTGAACGGTGAAAATCCGATCGGCGACAAGCTTCACTTCAACGGCGGCAGAGGTCAGGGAATTCAGATCGGCAATCAGCATTTCTATTAAGAAGAGCTGTGGCAGAGAAGATCTGCAGCAGAAAGGTGCGGCATGGGGAGAATGCCGGGCATAAGTTAAGGGGAGTATTTTTTAAATCGCAGAGAGTAGGCGGTTAACCGTTCTTTCACAGAACTATTCGTACGGTATCGTACGGGGAGATTTATCCTGATATTAAAAAGACTGATAAGCACAAGGCAGATAAATTGCCGCCGCTTATCAGTCTTTTTTGGTTTCCGGCCGCCGGAACCGTGCGGCACGTTCTCTTGTGTTTATTGTCATCTTCCGGAACCGTGCGGCACGTTCTCTTGTCTTACTGTCAGCTGCCGGATTCCATCAGGATTTTTGTGATCAGCTGCATGACGCTCGTTGGTGTCTCGCAGGCTGTGATTTCATTTATAAATGACTCGTGATTGGCCAGAGTGATGATATCCTGCAAAATACGCAGATGCTTCTCCTGATCTTCCGCAGCCAGCAGGATCAGAAGGCGTCCATGCCTGTCTTCCGAAAAGGTGACCGGATTTTTCAAGACGGCAACGGACATATCCAGACGGTTGACACCGTCCTCCGGCTTCGCATGGGCAAGAACAATGTCCTCTGTGATGAACATATAAGAGCCGTAATTCTCGATCTGGGAGATAATGGTGGACAAATAGTCTTCGGTAATGCTCTGTACGTCAATCAGGGGCTGTCCCGCACAGCGGATGCTGTCCCGCCAGTCGATCGCTTCATTTACGATGCGGATCTTGGAAATACTCAGGGTATTGAGGATGGTTGCATCGTCTTCCCTGACGGCTGCCGATAATTCAGACTCTCCCTGCAGATAGGCATCGAGATCACGAATCAGCTCCTGATGATATTTCGGCTCCACATACTTTTTAATGATGGAGAACAGATCATCTCTCTGTATGATGGCACTTTTATGCGCGATCAGAGGATGATTCAGAATACTCTTCCGGTCAAATTCCGTGAGGATCGGATGGACGGTAATGACAGGCACAACGGAGTTGAGGCGGATCGTGGATATAATCAGATTGCACTCCTCCTGTACATTCATCAGGTCCACAGCGGCACGTACATCAGCGATCTCCGCAAAGGGAAGAAGCCGCTCAACCTCGTGCTTCAGCATATTTCCCGTTGAAATTCCGTTCACGCATACGATCAGAATCCGAAGGCGGCTGTCATCGGCCTCGGAGATTTTCAGAGAAGAGCCGAAATGCAGGGTGAGATAGGCGATCTCGCTGTCCGGAACCGGTGTACCGACTTTTTTCTCCAGTTTCTGAGCGACACGCTTCGTAATGGCAAAAATATTCGGATACTGTTCGATGATATCATTTGCCAGTACATTGCCGATCTGAATTCCGTAGCGATACCGATACATGGATGTACTGAGATGAAAAGACAGTGCATGCTCCAGTGCCTCCGGATCCTCAAACCGCAGGCAGGCGATGCGCTCGAACTCGGCAATCAATTCTTCTGCCAGTTCATGAATATTTGTCTGAGTACGCTCCTCAAAATATTCATCAGGAACAATGTTTAAGCGGGTTCCGAGTAAGTGCAGAGTCAGATAGATCTGCTCATCTGCGGGAAGATCGTTGAAATACTGATGAACCAGCAAAAACTCCTTTGTCTTTTTCAGCTCATCAAACTTCACATCGTCAAATTGAATCCGGGAGTTCCGGTTGTAGCAGATCGGAACGAGTGCGGCAATCGAAAGAAGAGAGTCCTTGACATACTCAACCTTCAGCTGATGTGCAATTTCCGTCAGGCGCTCATGGTAGTCGGATATTTCGGATACCGAAAAGAACTTCACCAGGCCGCCTGTAAAGAGGAGCTGCAGCTCGACAAAATACTGTACGAAGAGAGCACGCGCGCGGATCGGATCACCGTCCAGATAGTACCCTGTCCGCGGATGATAGCAGAGCTCCAGATCAAAGTGGGAAAGCTGCCGGTTCACTACCTTCAGATCTGAGAAGATCGTGTTTCTGCTGATATCAAAGCATTCGATCAGCTGCTCGATATAAATCGGTTCAGAGCTGTAAATGAAGTAACAGATCATGCACTTCATGCGCTCTTCCGGGGAAAAGAGATAGGTCTGATCGGAGCTGCTGTCCTCAAGTACTTCGGAGAGCGCAGTTCTTGCAGCCTCTGAAAGATAGACACCCTTTTCCCGTACCATTTCCATTTCAGGGAGCTTCTGCTCTCTCAGCCATTCATTAATTTTATCAAAGTCATAATAGATAGTACGCCGGGAAACATTCAGCGCCTGCGCAATACTGTGGGGAGAAAGAAACTCAGAGCTCCCCATCAGAAGGTTTAAGATCTTCCGGCGTCGTGTATTTAAGGAGAGAGACATTGTGTCCTCCTTTCTTCATCTGCTGTCTGAAGTATAGCAGACCCGTTTCTTCTTGTCCTGAGGTTTTACCGTATTTTCCACTTCAACTTTTTGCACGGGGATCGTGCAAAAAAACTGCAGCAGTCAGGGAATTTTGCACAGCGTATGTGCAAAGTATCGGTGACCGCTGTGAGGTCTTGCACAATAAGTCGAATAAAGCTGGATTTCTAATTTTGGCTCACACATGATACTATGAATTCAACGAAGAACAAGCCGGCTAACAAAAATGTTCTGATAAAGAGAGGATTACTTATGAACCTGTTACAACGTGAAAATGTTCAGATCTGTTCATCTGCAGCAGACTGGAGAGAAGCCATCCGGAGTTCCTGCAGATTGCTGGAAGAGCACGGATACATCGAAGAGCGTTATAAGGAAGAGATCATCGGGAATCTGGAAAAGATGGGTCCCTATATTCTTCTCGCGGAAAATATCGCGCTTCCCCATGCAAGACCGGAGCAGGGCGCGATCCGCACACAGCTCGGTGTTACCCTGTTTCGGGAACCGGTCGTTTTTGAAAACGGCGAGGGGGTTCAGCTGTTCATTACACTGGCAGCTGCGGACTCCGAAAGTCATCTGGAAGTACTCATGCAGATCTCGGAGCTGTTATCCGATGAAGAACAGGTGGAGAGAATGATTCATTCCACCGATGAAGACGAGTTATTTCATTTCTTTTAAATAGAGGAGAACGAACATGTTAGCGGTTTTATCTTTCATTCAGGAAGTTTTATCGACTCCTGCAATCTTTGTAGGTTTACTTGCCCTTCTGGGACTCCTGCTCCAGAAGAAAGACATTCAGTCATGCATCAAGGGAACTATAAAAACGATTCTCGGCTTCGTCGTGCTGAGTGCCGGAGCCAATGTCGTACAGGAAGCGATCATCCCTTTCGGTGATTTATTCCAGACGGCCTTTAACATTCAGGGTGTCGTTCCGAACAACGAGGCGATCACTTCTCTCGGACTGACGAACTACGCAGTACAGACGGCATCCATCTTCGCACTGGGCATGGTATTCAATATCCTGCTTGCCCGCTTCTCGAAGCTGAAGTACATCTTCCTCACAGGTCATCACGCACTTTACATGTCCTGCCTGATCGCGATCATCATGACGATCAGCGGTCTGACCGGCATTCAGCTGATCATCACAGGCGCGCTGCTCATGGGACTGGTCATGGGCGTATTCCCGGCACTGATGCAGCCGGTTATGGAAAAGGTAACAGGAGATGATTCCCTTGCACTCGGTCATTTCGGCAGCGGCTGCTACTGGCTCAGTGCTCAGATCGGAAAGCTATTCGGAAGAAATGAAAACACAGTGACAACAGAGGATATCAACTTCCCGACAGCACTTTCCTTCCTGCGTGAGAACACAATCTCCATCGCAATCGCAATGTTCGTCTGCTACGTACCTGTCGCACTTGTTGCAAGCATCAAGGATGCCGCAAAGGCAGCTGAGATCTTCGGCGGACAGAACTGGTTCATCTACTCCGTAATTATGTCCATCACGTTCTCTGCCGGTATCTACATCGTACTTGCAGGTGTCCGTATGCTGATCAACGAAATCGTTCCGGCATTTAAGGGAATCTCCGAGAAGCTCGTTCCCAATGCAAAACCGGCTCTTGACTGCCCCATCGTATTCCCGTTTGCACCGAATGCCGTTCTGATCGGTTTCCTGTGCAGCTTCATCGGCGGTATCGCAGCAATGGCAATCCTCGGTCTCATGGGACATCTCGGCATCGCAGTAGCGATCATCCTTCCGGGTGCGGTACTTCACTTCTTCTGCGGCGCTACTGCAGGTGTCTGCGGAAATGCAACCGGCGGACTTAAGGGCTGCATCGCAGGCTCCTTTGTACACGGCATCGTAGCAACCTTCCTGGCTGCAGGCATGTTTCCGGTTCTCGCAAGCCTCGGCTTTGCAAACACCAGCTTCTCAGACACTGATTTCACACTGGTGGGTATCGTATTCGGCAACCTTGTAAAGGTACTCAGCGGCAACGGCATGACCATCCTGGTTGCAGTGCTGTTCCTGATCCCGATCGTATACAACTACACGCTCGGAAAAAAGAAGGCATAATCTTGTTTTCCGGATAAAAAGGTTACAAAAAACGAATGCGGCGATTTCAGAGAAACGCTCATAGGTGCGGTTCTCCGAATCGCAGAAATAAATATCAGACAGGCATCACATAAACAAACACAGATCAGTAAGTATCAAACAAAAAACTAAATACAAAATACAAAACATAAAAATCAGGAGGAAAACACTATGATTAACAAGATTCTTTGCTTCTGCGGTTCCGGACTGGGCACATCCTTTGTAATGGAAATGAACGTAAAGAAGGCATTAAAAAATCTCGGCATCACCGGCGTACAGGTAGAGCACTCTACGATCGATGATGTTATGCCGGGTGCGGCTGACCTGTTCGTCTGCAGCGCTGACTTACTGCCGAATGCACAGAAGGCAGGCAAGGCCATCGGTCTGAAAAACATGGTTGCCGTCAACGAAATTCAGGAAAAGCTGAAGGAAGTATTCGAGGCAGAACAGGCATAAATCCTCTCGGGCAGGATTCCTCACAAGCAGGGATCCTGCTTTTTTAGTGCAGGAAAATGGCAGAAAAAATCCCCCGCACTGCTTATTTCTCAAGAGTGCGGGGGAATTGTCGATTGGATCATCAGCTCACCAGCGGCAGGATATAAGTCGCCCAGATCCAGCTGCAGGGCATGACCAGTATCATTGCAGGTATCATGTCCGCAGTGGGGAACATCTTGACCTTGATCATGCGGAAGCCGGTTGCCAGAAGCAGCACGCCGCCGCAGGCCTTGAAATCGTTGATCATGTCGGGTGTGGTCAGCGGATAGATGACGCCTGCCAGAAGGAACAGGATCATGAAAATGATCAGCTGCGGGATCGCAATAAAGGAAACAACGAGTCCCAGAATGCAGGCAAAGATCATGGCTGTGAAAAAGTCGAGGATCGATTTGGAGATCAGAATCGACTGATCACCGGTCATGCCTGAGAGAATGGATCCGTAGATACCGGTGCCGCTCGCGCAGAAAAGAACGATGATGGTGATCAGAGTATCACGAAATTCCTTTTCGGAGATGTCGGATTCCTTCTGAGGAAGGATGCGGCTTACGACCTTCTCCATTTGGACCGCACCCTTCGAGATCCATTCCCCGAAATGAAGAACGAGTCCGATCGCGGTGCCGATGATGACCGCAAAAATGACAGCCGGCATATTTACCATAAGTGCGATAGAGGAGATCCCCATCGTCATGGCACAGACACCGAAGATCATGTTTAGATTTTCCTTGAAGCTGATACTCATCTTATGTCCGGCAAGCGTTCCGAGCAGACCTCCCAGTGCAACGGACGCCACATTGATCAAAATTCCTGTAGGCATATTCAAATCTTTTCCATAAAAACAGTCGGTGGATAAACGTTCCGCCAGTGATTTTATCACATTCCTGCCCAAAATCCCTACAGCTTCTTTGTCATGATGCGGGAATGTGACCCGGAAAATGAAAAAATCGCGCGAAACGGTCACGTTTCCTGTATGAGACGCATATTTTTGTGCTATGATAAAGACTGGACTCACTTGTCCGAAAAACAATCATTCGATGTTATCGCTTCTAAACATAAATAAGGGGAGAACAGACGGTCAGTGCCGGGCGTAAATATGCGGCAGCTGCACTTCTGATTCAAATGTGTATCTGATATGCATGAAATAAAAGAAGCGAGGGGAGGAACAGGCGAATGGAAACGATTATTTCCTATCTGAAATGGAGAGGAGATCTGAGCCTTGCCGAATATCCGTTTAACGGAGTCGACAATCTGATCCTGTCGGAGCTGGCTTATCTGGATCTGGGCGGTATTGTGCCTGCATTCAATGAACCGGGGGAGATCGGGCTCAAGGATGCACTTCTTTTATTTCTTCATATGGAACAGAAATTAGTGGATCTCGATGAGAAGCGGAAGAACTTTGCTCAGCTTCTCCGGGAATCCCGGCGATATGAGCGGATGACGCTGCGGAACTATGTGCATATGGTCAGTCCGGACGGGAAGGAGCCTGCGCTCACGGCGATGGAGATCCGTTTCGGCGGGGACAGCTCCTATATTGCGTTCCGGGGAGACGGGGAATCCCTTCTCAGCTGGCGGGACGGCTTCACGATGTCCTATCAGGTCATGCCCGCGCAGCTCTATGCGCTGCAGTATGTGAACCGCATTTACGATGCGGAGATCGAAAAATACTACTTCGGCGGCCACGGCACCGGCGGATGCCTTGCACTCTATGCGGCGGCAAACTGCGACGAGGAGCAGCAGAACAAGCTGGTCTACATCTTCGGCAATGACAGTCCCGGTGCAAGTGAGGAGGTCATCGGCACGGAGAAGCTCGACCGGATCGGGGCCCGTGTGGTCCGCATCGTTCCGGAATTCAGCATTCTCGGCGATCTCTTCCCTGTGGGCGGAGAGACTGTCATCGTCAAGAGCATGGCAAAGGGACTTCTGCAGCATGATCCGTTTTCCTGGGGAATTGAGGGCGACCATTTCGATACTGTGCAGCAGTTTTGTCGGGAAAGTCAGTTTTATCACGATGTGCTTCGCAACTGGGTGGAAAATGCAGACACCGCAGCTCGCATGCAGTTTACGGGAGAGCTCTTTGATGCACTCGAAGCCAACGGCATCTGTACTCTGGACGATCTCTCAGAGAACGGCGTAGATGAATTTCTTGTCATTCTCATCTCTCTGAGTCAGGCAAAGCAGCCGGACCGGGATATCGTGCAGGAATTCGGGCAGATCTTTATTTCCGGCGTCCGCTGGATGAGCCCCCGGTTATTCTTCCGTGAGTGGGGCACCATCGCAGCCATCCTTCTTGCGGCGGTCGGACTCTGGATCGGTCTGAATCCGGCCTTTGCGGCGCAGTTCGCCGGTGTGGCAGCGGGTATCGCAGCCACGATCTATACGGGAAGACAGCTTCTTGTTGTCGCGGTTTCTGATCGCGGACCGATCCCTGCGAAGAAGACAAAGATCGTCGGCCTCATGGTCGTGATGTGGATACTGATGTATCTGGTGGCGGAACAGTCTCTTCTTGTGAGACTTTCCAATCTGCTGATCGGCGCAGGCTTCCTGCTCTTTGCCTATTACTGGCTGAACCGGGCATTCCGCTATCGGAAGATCTTCCCGAAGCGCATCATCGCATGCCTGATCAGCGGCGCATTTTTTGTCATCGGCACGCTGCCGATCGTGGCAAGAAATCTCTCACTCGAGAA
>JAUNAN010000089.1 GCA_030527595.1 Lachnospiraceae bacterium | reverse complement strand
AGGCGTAAAAACCTTGGATTTTCAACAAAAAACACTTGATTATATGAGGAGGAATAATCATGATCGTTAAGGAAGCAAGAATGGATGACCGTCTGATCCACGGACAGGTAGTGACAACCTGGGTACAGCAGACACAGGCAAAGGCAATCCTCGTCGCAGATGACGCGGCAGCGGAAGATGAGTTCCAGAAAGATATGCTGAAGCTTGCTTGTCCGGCAGGGATCCAGCTGATTGTAATCGGATGTGAAAAAGCAGCATCTGTTATTGCAAAAGATCCGACGGAGCATGCTGTCATGGTCATTGTGAGAAATCCGGAATCTGCAAAGAAGATGACAGAACTGGGATTTAAACCGGATCACTGGACCATCGGCAATATCACCGGCAGAAAGACAGATCTGGAAAGAAAAAAGATCCTGAAATATTTACTGCCGACTCAGAAGGATGCGGATAACATCAAGGCGATCGCTGATGCGGGCGTCAGAGTGACGGCACAGAGTGTCCCCAGTGAAAAACAGTATGATTGTGTTGCATTGCTTGAAAAAGCAGGGCTGCTTTGAGAATGAGAAAAGAAAAGGAGAATTGATATGGTACAAGCTATTTTATGCGCATTGTTAGTCTGGGTAGCGGAAAATGATATGTTACAGCTGCTTTCTTTTTTCAGCCGGCCGATTGTTTTAGGTCCCCTGACCGGATTGATCTTTGGTGATGTACAGACCGGATTAATGGTTGGCGTTGCGATCGAGACGATGTTCCTTGCGACAGTACACGTAGGAACAGCGTTCCCGCCCGATGCGACATTCAGTACAGTAATCGCTACCGCATTTGCCATTGCAGCAGGAAGCGAGCCCAGCGTGGCAATTGCAGCGGCACTTCCGCTTTCCGTAATCGGGCAGCTTGCCTTCTATCTGAGAATGTCTGTGCTGGATCAGTGGGGATCTGTGATGTATGAGAAGGCGTGTGCTGAAGAGAATGAGAAGATGATGAATTTCTGGCATGTAGGCTGGTCACTTCTCATCAGCCTGGTGCTGTACGGTGTTCCGACGTTCCTCGCGGTTTATGTATCCGGAGATATCGTTCAGCTTATTATCGATAAGATTCCGACTACTCTGATCAGCGGAATCAATGCCGGAGCAGGTATGCTCGCCGCAGTCGGTCTTGCAATGCTCTTAAAGGCAGTCAACGGAAAAGGATTATGGCCCTTCCTTCTGATCGGATATTTCGTAGCAGCTTATGTCGGTGTCAACATGATTGGTGTAGCGATTCTTGCCGCTGCGATCGTGGCAGTTATGTTCTACAGCCAGAAGGATAACTATCTGAAGAAAAATACAGTTGAAGCGGTTCAGACAGTGTCAGATGAAACGCCTGAATTTTTCAAGATCGATTGAGAAGGGAGTCTGTGATGAGTGAGTCTAGAATTACAAAGAAAGATTTAAGAAAAGTATATCTGAGACATCTGGGAACTATGGGACTTGGATATAATGCAGCGAAACAGGAAAACACAGGAATGTCATACTGTCTGTATCCGATCATCAAAAAAGTATATGACAATAAGGAAGACCGTATTGCAGCCCTGGAGAGAGAAAATGAATACTATCTGTCTCAGATGACCTGCACCTCTTTAAATGTCGGTATTGCAGCGGCAATGGAAGAAAAGAATGCAACAGACCCGGATTTTGATGAGAATTCCATCAATGCGGTAAAAGCGGCGACCATGTCTCCGTTGGCAGCGATAGGAGATTCTCTGGTACAGGGAACGCTGCGTCCGCTGTTTGCGGGAATTGCGATCTCCATGGTAACCGCATCCAATTATACCAGCGTTGTCGGACCGGCAATCTTTTTCATCGTGATGTTCCTTCTCTCTGTAATTCCGAGATATTTTGGTGTTTTCCAGGGATATAAGCAGGGATCCAGAGCTGTCGAAATGATTCAGAAGACCGGCATCATGGATCTGGTGACAAAGCTTGCAGGTGTAGCCGGCTATCTCCTGATCGGTGCATTCGCATACAGCATGGTATCTGTCAATGTGCCCTTTGAGTTTACTTCCGGTGAGACAGTCATTAATCTTCAGGAAACACTGAACAGTCTGGTACCCAATTGTCTCTCCCTCGTACTGATCTTTATTTGCTACAAGCTGCTGGCTAAGAAGAAAGTCAGTGCAATTGTTCTTCTTCTTGCACTTCTTGTACTTGGCGTCATCGGCGTTTATGCAGGGTTCCTCGCATGAGTATCGTAGATATACATGCGCATCTGCGCAGAAATAGTGATCAAAACTTATATGAGTATGAAGAACAGATTCAGGATGTGAATAAAAACGGGATCACAGTTCGCCTGCTGTCGTCCCTTCGGGGAGAGTCTCTTCATATGCAGAATCTCGCTGTTCTTGAATTTTGCAAAACACATCGGGAATTTTTACCCTGCGCAGTTTTGAATCCCAGGGAGGAGAGCTGCGGTAAGGAGCTGGAGTGGATCCTCGCGACAGGAGCCTTCCCGGCAATAGAGCTCGATCCGCTGGAGCATGGTTATATTCCTGAAAATGAAAAAAAACTGGAAGACATCTTCCGGGCGTGCGGTGAAAAGGGAATCGTCCTAAAGCTCATGACTGGACACGGAGACAGAACGCATCCTGCACAGTGGGAATATTATATCCGAAGATATCCGGGTACCCGGGTCGTTTTCCTTCACATGGGCGGCATGTGGGACGGATACAGCACCATTGATATCGCAAAGAAATACGAAAATGTATGGCTGGATACATCAGAGGTGTTTGAATTGCCACTGTTCCGCTATGCATTGAGAAATGTTCCGGTGGAAAGAATTCTTTTCGGAAGCGGATTTCCGGAACGTTTTACGGAATGTTCGATATCATTTTTTCGGGAATTCCAGGAGCTTTCGGAAGCAGATCACAAAAAGATATTATCAGAGAATGCAGTAAGACTGCTTGGAACGGAGACGAGATGAACGAAGTATTATATGATAAAATCCTGGGCAGTCTCCTGGCTGCCGGAATCGGGGATGCCTTTGGTGCACCAAGTGAATCAATGGGCAAGCAGGAAATTGAGCAGGCATACGGCGGAAGACTGACGGACTTTGTATACTGCGGAGATACCATGTTCGCAAAGGGCAATGAGATCGGAGAGGTGACGGATGATGCATCCCAGATGTATGAATTCGCAAAGGCAGTAGTGGAATGCGGCGGAGAGATGACCGTAGAAGCTGCGGTGAAAGCATTGATCTCCTGGACAGAGCTGTATCCGAAGTATTACCCGAGAAATGCGGGTCCGACAACCTCCATGGTCATTGACGGTTTAAAGAACGGAGAGGATCCGATTGCACTGGGAAAGGCAGGCGGAAGCTATAATCGAGGCACCACAAACGGCGCAGCTATGCGGGTTGCCGCATGCGGACTGACAAAAGTCGGTGATCTGGATAAGGCAATTCAAAATGCCGTTACTTCCTGCCGTCCCACCCATGGAACCCAGCACGGTATGAGCGGTGCAGCTGCTGTTGCAGCAGGGATTGCAGAGGCACTGCGTCCGGAGGCAACAACGATCTCTGTCGTAAAGGCAATGATCTATGGAGCTGAGAAGGGAGAAGAAGAAGGTCTTCGGACCGGCAGAAAGGCAGAGGGTGCCCGGGTGATTCAGAAAATCCGTCAGGCAATTCCCGAGGCGCTGATGTCGCATTCCATGGAAGAGGCTGAGGACCGCATCGATGAGATCGTCGGCTGCGACGGATCTATGGCCTCCTCTATAGGTGCGGCGGTGGGATTCTTCCTCGCCGCAGACGGAGATCCAATGAAGGCTATCATCTCCGCTGCAAATGCCGGAGGAGATTCCGACACCATAGCATGCATTGTGGGAAGCATTGCGGGTGCATTTAAAGGAGCAAAAGCTCTGGATCAGGATCTGGTAAAGAAGTGGCAGAAGGTGAATATTAAACTGGCTCTGGAAAATGCCGCTGCACAGTTAACGGAAATTGCGGAGAAGAACGAAGAGGACTGATTTTTAAGCTGACAGAAGGAGATTTCTGTCAGCTTACTTTAAATACAGAGAGATGGAAACAGGAGAATGATCCGATTAATTGCAAGTGATTTAGACGGAACCATTGTTTCGGAGGGCACAGATCATATCAATCCGAAATATTATTCTGTGATCCGCGCCCTGAAGGAAAAGGGAATTCTGTTTGCGGCGGCAAGCGGACGGCATTATACAAGTATGCGGCGTCTGTTCGAACCCGTTATGATGGATATGGTCTTTATCTCGGCTAACGGAGCCAGGGTGATGAGTCAGAACCGCACGCTCATGGAAGAGAAGATTCCTGATGAATATGTTGAAGAATGGGTGACAGAAGCAAGAAAAATTCCGCATACGCACATTATCCTGGATACGAAAAAGGGATTCCTTACCGAGAGCAGGGACGAGGCGTTTCTTCATTTCATGATCCATGGCTATCACAATGAGATGATCTGTACAGAGGATGTATTAAGAAATACAGGCTCCGTTGTGAAGCTTGGCATTCATCTGAATCATGGCATTGATGAGCTGTATGAGATAATGTACACACAGTGGAAGACGCGTCTGGAGTGCGTGATCTCAGGTACGGGGTGGATCGATCTGACAATGCCCGGTGTTCATAAGGGCACAGCTCTTTCCGGCATTCAAAAACACTATGGAATCCGGCCGGAAGAGACAATTGTATTCGGTGACAATAAAAATGATCTGGGAATGCTCGCATATGCAGGGGCCGGTTATGCTGTTGCAAATGCAGTCGAGGAGATGAAAAAGAATGCTGCGCGAGTGATCCCGGCGCAGGAAGAGGACGGTGTACTCCGGATTTTAGAGGAAGTGCTTGAAAGTGCACATGCTGAATACCGGCATAGAAAGTATTCTTGTTGTTGACGGGGATTTTGTTCCGTAAGAAATAAATGAAACCGGCGGTTCAATGACTGCTTTCGACCGGGCAGAAGAAAGGTCCTGCTCGTTTGCATTTTGTGTCTGTTTTACGCTAATATTTTTTAAATATATTGCGGACAGTAATGTGAAATACCTGAATATAGGGGATTCTCTGTGATGGGAACATGGCGAATTTGTTATAGAACGAGTCGGGGAGACCACTTATCCGAAAGAAGATCCGGCTCTATAATAAAGCCATAAAGAAAACAACCCACACACAAAAGGGAGGAAAATAAAATGACAAAGATGAGAACAGAGAATTTCAGAATTCACATCAGCAGCGCAAAGGATCTGGTTAATTTCATTCACTTCACAAATACCTTCAGCGAAAACAGTGTCCTGAATACAACGGAAGAGACCTTCTCTTCAAGAAATCTGGTAAAGCTTTTCGCAAACTTCCCGATAAATGATGTGACCCTGATCACAGAAAACATTTCTGATGAGACGATGAGAGCTATGGGAGATTACTTTGAGAGACATGATATGCTGAACATGAATCCGGATGTTTATCCGCTCGGAAGTCTGGTTTTCCAGTTCTGAAAAGTTTTTGCCTCCCCTATGATGCCCGCAGTGAAGACAGATATCTTCCGAACAGTATGAATCAGTTAAGTATCAAAAAAAGCCGCAGATGCGGCTTTTTTATTGCGAAAAATAAGGAGGATAGGAGATCCCCTCAGTCCTCTGTGAACTCGAATAATTCTTCTACAGTGACATTGAAAACCTTTGCGATATCCATTGCCAGCTTCAGGGACGGGTTATATTTTCCCTTCTCCAGATGCAGGATCGTTTCTCTTCTTGCGCCGACCTTTTCTGCAAGCTCATCCTGTTTTAAGCCGGCCCGTTCTCTGTATTCTTTTACCTTCGTGATGAGCGCCATCGTCAAACTCCTTTGGAATCCATGATGCAAAACGCAATGAAACGAATGAGCATTGCTGCCGCGACAGATCCGACCAGAAGATAGCCGGTTTCTCTGTTATCAAGTAAGGATGTTACACTCAGCCAGGCAGAGATAATGGTTGTGACGACAAAAAACTTCATTGCAATGGAGTCGGATCTCTTTAAATTTCTGACTGCAAATTCATCCTTTACCTCCCTATTGTACTTTCTGACCCTCTCTGCTGTCATTAGAAAAAATACAAATGTAAAAATTCCGACCGAATTCTGAAGTGTCTCATAATAGCTCTTCCAGTCTGTGCGTGCCCACATCCAGTAATAAAATACTAACAGAAATGCAAGGATCACGCTCTCGATCATGGTTTCTCTTAAAGTAACTTTTTTATTCATAATGTACCTCCGTGTGATCTCATTTTATCTGATGAAAATCATAAAACGAAAACCTTAAAAGTGATAAATATGTAACTCGATGTGACAAATATATCACTCCAATGGGAGCAGGTCAATAGAAAAGTGAAAAATATATCACTTTTTCTTTGTTGAACATAGAATGAACACAGATAAAGGTCTGCCTGGGATGGGGGCATGCTGAACTGGAATCAGACACAAATCAGACGGTGATCAGATTACGGCAAATGTGAATTGAAATTATAATACAATGACCGCATGATTGCAGGAAGGATTTCATATTCGATCATAATGGAGTAAAATAATAACATGATGTGTTTATTTGATAGAGAAGGAGGACTCAGACAGTATGAACGTAGGACAGATCTTTCGTGCGGATATCGCTAACGGACCCGGTGTGAGAGAGTCCGTATTTGTCTCGGGATGCAGGAATCATTGTCCGGGGTGCTTTAATGAAGAAACCTGGGATTTTGCATACGGCACACCGTATACGGAAGAAATGGAAGATGAGATCCTGCGTGAGCTTGCCGAGCCCTATTATGACGGATTGTCTCTTCTCGGTGGAGAACCCTTTGAGCCGGAAAATCAGGAGACCGTGCTGCAGCTTGTAAAGAGAGTACGCAGAGAACTGCCGCAAAGAAGTATCTGGGCATACACGGGATGTATTTATGAGAGAGATTTCTTTGGAGACGGACGATGTGTGACGCCGTTCATCGAAGAGCTGTTGGACAACATTGACGTGCTTGTGGACGGTCCGTTTCTTAAGAGCGAGAAGGATATTACGCTGACCTTCCGGGGATCCTCGAACCAGCGGATCATCGATCTGAAAAATACAAGAAAATCTGGAAAGCCCGTACTTCTCGATTTCTGAAAAAAGATAGCAATATCTTACGGGATTACTCCGAACCCCTTGCGGCAGAATGCCGGAAGGGGTAAGCTGAATATGCATGACAGCTTGTTTCTGCTGTCACCTGTCCAAACATCCCAATCTATTCAGCTTCTGAAAACAAATCATGAAACGATCACTTCGTACCTTAATTCTCCTGTCACGCAATGATCTTCGCAGCCGCTATGCCGGCTCGGCGCTGGGAATCGTATGGGCCTATGCCGCACCGCTCATGACGCTGCTGATTTTTTGGTGGATCTTTGAATGCGGTTATCGCAATCCTCCGGTGAAACAGGTGCCCTATATTCTCTGGTTTGCCTGCGGCTATATTCCGTGGATTTACTTCTCTGATGCCTGTCTTTCCGGAACGGCGTGTCTTCAGGAATACAGCTTTCTGGTAAAGAAGATGTATTTTCCTGTGTGGCAGCTTCCCTTCGTGCGCCTCCTGTCTTGTCTGAAAGTGCACAGCTTTTTCATTTTTATCTTGATCTTAAGTGCCATTTTCGCAGGCCTTTCTCCTAGAGCTTCCTGGCTTCTTCTCATTTATTCCGATCTGTCTCTTTCTGCTCTTGCTTTTTCCCTCATGCAAATTTTTGCTCTGGTCACCGTTCGGTTTCGCGACATGCTCTCCCTGATCAACGTACTTTTGCAGATCGGATTCTGGGCATCACCGATTTTGTGGGAACCGGAGGCAATTCCCGATCTCCGGATCCGGTATCTGCTGAAGCTGAATCCGATGTGCTATCTCATCGGATGCTTTCGCAGTGCCCTTCTTGGAACGGAGGGGATATCTGTGCGGGAGAGTGTGCGTTTCTGGCTTCTGACTGTGATCCTGTTCCTGTACGGGAGAAGGCTGTATCAACGCCTGGCGCCCGTTCTTGCAGATGAACTCTGAGAGAGCTGAGAGCGGACAGGGATTTTAATTGAATCGGAGAGAAACTGACATGGAAAATGCAATCGAGGTCAGTCGGCTGACAAAGCAGTATCGGATCCGCAGTACCGATAAAAGGGGGTTCTTCAGACGGCGGGTCACTTGCGGAGAGGCTGTTCGGACAGCGCTCAGGGATGTGAGCTTTAACGTGAAAACCGGGGAGTGTCTGGGGGTCATCGGCTTAAACGGATCGGGGAAATCCACTCTGCTGAAAATACTGGCAGGTGTTGTTCACGGCACGGAGGGGAGTGTGCGGCTCTCCGGGAGATGTGCCGCGCTCCTCGAGCTGGGAGCAGCCTTTCATCCCGAGTTTACGGGAATAGAGAATATTGAGCTCTTTATGCTGCTGCAGGGATTTTCCGAAAAAGAGACAAAAAGACTCCTGCCGGAAATTCTGTCTTTTGCGGAGCTCGGTGAAAAAATAAAGGAACCGGTAAAAAGCTATTCCTCCGGGCAGTATGTAAGGCTGGCTTTTGCCGCCGCTACGGCAGTCAGACCCGATATTCTGCTTGTGGATGAGGCACTGAGTGTGG
>JAUNAN010000011.1:10485-32625 GCA_030527595.1 Lachnospiraceae bacterium | reverse complement strand
TTGAAATTGAGAACGTGCGAAAGAGGGGGAAAAGATGAATCATATTATGATTGAAGGATTTATGGGGTCAGGAAAAACGGCAGTTGCCAAGTCAGTAGCGAAAAAGGCCGGACTGCCTCTGATCGACGTGGGTAAGATCGTAGTGAAGAGAATGAATATGTCCTCGGGGGATATTTATGACCGCTTCGGCGAGGTTTACTACCGTGCCATGGAGACGTTTGTGCTTCAGGAGCTCTCAAAGGATGAAAGTTTCGAAAGATCCGTGATCATTCTCAGCTCTGCGATTCCGTCCATTCCGCAGAATCTGGAATTTACGAAAAAGCTGGGAAAGGTTTATTATCTGAAAGCAAAAAAGGCGACGATCATTAAGCGTCTGAACGAGAGCGAAAAGCACAAGTGGATCCGTGAAGAAGAGGGAGATATCACGGATCGTGTGACGAAACTGCTGAAGGAGCGTGAACCGGGTTATAAGAAGGCAGCCGATGTAACTGTTGATGTGGAAGGCAAGACGGCGGATCAGATAGCAGATGAGATTCTTGCTTCGGAAGGATAAAAAGGAAGGATAACGTCGATGAATATCTATCTGATCAGGCACGGTCAGACGAGGCTGAACAAAGCAAAGCAGATGCAGGGCAGACTGGATGAGCCGCTCAGTGTGAACGGCAAGCGTCAGGCCGAGCAGATGCATGAACAGCTGGCAGACATTCCCTTCGATGCGGTTTATGCCAGTCCTTTGAGGCGGGCACATCTGACTGCGTCTATCGTCAGCGGCTGGAAGCAGGATGATATTATTCTGGATGAGCGTCTGCTGGAGGTTTCCTTCGGTAAATATGAGGGGAAAAACTATTATACAATGGGTCTGGGGATGACGCTCTACTGGGCGGTTCCGGAGATCTTTCCGGTTCCGGACACAGTGGAGACCCTGGATGAAATGCGTGCAAGAAGCCGTTCCTTCCTGCAGGATCTGGAAAAACAGGACTATGAGAACGTTCTGATCGCTGCACACGGCGGAATTTTAAGAACCATGAACGGTTATCTGCTGGATAGAAAAAACGGTCTGCTCTGGCGGCCGAAAATGGGAAACTGTGAGGTGCGCGTCTATAGTTCCGTTGACGGCAGTCACAGATTTTTGAGAGATTACAAGCTGAAAGAATAACACGGATGGAAAGAGGATATCGACAAGATATCATATAAGTGAGGAGAGTATTATGGAAAAAATTTCAGGACATACCGGACTTCTGGCACTGATCGGTTCGCCGGTAGGCCATTCCGGTTCACCGGCAATGTATAATTACAGCTTCGAGAAGCAGGGTCAGGACTTTGTTTATGTTGCATTCGATGTCAAGGAAGATCAGGTTCCCGCAGCGATGGAGGCTATGAAGACCTTCAACATGCGCGGCATGAACGTGACTATGCCGGATAAGATCGCGGCAGCAAAGTGCATGGATGAGCTTTCACCGGCGGCATCCATTATCGGTGCGGTAAATACGATCGTCAATGAGGGCGGAAAGCTGATCGGCTATATGACAGACGGAGAGGGATACTGCAATAATCTTCGTGATCACGGAGTCGAGATCAGGGGCAAAAAGCTGGTGATCGCCGGAGGCGGCGGTGCTGCGACTGCGATCCAGGTGCAGGCTGCTCTTGACGGAGCACGCGAGATCTCCATCTTCAACGTTAAGGATGCGTTTTTTGCCAGAACGGAGGAGACTGCGGCAAAGATCCGCGCCGCGGTTCCGGAGTGCATCGTCAATGTCTATGATCTTGCCGATGTCGCGAAGATGACGGAAGAGATCCTGTCAGCGGATATTCTCTGCAATGCCACGATCGTCGGAATGAAGCCCATGGAGGACCAGAGCGTTGTGAAGGATCTCAGTGCCTTCCATGAGGGTCTTGTTGTCACGGATACGGTCTATAATCCTGTTGAGACAAAGCTCCTTCGTGAGGCAAGAGAAGCCGGACTTCAGACCGTAAACGGAAAGGGCATGCTGCTCTGGCAGGGTGCCTCCGCATATAAGCTTTATACGGGGCTTGATATGCCGGTAGAGGAAGTAAAGGCAAAGTATTTCGCGGAATAAGAAGAAGCCGGTGCGAGCCGGAGACCAGGATGCCGCCTTTTGCGGCTTTGGTGAATGTCTCATAGAGAGAAGAAAAGAGCCGCCCGGATGAGATCGGACGGCTCTTTTAAAGCAAACGGAACGATCTTCCGGATGCGGGAGATGCAATGTTTCGGTAAACATATTCAGGAGATAGGGATGAGTCATACAGTAGAAGTAAGAGGGGTCAGAATCGGGGAAGGTATTCCCAAGATCATCGTTCCCATTGTGGCGGAGACGGGAGAGGAGATCCTGAGGGATGCACGGAATCTGAGAGAGAGCGGCTGCGACCTGGTTGAGTGGCGTGCCGACTGGTTCGACAATGTGTTTTCCTTTGACCGGGTGCGCGAAATTCTGGAGGAGCTTCGCGGTATCCTGGGAGACAGACCGCTTCTCTTTACCTTCCGCACCAAAAAAGAAGGCGGAGAGAAGGAGATTGATCCTGAGGCTTATGCGGAACTGAATATCCGTGCCGCAGAAACCGGATCGGTGGATCTGATCGATGCGGAGCTGTTCACAGGAGACGAAATCGTGAGCCGTATGATCACGGAGGCTCACGCAGCAGGTGTCAAAGTCATTACTTCCAGCCATGATTTTCAGCACACACCCGAAAAGCAGGAAATCCTTGCAAGACTTCTGAAAATGAAAACACTGGGTGCCGATATTCTGAAGGTTGCCGTAATGCCGGAATCCCGCAGGGATGTGATCACGCTTCTGGATGCAACGGAGAGCTTTTCTTCTGAAAACCCGGATGTACCGATCATCACGATGTCTATGTCCGGCTGCGGTCTTGTTAGCCGCCTGTCCGGTGAGAGCTTCGGGTCTGCGGCAACCTTCGGTGCCGTCGGGAAAACCTCCGCTCCGGGACAGATCGATGCGGAGACTCTCGGAAATATTCTGGAGGTCATTCACAAAAACAGCTGAGTTTTCTTGATTTTCGGCTCACGCGTGATAGAATAACTCTACAGGTGACTTGACAGCTGTAGAGTTTGACAGGAATAGGAGGCGGAAGCATGCGGATCAGCGGACAGGAACGAAGGGAAAAAATTATCGAGCTTCTGAAAGCGGCGGAGTCTCCGATCTCCGGAAGTGCGCTTGCCGGCATGCTGGGTGTGAGCCGTCAGGTGATCGTCACGGACATTGCGCTTCTGAAAAAGGAATATGCGGATCTGATCGCGACAAACGAAGGGTACCGGCTCATGAAGTCGAGTTCCCTGAGACGCATCTATAAGGTCTGCCATGATGACGGGCAGACCGAGGCAGAGTTAAACGGGATCGTAGATCTCGGAGGCATTGTTCTCGATGTTTTTATTGAGCACAAGATCTACGGGACGATGCGGGCGCCGTTGAGCATCAGCACACGGAGAGATGTCAAAAACTTTTTGCAGGATATGGAGAGCGGTGTTTCCTCACCTCTGAAGAATATCACGCACGGGTATCATTACCATACCGTTGAGGCGAAATCGGAGGAGATACTTGACGAGATCGGAGAAATGCTGACGGAAAAGGGATTCCTCATCCAGATGCAGAATGATTCCGTTGTTTACAGTCCCAAGAGTTATGACACAGTATAAGAGACATCGGAAAAAGAGGAGAATAAGATGGCACAAGCTGCATTTGAAGGAAATATTTATTTGATCGGTTTTATGGGAGCGGGTAAAAGTACAGTATCTGCCTGCTTTTCGGAGAAATACGGGATGACGCGGGTAGAGATGGATCAGATGATCGTAGACCGGCAGGGTATCTCGATCCCGGAAATATTCGAACAGTACGGAGAGAGTCATTTCCGTGATCTGGAGAGCGCTCTGCTGCGGGAACTCGGCAGGTCCGCTCAGAACGTTGTTTCCTGCGGCGGCGGTGTCGTGGTCAGAGCGGAAAATATTGACTGTATGAAAAAGACCGGACGGGTCGTCCTGCTCACGGCAAGTCCGGAAACGATCCTTGAGAGAGTCAAAGACAATACGGATCGTCCGATCCTGAACGGACACATGAATGTGGAATTCATCAGTGAGCTCATGGAAAAGCGCAGAGAGATGTATCTTGCTGCCGCGGACCTTGTGATCGCAACAGACGGGAAATCCGCTGAGGAGATCTGCGGGGAGATCCTTGCAAAGCTTGCGGAATAAGGATGATAAGGATAAATCAAAGCACCGCTTTGATTTTATCTTGCGCGACACTGTGTTTTCATTTATAATATTACTTACTGTTCAGAGCCGGAAACGAAAAAGCGCTCTGTCAGCCATTCACATTACGAGGAGGAAAACTCATGATTTCAGCAGGCGATTTTAAAAACGGCTTAACTCTTGAAATCAATGGACAGGTTATGCAGATCGTTGAATTTCAGCATGTAAAACCTGGTAAGGGCGCTGCTTTTGTTCGTACAAAAATGAAAAACATTATCAACGGCGGTGTTGTAGAAACAACATTCCGTCCGACTGAGAAGTTCCCGGCAGCCCGCATTGACAGAAAGACAATGCAGTATCTCTATTTCGACGGAGATCTGTATAATTTCATGGATCCGGAGACATTCGATCAGATCATGATCAATCAGGATGTTGTCGGCGATTCTATGAAGTTTGTCAAGGAAAACGAGGAATGCAAGGTCGTTTCCTACAACGGCAATGTATTCGCAATTGAGCCGCCTCTCTTTGTTGAGCTGGAAGTTACGGAAACAGAGCCGGGCTTCGCAGGCAACACGGCACAGGGTGCAAGCAAGCCGGCTACTGTTGAGACAGGTGCAACCGTTCAGGTTCCGCTGTTCGTCAATATCGGCGATGTGATCAAGATCGATACACGTACAGGTGAATATCTGTCCCGCGTATAAATATCTTACGATTTATCGGAGCTGTTTCTTCTTCGGGAAGAGGCAGCTCTTTTCCTTTCTTTTTCTATCACCTCTCTTTTTTATCTTTTCTTCTATCTTCCCATTATGTTATTTTTCTCTGATTTTCTTTGCCGGGCACGCGCGGCATTTTTTTGCTGCGGAAAAAAGCGTATCTGACATGAACACGCTCTGCGGGGCAGTCCGCGTTCATGGGCAGGGAGCGAAGCGGACTGCGGATATTCGCGGTTCGGGAAAAGAGGAATACAATGGATTATCAAATGTTTGTGAATGATCTCCTGCGGGAGATCGAGGAACAAAGAACAGAAGGACAGGAAATAAAACAGATCACGGTTCCGAAAAATAACGGAGTGATGCGGGAGGCACTCTCTTTCCGCCCGGACGGAGCCGACTATGCCGCGGTCATTTATCTTGACAGCCTCTATCAGCAGTTTCCGGAGGACGGAAGTGTGCCGGAGCTTGCAGGCAGGCTGCTGTCTGCGCATATTCCGACTCCGTGGAGGGAGGAGCAGCTGCAAAGGTGCCTCAGTGACTTTGAACTCGTGAGAGACCGGATCTATCTGCGTCTTATCAACACCGAAAAAAATCATGAATTTCTGGAGACGGCACCATCGGAGCCCTTTATGAACCTCTCTCTGATCTGCTGCATCATTCTGGATGCGGTGAGGCCGAATACGCTGAATGAGGCTGCCGGCAGTATCAGGATCACCGATGATCTTCTGCTGAACTGGGGGATCGACAGCGAGACCCTGTTCCTGGCGGCAAGAGAAAACACGGTGAGAATGGAAGCTCCCGAATTCCTGCCTATGAGTGAAATTTTCACGCTGCCTGCATCTGATCGTGCTCCGGAGCTCTATGTTCTGAGCAATCAAAGCAGAATGTACGGGGCGACCGTGATGACCTATGACAATATCCTGGAGAAGATCGCCGGGCAGCTGGGAGGGGATTTTGTTCTTCTTCCCAGCAGCGTACATGAGATGATCGTGCTTCCACCCGATAAGCTGTGCGCTCATGAGGAGGCGCTGAAAATGATAAGAGAGATCAATGAACGGGAGGTGGATCCCGAGGAGATCTTAAGTGACTGCTATTATCGATATATATGCAGCGAAAAGAGGCTGATACTCTGCGAGTAAGCGGGCCGGTCCGTACACATATCTTCCGATCGGGGACACCGGACAAGTGCCTCCGATCGGGAAAGCACTTGCACAATTTACGGAATTGAGTTAAACTATTCTTCGTCTCGGGGATATAGCTCAGTGGGAGAGCGTTCGGTTCGCATCCGAAAGGCCGTGGGTTCAAATCCCATTATCTCCAGTATATGCGTCTGTAGCTCAGTGGATAGAGCACCGGATTCCGGTTCCGGGTGCGCGGGTTCGACTCCTGTCAGACGCGTTTTTGCGTTCACTGCGGGACGTGCACAGCATCATGTCGCGGTATCAGCGCGAGTGTACTGCGCCGCAGTGCGGCGTGAGCATAGACGATTGCACAGCACCCGATGCCAGATGACACGGGTGCTGCTTCTTTGTTAAGAGGCGGATCGCAAGAGAGCGGGAAGTGAAGTAAGTCTCGGTCTGAGCTTTGCTTTTCGGCCTGTGCTCTGTAAGAAGAATGCAAAAGGAAAAGGAGGAATGCAGTTGAATAATTTCAGAGAATGGCTGTCGGATAATCTCCGATATATTGTACTGATACTTGGCATTGTGATCGTTCTTCTGGGCATCTTTTTCGGTGTCCGTGCCATCGGCAGCTCTTTGGCGTCTTCGGGAAGTTCGGAATCTGTTTATTCGGATTCGGTCGTTTCGGAGGTAAGAACGAAGGAGACTTCGTCGGCGGAGAGTGCGGCAGAAGAACAGCCGGCAAATCTATCACCTGCAGAAGCTGAAATTGCAGAGAGCACAAATCAGGCTCTGACGGAAGCTGTTACCGCATATTATGCCGGATACACAAACAGAGACGCTGACGCAGTCGCAGCGGTCACGGATGTCCTCTCCGAGGAAGAGCGCGCCGTCATTGCTTCCGAGACGGATCACAGGGATTACTCGGATGTGAAGGTTTACACGACTCCGAGTCCGGAGAGCAGCGGCACGATCGTATATGCTGCATATAATTACAAGGAAGCCGGACAGATCGTCGATTTCCCGGGAATCGAACAGCTCTATGTGAGAAATGACGGAACAGCCGAAAAGATCATCCTGAGTGATCTTCCGACGGATATTGCTGTCTATATTACTTCTCTCAGAGATCAGAATGAAGCTGTTTCTGCGATGTACGCACAGACGGATGCCGCTTTTGCAACCGCTGCAGCAGCAGAGTCCGCAGCACAGTCTGCAGTAGAGGCAGCCAGAAATGAGGCAGCGGAAAGCACACCGTCCGAGGAGGAAGAGAATGTGACGGCGGAATCCACGGAACAGACAGCGGAACCGGAAGAAACTCAACCGGAAGCAGAACCGGAACCCGAGCCGGAGCCTGAGCCTGCGCCTCAGCCGGAGCCCGAGCCCCAGCCGGAACCCGAAGATACATTTTCCGCAAATGCAACGCTCAACCAGGCATGCAACATGCGGTCGGCACCGGAATACGGAAATAATATTATTGCCGAGCTTGATGAAGGCGAACGCGTCCAGCGTTTGGAATTCGATGAGGGCTGGGTGAAGATCAGAAGAAGCAACGGAACGACCGGATATATTGCGTCCAGGTTCCTGAGCTGATCATGAATGGTATCAAAGATACGATTGCTGATGGCGGAAGGGAGACCTTCCGCCATTCTATACTTATAAGGAGAAACTATGGCAGTCAGAATGATCGGATTCGATCTGGATGGAACGATCCTGACGAATGATAAAAGGATCACGGAGGGGACAAGGAAAACACTGGAGGAAATCGCAGCAGCGGGCGTGATCCCCGTCCCGGTTACAGGCAGGCCGCTCACAGGCATTCCGGCGGATCTGCTGGATCTCCCCTGTATCCGCTATGTGATCTATTCCAACGGATCGACTACGATAGATCTTCATAAAAAAAAGCAGCTCCGCACACATCATATTTCCACTGCCGCAGGTCTGGAGATCATGGACATTCTGTTTCAGACGGCAGAAAAAAAGCTGGAACAGCTGCCGGTCATTGAATACTTTCTGAACGGCACCGGTTACCATGAGCCGGACGCGGAGAAGATGCTGAGAGCGCGTTTCTATCATACACCGGTCTGGGACTATCTCACCGCCAGCCGTGTTACCGTACCCGATCTTCATCGATTTGTCGCGGATCAGGAGGCGGGAATCGAGGACATCAGTGTTGTCTGCCGCACAATGGAAGAGAGGGAGACCATGCTGTCCGGCCTCATAGATTATCCGGGCATTCGCATCACCCGTCCCGCACCCGGTGATTTTGAGATCGGAGGAGATTTCGGAGATAAGGGCATGGCACTGCTTGATCTTGCCGGAATGCTTGGCGTAGACAGGGAAGAGGTGATGGCGATCGGAGACGGAGACAATGATCTCGGACTGCTCACCTCCGCCGGAATCGCGGTTGCCATGGAAAACAGCGCTCCTCATATCCTTGAGATCGCTGATTTCGTGACCTGCGACAATGAGCATGACGGTGCCGCATACGCCATGAGAAAATATACCGGGCATCTTTAAGCAGATGTGAGGCACACAGTAACCATACAAATATGCAGGCATTTGCTGTAAAACGGATGCCTGTGTATCACGAATTCGGGCAGGAGGAACCCCCTGCTCGAATTTGTGGATTTATTTTCGAACATTTACGGGAAAGCGGGAAAAGAATTGACATCTTTCTCGGGATTTCTTATAATGACCGAAGCAAATCCGATAAAAACAGTCGACTTTATTCGACGGCATTGACCGGGCATCGAAATAAGCGGCGTTCTTATAGCAGGAGCATGGCGGAGACGCTGTGTGTTTTTATTTGCAGAAAAACGACAAATCTTTTCAGAGAGAGGTACAGATATGTCCGAACATTTATTACAGGTAAAAGATCTTTCCGTCAGCATTGAGGAGGGCGAGATCCTTCATGATGTCAACCTCACGATCAACAGCGGAGAGACACATGTCTTTATGGGACCGAACGGTGCCGGCAAGTCCACTCTGGGCAATACACTGATGGGCAATCCGGTCTACCGCGTGACAAACGGTCAGATCATCTTTGACGGCGAGGATATCACCGCCGCTACAACAGATGCCCGTGCAAGAGCCGGCATGTTTATGTCCTTCCAGAATCCGCTTGAGGTTCCCGGACTGACTCTGGAGAGCTTTATCCGCAATGCTCTGCGTCAGCAGACAGGAAAGCCGGTTAAGCTTATGAAATATAAAAAACAGCTGGAGGAGACAATGGCACTTCTGCAGATGGATGAGTCCTATGCAGAGCGTGACCTGAATGTCGGTTTCTCCGGCGGTGAGAAGAAGAAGGCAGAGATCCTTCAGCTGCTCATGCTGAATCCGAAATTCGCGATCCTGGACGAGACGGACTCCGGTCTGGACGTAGATGCCGTCCGCACGGTCTCCCGCGGAATCGAGGAGTATCACAAGAGATGTGACGGCGGTCTGCTGATCATCACACACAGCACCAGAATTCTCGAGTCTCTGGATGTGGATTATACACATGTCCTGGTCAAGGGACGCATCGTAACGACCGGAGGCGCATCTCTTGTCAAGAAGATCAATGAGCAGGGCTTTGAGAAATATGTCGAGGAGGCATCTGAGAAATAATGGCTGAAAATAACAACACCGCCTCTGTCGGCGTACCGTCAGAGGAAGAACGTCATTTCGATCCCGCAATCGATACCAGCAACGAGGACCTCACGGCACTGCTGGAGGGTACCGATCGCGAGATGTATGATTTTATCGATGATGAAACTGATTTTTACAAGGTGGATGAGGGTCTGACCCCGGATATTGTCGATCTGATCTCCAGGGAGAAGCATGATCCGGAATGGATGCATGAATTCCGTCTGCAGTCACTGAAGCAGTATAACGAATCCGCTGTTCCGAACTGGGGACCGCCTATTGACGGACTGAACATGGACAAGATCGTCACCTACGTTCGTCCGAATACGGATATGAAAGCCAAGTGGGAGGATGTCCCGGAGGAGATCAAATCCGCCTTCGATAAGCTGGGAATTCCCAAGGCAGAGCACGAATATCTTGCGGGTGTCGGTGCACAGTACGACTCTGAGCTGGTCTATCACAATGTGAAGGACTTCGTTGCTATGCAGGGCGTTGTCTATACCGATATGGAGTCAGCTCTGACCGGCGAATATGCCGACATGGTCAAGGAATATTTCATGAAGCTTGTGCCGCCGACAGATCATAAGTTTGCAGCACTTCACGGTGCCGTGTGGTCCGGCGGATCCTTCGTTTATGTGCCGAAGGGAGTGAAGCTGGATATTCCCCTTCAGTCCTACTTCAGATTGAATGCAAAGGGAGCAGGTCAGTTTGAGCACACACTGATCATCGTGGATGAGGGTGCAGACCTTCACTTTATTGAGGGATGTTCCGCTCCGAAGTGGAACGTGGCCAATCTGCACGCAGGATGTGTCGAGCTGTATGTCAAGAAGAATGCACGTCTGCGCTATTCTACGATCGAGAACTGGTCCAAGAATATGTATAACCTGAATACCAAGCGCACCCTGGTTGAAGAGGGCGGACGCATGGAATGGGTCTCCGGATCCTTCGGTTCCCATGTCTCCTATCTCTATCCGACAACGATCCTGAAGGGAGATCACTCCCAGTGTGATTACACCGGCATTACCTTTGCCGGAAAGGGACAGAACCTGGATACCGGGTGCCGCATGGTACATCTCGGAGAGAATACCTCCTCACTGGTGGAGACGAAGTCTCTCTCCAAGGACGGCGGTATCGGAACCTTCCGTTCCGCGATCGAGATTCGTCCGTCCGCTAAGCATGCGAAGGCATCCGTGGACTGCCAGTCTCTGATGCTGGATAACATTTCCAGATCCGACACGATTCCGGAGATGGATGTCCGCACAAGTGATGCGGATATCGGACATGAGGCAAAGATCGGACGTATCTCCGATGAGGCGGTATTCTATCTGATGAGCCGCGGAATTTCCGAAAATGAGGCCCGTGCAATGATCGTATCCGGCTTCGCAAACCCGATCAGCAAAGAGCTTCCGCTGGAATATGCTGCTGAGATGAATAACCTGATCAAACTTGAAATGGAAGGAAATATGTGATGAGCAGAGAGCAGAACGAAGTCATTGTCAATCATCTGCCGTCGCTGACATGGAACCGTCTCGGCGTAAATGCCGCAAAAGCGGTTTTTGATTGGAATGATGGAACTGAGGGCAAAGTCAGCGTGCGCGGACTGCAGTCCTCTGAAATTACAGAAGAAAAGCTTGACAGCGCCGCAGCGGATGCCTGGATCAAACAGTACGGCAGCGGCATTGTCAGAGAATCTTACGTAGCCGGAAAATATGCGATCTATCAGAAGCAGGCCTTTGCGACCGGCATGGGTGCGGGCTTCGATGAGTGGACTGCCGCACACAGAGGTGAAACGACTCTGTACACGGTTCCCGCAGGGGCGAAGGAGACTGCCCCGGTCGTGATCACAAGAACGATGCAGGAGAATGTTTCTGATTATCGTGAGGCGCTGATCCATGTGCGCGCAGGCGCAGAGGCTGCATTTATTCTGATCGATGAGACACCGGAGGAGATCTGTGAAACCGCAGGCGGAACAGCCGCTCTTTCCACGCGCGTATATCTGGAGGAGGGCAGTGTTCTGCATTTAATGAAGGTCAACCTTCTCGGCAGAAACTATGTACAGCTGGATGATACCGGCGCATATGTCTCTGACAGAGCGCATTTCGATTTTCTGCAGATGGAACTGGGCGGTGCGAAGACCTATGCCGGTCTCTATGTGGATCAGGCAGGCCGCAAGTCAAAGTTCACCTGCAATACCGGCTATTATACGGATGCGGATCATCTGACAGATCTGAATTATGTGACAGCACAGAGAGCAAAGAAGACAGTGAGTGAGATCCTTGTGAAGGGTGTACTCGCTGATCATGCGCAGAAGGTTTTCCGCGGAACGATCGATTTCCGCAACGGATCCGCAGGTTCCGTGGGAAATGAGCGCGAGGATGTTCTGCTGCTTGACCAGGATGTCATCAACAAGACGACTCCGGTCATCCTCTGCGAGGAAGAGGATGTGGACGGTGAGCACGGTGCGACCATCGGACGTCTCGATGAGGATATGCTTTTCTATCTCGGCACCCGCGGCATCAGTGAGGAAGAAGCGGAACGCATCATGGTTCGCGGCCGCCTGAACAGCATTGCCAGAGAGATCCCGGACGAAGAAGTGCGCATCAAGCTGCACTGCAGACTGGAAAAAGCACTGGGTGCGGAATAAAGGAAATATAGACACAGCGCCGGGAGACCGGCGCTTCTTATAGAAATATTTCGTCTTTTGACGGAAAATACGGTGAAGAACATGAACAATTGGAGAGCGGATTTTCCGATCCTTTCGGATGAACGCTATATCTATTTTGATAATGCTGCGACCTCTCAGCGCCCGAAGCAGGTAACGGATGCGATCACCCGGTTTTATGAGCAGGACAATGCCAATCCTCTTCGCGGTTTATATGAGTGGAGTGTCCGTGCTACGGACGATTATGAAAATGCCCGCAGCGCCGTGGCGGAATTTCTGCATGCAAAAAAAGCCGAGGAAATTATTTTTACCAGAAATACCACGGAATCACTGAATCTGGTTGCCTACAGCTACGGACTTTCTCATCTGAATGAGGGGGATGAGATCGTTGTCTGCATTACAGAGCATCACAGCAACCTTCTTCCCTGGCAGATGTGCGTAAAGAAAAAGGGCGCTGTTCTGAAATTTTTCGAGACAGAGCCGGACGGAACACTGACTGAGGAGGAGATCCGTTCCAAGATCACGGAAAAAACAAAGATCGTGGCGATCGGCCATGTATCCAATGTTCTGGGTGTGACACATCCTGTCAAAAAGATCGCGCAGATCGCGCATGAGGCCGGTGCGGTCGTCGTGGTAGACGGCGCTCAGAGTGCACCGCATATTGCTGTGGACGTACAGGAGCTTGGAGCTGATTTTTATGCGATTTCCGGCCATAAGATGCTGGGACCGATGGGGATCGGCGCGCTCTACGGGCGCATGGAGCTTCTGGAGGAGATGCCTCCCTTCCTGACTGGCGGAGAAATGATCGAATTTGTCACAAGGGAAGATGCCACTTATGCTGAGGTTCCCCACAAATTCGAGGCGGGAACCGTGAATGCTGCCGGAGCTTACGGCATGGCGGCGGGTATTGCCTATCTGAAGCAGGTCGGCTTCGATGCGATCATGCAGCAGGAGGAGAAGCTGACAGCAAGACTTCTGGCGCAGCTTAAGGAGCTGCCGCATATTACCGTTTACGGCTCGGAAGATCCCGCAAAGCACAGCGGCATTGTGACCTTCAACGTGGAAGGATGTCACCCGCATGATGTTTCTTCCATTCTGGATGAGGATCATGTCTGCATTCGCGCGGGACATCACTGCGCACAGCCGCTTCTGCAGTATCTCGGCGTAAATGCCACCTGCCGTGCAAGTATGTATTTCTACAACACGGAGGAAGAGGTTGACCGCTTTGTGGAGAAGCTTGCCGGTGTAAGAAAGGAGCTCGGTTATGGATCTTAAGTCAATGTACAGAGAGATCGTCAATGATCACAATCTGCATCCGACACATAAGCATGATATGGAAGGCGCCAATATGGAGCTCAGGGGTGTAAATCCCAGCTGCGGCGATGACATCACATTGAAGCTGAAGGTTGAGAACGGTGTGATCACGGACGGTGCCTATGTGGGAGAGGGCTGTGCGATTTCCCAGGCATCCGCGGATATGATGCTGGATCTCGTCATCGGTGAGGATGAGGAAAATGCAAAGCATCTGGCGGATATTTTTATGAGAATGATCAAGGGAGATGCCTCCGAGGAAGAGATCGAGGAGCTGGATGAGGCTGCGGCACTGGAAAATATTTCTCATATGCCTGCCCGCGTCAAGTGTGCGATGCTCGGATGGAGAACGATCAATGAGCTTCTGGAGGACGAGGAATCCTGATCGATGCGATCGAGGAGCCCGAATTTCGGTTGACAAATCACGAAACAGATGTAAAATGTTTACCTAATGGGGCAGAGAACCCAGGGTAACTACTATTTCGCAAGGAGAATGGCATGGAGCAGTTTATTTTATCACTTCTGGTAGACAACACAACAGGTGTGCTTTCCAGAATTTCAGGTCTTTTCTCCCGCCGTGCATACAATATTGACAGCATTACCGCTGGTGTGACCGCGAATCCGCAGATCACGAGAATGACCATCGTCTGCAACGGAGATGAGAATGTACTTCATCAGATCGTTGCCCAGCTCGACAAGCAGGTCGACGTACGGGATATTAAGATCCTGTATCCGGACAGTTCCGTCAACAGAGAGCTGATTCTGGTCAAGGTTTTGGCAAATGCAAAAAACCGCGACGATATTCTCGCGATCGCCAATATTTTCCGTGCAAACATCATCGATGTGCAGAAGGATTCACTCATTATTGAGCTGACCGGTTCACAGGGCAAGCTCGGAGCGCTTATTTCCATGCTCAGTGATTATGAGATCGTGGAAATTGCCAGAACCGGAATCACAGGTCTGTCAAGAGGTACCGGAGACGTTACTTATTTGTAAATTTGTAAGCACGGGGAAAATTTTATCAGACTGGTACCGGAAATATCCGGCATCATATAAAGCTACACGATTTGTGTTCTAAGAGAGGAGAGCAATTATGGCACAGGAAGCAAGAATTTTTTATCAGGAAGACTGTGATATGAACCTTCTTCAGGGCAAGAAGATCGCAGTCATTGGATACGGCAGCCAGGGACACGCACATGCACTGAATCTGAAGGAATCCGGATTTGACGTATGCATCGGTCTGTATGAAGGCAGCAAATCCTGGGCAAAGGCTGAGGCACAGGGTCTTACAGTTTACACAGCTGCAGAGGCTGCTAAGCGCGCTGATATCATTATGATCCTGATCAATGATGAGCTTCAGGCTGCTATGTACAAGAAGGACGTTGAGCCGAACCTTGAGGCAGGCAACATGCTGATGTTCGCTCACGGCTTCAATATTCATTTCGGATGCATCGTTCCGCCGGCAGATGTTGACGTTACTATGATCGCTCCGAAGGCTCCGGGCCACACAGTTCGCTCCGAGTATCAGGCAGGCAAGGGTACTCCGATGCTTGTTGCTGTATACCAGGATGCTACAGGCAAGGCTCTGGATAAGGCTCTGGCTTACGGTGCTGCAATCGGCGGCGCTCGTGCAGGTATCCTTGAGACAACCTTCAGAACAGAGACTGAGACTGACCTCTTCGGTGAGCAGGCTGTTCTCTGCGGCGGCGTATGCGCTCTGATGCAGGCAGGCTTTGAGACTCTGACTGAGGCAGGCTATGACCCGAGAAATGCATATTTCGAGTGCATCCATGAGATGAAGCTGATCGTAGACCTGATCTATGAGTCCGGCTTCAAGGGCATGAGATATTCTATCTCCAACACAGCTGAGTACGGCGATTACATCACAGGCCCGAAGATCGTTACAGAGGATACAAAGAAGGCTATGAAGAAGATTCTGTCCGATATTCAGGATGGTACTTTCGCAAAGGACTTCCTGCTTGACATGAGCTCTGCAGGCAGCCAGGTACACTTCAAGGCTATGAGAAAGCTCGCTCAGGAGCATCCGGCTGAGAAGGTCGGCGAGCAGATCAGAAATCTGTACAGCTGGAACGACACAGAGAAGCTGATCAACAACTGATCTACAGCTGATCGATCAAGATCGTTACATTTGAGACCCCGCGGTTCGCGGGGTCTTTTTTGTTCTCAAATGTTTCGAAATGTGCTATGATATAGAACACTATGGGTTTTTTTCGAAAAATTCAAAAAGGACAGAAAAAGATTCTTTGCTCTCATGCGGCTGTCGTGTTTTCATTTTCCGCGCAGATCCCGCATGATGGAATAGAAAAAGGAGGTCTAATACACCATGGGTAAGGTTTTCCGCTTTGAAAAAGATGTAGATACCGACCAGATCATTGCATCCCAGTATCTGCTCTATCCGACAATCGAGGAAATGAAGACACACACCTTTGAATCTCTGGATGCGGATTTTGCCCGGAACGTAAAACCGGGAGATTTTGTTGTCGCGGATGACAACTTCGGCTGCGGCTCCTCCAGAGAGCAGGCTCCGAGTGTTCTGAAGGCTTTGGGCGTAAAGGCAGTATTTGCAAAGTCCTTTGCGCGCATTTTCTACCGCAACGCCATCAACATCGGTCTTCCCGCAATCGTATGCAGGGATCTCCATGATGAGGTACAGAGCGGCGATGAGATGGAATTTGATCTGGCAGAGGGTATCGTGCGTGCAAACGGCAAAGAATATGCCTGCACAAAGCTGCCGGAGCATCTGCAGAATATTTTAAATCAGGGCGGTCTGATCGCTTCCCTGAACGAGGAGTGAGGTGTCGGCATGGGAATGACAATTGCAGAAAAAATCGTGGCTAGAGCCGCACATAAGAATGAAGTACACGCCGGAGAGATCCACACCGTAGAGCTGGATTATCTGCTGAGCAACGACGGAACCACACATCTGACCATTGATATGTATCAGAAGCTCTCGAATCCGCATATTGAGGATAAGAGCAAGCTGGTGTGGATCGTGGATCACAATGTTCCCTGTGACAGCCCGAAAACCGCCGCATCCCAGAAGAAGATGCGTGATTTTGCAAGGGAAAACGGCATCGCCTTCCATGAAGGAGACGGAGTTTGTCATCAGGTGATGATGGAGCAGTACGTAAGACCGGGACAGCTGATCTTCGGTGCGGACAGCCATACCTGTGCCTACGGTGCGTTGGGCGCCTTCGGAACCGGTGTCGGATGTACGGACTATCTCTACGGTATGGTCACCGGCAGCTCCTGGGTCATGGTACCGGAGACACTGCGCTTTAACCTGACAGGAAAGCTTCGCGGACATGCAACTGCAAGGGATCTGATCCTGACGATCATCGGTAAGATCGGTGCAAACGGCGCAAACTATCATGCGATGGAATTTGCCGGAGAAGGTATGAAGAACCTGACGATGAGCGATCGTATCTGCATGTGCAATCTGTGTGTCGAGGCAGGTGCAAAGACCGCACTTATGGAGGTCGATGAAGTTGCGATGGCTTATCTTGCCGAGAACGGAGGAAGAGAGCCGGCTGCCTGCTTCACATCCGACCCGGACGCTGTATTTGAGAAGGTCTATGACATTGATCTCGATACGATCGTTCCGGTCGTGGCAAAGCCGCATTTCGTCGACAATATTTCACCGGTTTCCGAGTGCACGGGCGTGAAGATCAACGAGGCATTCCTGGGATCCTGCAATAACGGACGTATTGAGGATCTTCGTGTCGGTGCAGCCGTGATCAAGGGGAAAAAGGTTGCGGACAAGGTGCGTTTTCTGGTTGTTCCGGCAAGCCGCAAGGTTTACCGCCAGGCACTGGAGGAAGGGCTTCTGGATATCTTTATGGATGCCGGCGCGATCGTCATGAACCCGAACTGCAGCGTCTGCTGGGGCAGCTGCCAGGGCGTTATCGGCGAGGGAGAGGTGCTCGTCAGCACGGGTACCCGCAATTTCAAGGGCAGAGCCGGTGACAAGAATTCCTTTGTTTATCTGGGATCGGCAGCAACGGTTGCAGCCTCTGCAATTGCAGGAGAGATCGTAAGCCCGGAATAAGAAAGCGGCTTATGTGAACCAACATAGAGAGAGACACCGGCCCTGTGCCGGTCAGTGAGGATCATCATGGAAACAAAACAGATGGAATTTACGGGACGCGTTTGGCTGCTGGGAGATGATATCGATACGGATATCATTATGCCGACAGAGTATCTGGCGTTAAAGACGGTCAAGGATATGTGTCCCTATGCATTTTCGCCTCTTCGTCCGGAGCTCGCCGGACAGATCAAGCCGGGAGACATCATTGTCGCGGGCAAAAATTTCGGCTGCGGCTCCTCCAGAGAGCAGGCACCGGAGGTGATCAAGGCACTCGGGATCAGCTGCGTGATCGCAAGATCCTATGCAAGGATCTTCTTCCGCAATGCGATCAATAACGGTCTGCTGCTGATCGAAAATGACAGTCTCTGTGAGGATGTCAAAGAGGGCGATGAGATCACCGTGAAAGTAGGGCAGGAAATTTCCCTGAACGGAAAGACTTATCCGATCTCCCAGCTTCCGCAGAATCTGCTGGATATTCTGGAAGCGGGCGGACTGGTAAGGGCAATGCAGAAGCTGAACGGAATTGAGGAGTGAATATGGGCGCAACACTGATTGAAAAAATATTTGCACATAACATCGGCGCGGATTCCGTAAAGGCAGGAGATATTATTACCGTCAATGTGGACAGAGTCATGGTACATGATATCTTTATTCCTTTTGTTGCCGAGAAATTTGAGGAAATGGGATTTCAGAAGATCTGGGATCCGGATAAGATGGTTCTGATCTACGATCACCTTGTTCCGGCCAGTCAGCTCGATGATCCCCGTCATCACCGTGAGGGTGATGCTTTTGCGGACAAGTACGGAGTAAAGCATGTACATCGTTCCGACGGTATCTGCCACCAGCTGATGACAGAGGCAGGATACGTAAAGCCGGGCAATGTCGTGTTCGGTACCGACAGCCATACGACTACCTACGGCTGTGTGGGTGCCTTCTCCACCGGAATCGGATATACGGAGATGGCAAGTATTCTCGGTACAGGAAAGCTCTGGGTACGCGTGCCCCGTGCGATCCGTGTCAATATCGAGGGAACACTTCCCGAAAATGTCACCTCAAAGGACGTGATCCTGACTGTTCTGGGAGATCTGAGATCTGACGGTGCCACCTATCAGTCTCTGGAATTTGCCGGCAGTACGGTAGAGGCTATGTCTGTGGCGAGCCGTATGACTATGTCCAATATGGCAGTCGAGGCAGGCGCAAAATGCGGACTGTTTGCTCCGGATGAGAAGACTGCAAAGTACTGCGGGATCGCACTTGATGAGTTTCAGAAGACACTGCACGGAGATGAGGACGCTGACTATGCGCGCGTCCTGAATTACCGCGCGGAGGATTTCCGTCCGGTTATGGCATGTCCGTCCCAGGTCGACAACATTCATCCCGTTTCGGAAATCGCGGAAAGCAAGATCCGTGTGGATCAGGTGTTCCTCGGATCCTGCACGAACGGCAGACTCGAGGATCTTGCAGCTGCAGCAGAAATCCTGAAGGGGAAGCACATTGCACCCTTTGTAAAGCTGATCGTGACTCCTGCAAGCCGCAAGGTATATGAGGATGCCAAGAAGAGCGGCGTACTCGAAACGCTTCTGGATGCAGGTGCGATGATCACGCATCCGGGCTGCGGTCTGTGCTGCGGAAGAACGGGCGGAATTCTGACGGACAATGAGGTCGTCGTTGCGACAAATAACAGAAACTTCCTCGGCAGAATGGGAACCTCCAAGGTGCAGATCTATCTGGCATCCCCGGTAACGGCCGCTGTATGTGCACTGACGGGTGTGATCACGGAACCGTGAGAGCACAGTAAAGGAGAATAAAATGAAAGTGGAGAGAGCACAGCTTCTTGTGTACGGAATCACCGATGAGAGGTATCTGAAGGGTCGTACACTCGAGGAATGCGTAGAACAGGCGCTTAAGGGCGGAGCTACCGTGATACAGCTTCGTGACAAGCATGCGGATGAGGAAACGCTTCTGAAAGAAGCAGAGAGCCTGCAGGCAGTCTGCGAGCGCTTTCAGGCACCGCTTATTATCAATGATGATATTGAGCTGGCGCTCCGCGTCGGTGCTGCCGGTGCTCATGTGGGACAGGATGACATGGCGGTCTCCGAGGCGAGAGCAAAGCTCGGAGCTGACAGGATCCTCGGCGTGACGGCACATAATGTGGCAGAGGCGCTTGCTGCCGAGCAGCAGGGCGCGGATTATCTGGGCTGCGGTGCCATGTTCACGACCGGAACCAAGGATGATGCTGTCCCTATGACACGGGAGGAATTCCGGGAGATCTGTAATGCCGTATCGATTCCGGTAGTGGCGATCGGTGGTATTACAGCTGAAAATGCCCCTCAGCTTCAGGGGATTGGCGCAGCGGGACTCTCAGTATCCGGCGGTCTTTTCGCCGAAGAGGATATTGAGGCCGCAGCCGGGAAGCTGCGTGCGGCAGCAGAATTATTGTAATGTGGGAGAGAAACAGTGAGTACTCTATTTACCAGGGATAAAAGCTGGGCGATACGCGCAGGCGTTGTCGCCTTCCTGGATATCCTGTCTATCGTTTTTTCACATCTGATCGCAGTCTGGATCCGGTTTGATCTGTCTTTTTCTAAGATACCTTCCGATCTGATCACGCCTCATATGTGGCTGATCGTGTTTGTCGTGATCGAATCCCTGATCCTCTATGCTGCCTTCGGACTTTACAGCAGTGTATGGAGATATGCGGGAATTGACGAGGCGGCAGATGCCGTTAAGGCGTATGTGGTTCTCGGGCCCGTTATTCTGGTCACGATCAAGCTCCTGAATCGAAATCTGGAGTCCGGTCTGTCCAGAGGTGCATCCTTTATGGGATATCTGCTCTCCTTTGTCTGCTGTATCGGCATCCGTATTTCGTACAGAGTGATCAGAAGCTATCTGCACAGCAGAGGGAGAGGAAAGCATACCGCACGCGTCATGATCATAGGAGGCGGCGCTGCGGGAGTGTCACTGATCCGGGAATATAAGAACAGCCGTTTTCTGGGCGGAAGAGTATGCTGTATTATTGACGACAACCCTTCTAAAATCGGAAGAAAACTCGAGGGCGTACGAATCGTGGGCGATCGTACCACCATTCGGGAAAATGTAAGCAAGTACGGGATCGATGTGATCTGCTGTGCTCTGCCTTCCGCAAATGTAAAGGACAGAAGCGAGATCCTGAAGATCTGCCAGGAGACAGGCTGTGAGGTGAAGGTTCTTCCGGGCATTTATCAGCTTGTGAACGGAGAGGTCTCCCTTCATCAGCTGAGGAAGGTGGAGCTCACCGATCTTCTGGGCAGAGAAGAGATCTCCGTTAATACAGACGAGATCATCCGCAACCTTTCGGGAAAGACCGTGATGGTCACGGGCGGCGGCGGTTCCATCGGATCGGAGCTTTGCAGACAGATCGCACATGCGGGTCCGAAGAAGCTGATCATTTTCGATATTTACGAAAATAATGTGTATGATGTGCAGCAGGAGCTCAGAAGGAAATATCCGGATATGGAGCTTCTGGTCCTCATCGGCTCAGTCCGTGACAGAGACCGTCTCAGCCTGATCATGAATGAGGAAAAGCCCGAGATCCTGTTCCATGCCGCAGCACATAAGCACGTGCCGCTCATGGAGGACAGTCCGAATGAAGCGATCAAGAATAATGTTTTCGGTACCTGGAATGTAGCGGAGAGTGCTGCGGAGGCGGGTGTAAAAACCTGTGTTCTCATTTCCACGGACAAGGCAGTGAATCCGACGAATGTTATGGGCGCATCCAAGCGTCTCTGCGAGATGATCTTCCAGTATATGGATCGTCATTACAGCGGGACCAAGTATGTGGCTGTCCGATTCGGCAATGTACTGGGATCTAACGGCTCGGTCATTCCGCTCTTTGAGCGGCAGATCAAGGAGGGCGGTCCCGTCACGGTTACGGATCCGAGAATTATCCGCTATTTCATGACGATTCCTGAAGCGGTTTCTCTGATCCTGGAGGCTTCCTACTACGCAAAGGGCGGAGAGATCTTCGTGCTTGATATGGGAGATCCTGTTAAGATCGATGATATGGCCAGAACGCTGATCAGACTCTCGGGTCATGAGCCGGATGTGGATATCCCGATCGTTTATACGGGACTGCGGCCGGGAGAAAAGCTCTATGAGGAGCTGCTCATGGATGAAGAGGATATGAAAAAGACCGCGAATAAGCGTATTTTTATCGGACATCCGATCATCCTCGACGATGAGCGCTTTGTCAGAGATCTGGAGGAGCTGAAGAAAGCGGCTTACCGGAACACGGAAGCGATCCGGGAGAAGATCGAGGAGATGGTTCCGACCTTTCATCCTGAAAATAACTGAAAATGCAATTTTTATGAACCTGCAGCCTGTTTGAGCTGCAGGTTCCGTGCATA
>JAUNAN010000011.1:8402-10385 GCA_030527595.1 Lachnospiraceae bacterium | reverse complement strand
TTACCATGATACGGAGTGGTGTGTTCCCGAGCATCATGACAGAAAACTGTACGAGCTTCTTGTGCTGGAGGCAATGTCCTGCGGACTCAGCTGGGAGCTGATGCTGAAAAAGAGAGAGATATTCAGGGAGTGCTTTGCCGGTTTTGATTACGAGGCAGTTGCGGCGTTCGGAGAGCCGGACATTGAGCGTATCCTCGCGGCGGACGGCATGATCCGTTCCCGGAGTAAGGTAGAGGGCATGATCGCCAATGCCCGTGCCTTCTGCCGTGTCCGGGAGGAATACGGTTCCTTTGATGCTTTTTTGTGGGGATTTACGGGCGGCAAGGTCTTCGTCTATGAGGGCGGAGAGATGAATGCGATCAGCCCGCTCTCTGAGCAGGTAAGCAAAGAAATGAAAAAAAGAGGCTTCAAATACCTCGGACCGGTCATTACCTATTCCTATCTTCAGGCCTGCGGTCTCATCAATGATCATGATCCGTCCTGTCCGGAATATGCGCGGCTTCTTAAGGGAACAAAGGAAGAGCAGCGCGCGCTGACGCTTCTTCCGCCGGATGAGCACTGTGAACTCAAAGGAAAAAAGGATCCGCGCAGAACCTGCGAGATGTCCTGCGGATTTGTTTTATTTACATGGACAGAAGAAGGGCTGCGGTATGTGATCACCCGAAACAGAAAAGGAATATACGGTCTCCCGAAAGGCCACAGAAATGCGGGAGAGACAGAGATTCAGGCCGCACTGAGAGAGACGGAGGAGGAGACCGGCATCCGCGCCGAGCGTGTGGGGGACTTCGAGATGACCGAGTACCGTTTCCTGCCCGAGAAGGGAAATGCCTGCAAGAACATCACACTTTTCCTCGGGAAGTATCAGGATCAGGAAATACACCGGCAGGTGGAAGAGCTGACAGACTGTGTGCTTATGTCCAAAGAAGAGGCATTAAAACTTCTGCCGGAGGGCCGCGTGAAGGAGATCTTTCTTGCGGCATCTGAGGAGGCGGAACGGATCGCAGCGCAGGGAGAAGAGATGATCGGGAGTGCGCCGCTCGGCGGGGAGGCGACATGCGGTCATTAAAAGCAGCATTTCCTCAGACGATCCCGGTCATGACGGGATATGTCTTTCTCGGATTGACTTACGGAATTTTAATGGTTACGAGGGGCTTTCCCTTCTATCTGCCTGTGCTCACGGCAGCGATCATCTATACAGGCTCGATGGAGTTTCTGCTTGCGGATATCCTGCTTACTTCCTTTCATCCGGCATCTGTGTTTGTGACGGCGCTGATGGTGGGAGCAAGGCATCTGTTCTACGGTATTTCCATGCTGGATAAATACCGGGATATGGGCTGGAAAAAATTTTATCTGATCTACACGACAAGTGATGAGACCTTTGCCGTCAATTATTCGGCGGATATACCCGAGGGTGTGGACCGCAGCTGGTTCTATTTCTGGGTCTCGCTTCTTGATCAGAGTTACTGGATCATTGGGTGTCTGCTGGGCGGATTATTCGGTCAGCTTCTTACCTTTAACACAGAGGGGCTGGATTTCGTGATGACTGCGATGTTTGTCGCGATCTTCATGAATCAGTGGATGAAGGAGAGTGATGAGAGCGGCAGCTTCTGGAAAGGACATGTCAGTGCCTTTGTCGGCATTCTGGCTTCTGTGATCACCCTGATCATTTTCGGACCGGACAATTTTATTATTCCGGCAATGATCGTTATTTTTGCGGTACTGACTCTGCTGCGCGGAAAGCTGGATCCCGCATATAATCAGAAAGGAGAAGAAAAATGACGATACAGCAGATCATCCTTACGATCATCGTTGTCATAGCGGCAACCATGCTGACCCGTTTTCTTCCCTATCTGCTGTTCCCGCAGGGAAGAAAGACACCGGACTTTGTGCTCTATCTGGGAAAGGTACTTGCTCCCGCTGTGTTCGGACTGCTGGTGGTATATTGTTTTCGAAACACCGGCTTTACCTACGGCAGCCACGGAG
>JAUNAN010000011.1:6764-8302 GCA_030527595.1 Lachnospiraceae bacterium | reverse complement strand
ATGCCGAATTTCTTCGGAAGAAGAAGAAACAGAACGACGGCACAGGCAAAAGCACAGGCTGTGTGACCGGATGGGAAGGAGAAGTCACTCAGATGTTCGACCAGAGGAATGAGCGCCTGTGCGACGTCATAGGGCCGCGGCCTTGCAACGATGGGTTTTACAATGACATTGACAGCAAGTACATTCAGGCAGATAGAGACGAAGGAGGTCAGCCCCACGGCTCTCGTTTTTTTGCAGAGAATGAGCAGCAGGGTGAGGGCGATCCAGAAGATTCCCGCTTTCCCGAAAAAATGAGTGATAAAGACCATGACGGGATCCAGCCAGTCCTGCCGGATATGATTCTGGATCCAGAGAAGAACGGAAATATCAATATTTGTCATAACTGCCTCCGATTATTATATTTGCAAAACTGCATATAAAAAAGTATAGGTCTGCGGCAGCGGAATGTCAAAGCAGCAAAAGCGCAAAGTCATCGAACAGTAGTCAACAAGCAGCTGTCATCGAAAGCAGCTATCAAACGGTGGTCCTCGAACGGTACAAACCCTGTTTTCAACATAGGAAAAGTCGTCTATAATAAGTGAGGCGGCAGCTTTTATCTGCCGGAATATGGGGGGGGGACGTAGCTGATCAACAGTTTTATTTTTTTAAAAGGAGTATACTATGTGGACTAGAAAGGGCCTGAAGACTTACGCAAAGGGCGTGATGAAGGCAAATTACTGGAGAAGCGTGCTGGTTGGTTTTTTACTTTTCTTTATCGTCGGAGTCGGCAGCGGCAGTTCGTCGGTAACAGGTGCTGTCGGTGGACAGAGTTTAGGTCTGCTCAGCATTGATTCTGTGTCACCTGCCGGAATTCTTCTGATGATGGGGATCATGGTCCTCCTGGGGCTCATCATCTCACTCGCTGCTGTTTTTGTGAGCATTTTTCTGACCAATCCTCTCGGGATGGGCTGCAAAAGATTCTTCTATTGCAATCTGGAACAGAGCGCTGAAGTGAAGGAGCTTGCATGGGGATTCGATCACCACTATAAGAATGTGGTAAAAACCCTGTTTTTCCGTGATCTCTTTACAATACTCTGGAGTCTTCTTTTTGTGATCCCCGGAATCATTAAGAGCTATGAATATAAGATGATTCCCTATCTGCTTTCGGAATATCCCGATATGCCGAGGGAGGATGCCTTTGCGATCAGCAAATATATGATGGACGGAAATAAGTGGAAGGCATTTGTGCTGGATCTCTCCTTTATTCCGTGGCTGCTGCTGACGTCGGTTACATTCGGGCTTGCGGGCATTTTTTATGTCAATCCCTATATGGCACAGACGGAAGCTGCACTGTATGACGCCCTGAAAATGGAAAAACAGCCGTTCTCAAGCCAGACAGATCAAGAGGATGACTTCCTTAAGGGATGACCAAGCTTAACAAAACGACAGGTTCATGCTATAATGACCTGCGTGTATGCATTTATTGAAGAAGCATACGGAACGTGAGCCGGCTGCCCCCGGGGCAGAGCCGGAAGTTTGAAGGAGGAGATTATGAAAAA
>JAUNAN010000011.1:0-6664 GCA_030527595.1 Lachnospiraceae bacterium | reverse complement strand
GACCTGATCGCGGATGAAGTGGATATTATCATTCCGATCGCCACACCGACAGCACAGATCATGCAGAGTGCGACAAAGAATGAGGATATGCCGATCGTTTTTGCCGCATGCACAGATCCGGTAGGTGCGGGACTGGTTGCTTCCATGGAGGCACCGGGCGCCAACATTACAGGAACCTCTGATGCGCTGAATACGGAAGCGATCATGAATCTGATGTTTGCCCAGGATCCGGATGCAGACTATATCGGTCTTCTTTATTCCAACAGCGAGGATGCTTCTACACAGGCGATTGCAGACGCAAAGGCTTTCCTGGATGCGAAGGGAGTTTCCTATATCGAGAAGACAGGAACAGACACCACAGGTATCGTGGATGCAGCGAACGCTCTGATCGCGGAAGGCGTAGATGCAGTCTTCACACCGACAGATAATACGGTTATGACTGCAGAGCTCACGATCTATTCCGCTTTCCTTGAGGCGGGAATCCCGCACTATGCAGGCGCAGATTCCTTTGCTCTGAACGGAGCTTTCTGCGGCTACGGTGTTGATTATTCCAATCTGGGTGCAGCCACTGCGGACATGGCCGTTGAGATTCTTGTAAACGGCGCAGATCCGGCATCCACAGCTGTTCAGACATTTGACAACGGTATTGCTACAGTAAATACAGATGTCATCGGAGAGCTGGGCTACAATGCAGACGATGTGAAGGCAGCTTTCGAGCCGTACTGCACATCTGTCGTAGAAACTCAGACAGCAAAAGAATTCAGCTGATTGCTTCGGGGAAAGCCCCGGACAACAGCAAAATGATTACATTTTCGTCTATTTTTGTCCTCTGCTGCAGGCACGTGCGTGAAGCAGAGGACTTCCGCTATCAGGATTTTTATTTACGGGGGACCTAACATGTCAGCCTTTCTTACCGCGGGCATTGTGCGCACGGCACTTGAGCTCGGACTCATCTACTCACTCGTTGCGCTGTCACTGTTTATCAGCTACAGTATTCTGAATATCTGTGATCTCTCCACGGACGGCTGCTATACGCTCGGCTGTGCGGTGGGAGCGGTGGTTACGATCGCGGGACATCCGATTCTTGCCATTTTCGCAGCGATGGCTGCAGGTGTGTGCTCGGGATTCATTGTGGCGATTCTGCAGACAAAGCTCGGCGTTGAGAGTATTCTTGCCGGTATTATCGTCAATACGGGTCTGTACACGATCAATCTGGCTGTCATGGGCTTTAAGTCCAATCTCTCCGTATTCGGCTCCGACACCATTTATGATCTCTTCGGAAACATCATCCCGGGGAACAAGGCATGGGCAAGCTGGAGTCCGCTTCTGCTTCTGGCAATTATTTTATGCATTGTCTGTGTAGTGATCTATCTCTTTCTCGGAACGAGACTCGGTCTCTCTATCCGTGCCACGGGAGACAGTCCGGCTATGGTCAGAGCATCCTCGATCAATCCTGCCTTTACGATCATTGTGGGACTCTGCGTTTCAAATTCGCTGACCGGCATGGCAGGATGTCTGATCGGACAGTTCAACGGAAGCAGTGATATCAATCTCGGAACCGGTATGGTCACTGTGGCACTGGCATCCCTCATCATCGGAGAGATGTTCTTCCAGCACAGAGGCATGGCGCTTCGTATCGTCGGGGTCATCTTCGGATCCGTGCTTTACCGCTTTGCGATGTCACTGGCGCTTCGACTGAATATTCCGACAGAAGCCTTCAAGCTTGTATCGGCACTCATTGTTGCCATCGCATTGACGACACCGCAGGTCAGAAAGCTGGTTTCTCTTCACAGACAAAAGAGAAAGCAGATGCTGGGCTGAGAAAAAAGCTTTCGGTATGAGAATTCCTTCTCAACACGGAGGAAATGAAAAGCAGGTCTTGAAAGTAGGAGAAAAGAGAAAATATGCTTGAACTGATCAATCTATCGAAGACATTTCATGCAGGCACCGTCAATGAAAAGAGAGCGCTGAATCACCTGAACCTGAAAATGGAGGACGGTGATTTTGCGACTATTGTCGGGTCGAACGGAGCGGGTAAATCCACTATGTTTAATGCGATCGCCGGGACATTTTATCCGGATGAGGGCAGCATTCTCATGGATGGAAGGGATATCACCTTCGTGAAGGAGCATCGGCGCTCGGTCTATATCGGACGCCTGTTTCAGGATCCGCTCATGGGGACCGCACCGCACATGACGATCGAGGAAAATCTTGCGATCGCTTATCTGCGTGCCTCAACACAGCAGCATGCCTACTTCAGCCGGATCAGCAGGAAGGAGAAGGAGCTCTTCCGTGAGCAGCTTGCCATGCTGGATATGGGACTGGAGGACCGCATGAAGAATCCTGTGGGACTTCTCTCGGGCGGACAGCGTCAGGCGCTGACGCTGCTGATGGCAACTATGGTCACTCCGAAGATCCTTCTTCTGGACGAACATACCGCAGCACTGGATCCCGGAACTGCGGCAAAGGTCCTGGAGCTCACAAAGCAGATCGTAAAGGAGAGAAACATTACTTGTCTCATGGTCACGCATAACATGAATCAGGCTCTTGAACTCGGAAACCGGACGATCATGATGAGTGACGGCGGAATCGCTCTTGACATTAAGGGGAAAGAGCGGGAAGGTATGACTGTGGAGGACCTGCTTCAGCAGTTTGCGAAAAAGGCAGGAGAGGCCTTCAATAATGACAGGATTCTGCTCTCCACAGAAGAAGAAAAGTAATCATAAGCTGTTTTGTTATTTTTTTGATCAGTCGGGAGGATTGAAAAATGCAGGCAATTATTTTGGCGGCAGGAATGGGCAAGCGCCTGAAGGAGCTTACTCAGAATAATACAAAGTGTATGGTTAAGGTAAACGGTGTCACCCTCATTGAGCGTGTACTCCGTCAGATCGAGAAGCAGAATGTTTCCAGGATCGTCCTTGTAGTCGGCTATGAGAGAGAAAAGCTGAAGGAGTTCATCGCAACTCTGAATATTCAGACTCCCATCGTCTATGTGGAAAATCCGGTTTATGATAAGACGAATAATATCTATTCCCTTGCACTGGCATCCGATTATCTGGTTGCTGAGGATACGCTTCTCTTTGAATCAGATATCATTATCGAGGATTCTATTCTGGATATGCTGGTCGAGGATCCCCGTCCGACACTTGCGCTGGTGGACAAATATGCCGCATGGATGGACGGAACCTGCCTGAAGCTGGCTGAGGATGATTCCATCACGGCCTTTGTTCCGGGCAAGAAGCTGAACTATGACGAGAAGGATGCTTACTACAAGACAGTCAACATCTATAAGTTTGCGAAGGAGTTTTCGAAAAACTACTATGTTCCCTTCCTGGAGGCCTATCAGAAGGCAATGGGAGAGAATGAGTACTATGAGCAGGTGCTCCGTATTCTGACGATGCTGAGTGATCCGATGATCAAGGCAAAGAGACTGAGCGGTCAGAGATGGTATGAGATCGACGATGCGCAGGATCTCGACATCGCAACCTCTCTGTTTGCCGAGGATCCCGCGGAGCGTGCCGCCCTCCTGGCGAGCCGTTACGGCGGATATTGGAGATATCCGGACATGCTGGATTTCTGCTATCTGGTCAATCCCTACTTCCCGCCGAAGCGCATGGAAGAGGAGATGAAGGCAAGCTTCCATGAGCTTCTGACCCAGTACCCCTCCGGCATGCGCGTCAATGCACAGCTTGCCGCCAAGAATTTCGGGGTTCATGAGGAGCACATTCTGGTCGGCAACGGCGCAGCCGAGCTGATCAAAGCCCTGATGGAGAACCTCGAGGGCAAGGTGGGCTTTGTTCGTCCGACCTTCGAGGAATACCCGCACCGCTATGCGGAGGAAAGATCCGTCAGCTTTATACCGGAGAATCCGGACTATTCCTATACAGCGGATGACCTGATGAATTTCTTTGCCGACAAAGACATTTCCTCACTTGTTGTTGTGAATCCGGACAATCCGTCCGGCAGCTATATTCCAAAGCAGGATGTTCTGCGTCTTGCAAAGTGGGCAGGGGAGAAGCAGCTGACACTGGTGATCGACGAATCCTTTGTTGATTTTGCAGATGAAGAGGACAGCTCTCTCATCTATGAGAGCATTCTGAATGAATATCCGCATCTCTTTGTGATGAAGAGCATCTCAAAGTCCTACGGCATTCCGGGTATCCGTCTCGGTGTTCTTGCATCCGCAAATGAGGAGATGATCGCCTGCCTGAAGAAGGATGTCGCGATCTGGAACATCAACTCCTTCGGTGAGTTTTATATGCAGATCGCCGAAAAATACAAGAACGACTATACAGAGGCACTCGTGAAATTCAGGGAGGAGAGAAAGCGTTTTGAGTCGGAGCTCTCTGCGATCCCCGGACTGAGAGTCATGCCTTCACAGGCAAATTATGTGTTTGCCGAGCTGGAGAACGGAATTTCCGCAAAGGAGCTGACCCAGACTCTGCTGATCAATTACAATCTGCTGATCAAGGAGCTCACCTCTAAGACCGGCGGCAGGAACTATCTGCGTCTGGCGATCCGCTGCAAAGAGGATGATGACAGACTGATCGAGGCTCTGAAAAAGGAGCTTTCCGACCGCTGATCAGGGACGGAAAAGGGTTTTTACTCATACAGAAAAGAACAGGTTTGTAAAAAAAGAGAGCCGTGCGCTCTCTTTTTTGGAAGAGAGGTTTTTATGCAGAAGATAAGAGAAAGGAAGGAGATCGATCCCGCCTTCACCTGGGATCTCACAACGCTCTATGCCGATGATGCGTCCTGGGAGCGGGAGTTTGCGAAGCTGGAGGGGGCGGAGGAAAAGGCCGCTTCTTATGGAGGAACGCTGAACAGCGCAGATGCGGTTCTTTCATTTCTTGAGTGGGACACGGAGCTGGGCAGACGCCTGAGTGATCTCTTTGTCTATGCAAGTCTTCGTCACAGTGAGGATACACGCGCCTCCGATGCGCAGGGCATGTATGCGAGGATCTATTCCCGTTATGTGAAGATCGCAGCCGCATCGGCCTTTGCGGAGCCGGAGATCCTCTCTCTGGAGGAGGATGCACTGGTGTCTCTTGCCGCAGATCCGAAGCTTGCCGGCTATCGATTCTATCTGGAAAAGCTGATACGCAGCAAGCCGCATATGCTCAGTGCCCGCGAAGAGGTTCTTCTGAGCTCCTTCGGGGAGGCCTTCGGTGTGTCCAAACAGGTTGCGGATGCGCTGAGAGATGCGGATCTTGTGTTTGAGGACGCGGTAGACAGTGAGGGGGAGCGGCATCCTGTGACTGAGTCCGCTTATATTCCACTGGAGATGAGCGCCGACCGGAAGCTCAGGGAGAGTGCATTCCGCTCCTACTACAAGACCTACAGACAGCATATCCATACATTTTCGGCGGCGTATTCCGGCTCCTTAAAGACCTCTGCCGCAGAGGCGCAGGTGCGCGGGTATGGAAGTGCGCGGGAGATGTCTCTTGCAGGGAATCACATCCCGCTGTCTGTATATGACAATCTGATCACTTCGGTGCGCAGCCGCATGGATCTGATGTACCGCTATCTGAAGCTGAGAAAGCGCATACTGAAGACAGAGGAGCTGCATTATTACGATGTCTATGCGCCGCTGTCTTCAGGAAGCAGTGCCTCTTATACCTACGAGCAGGCACAGCAGATGGTACTCGATGCCGTCTCACCTCTTGGTGAGGCATACGTTTCCAGGGTGAGACAGGCGTATAAAGAGAGATGGATCGATGTCTATCCCAATGCGGGAAAGAGCAGCGGAGCCTATTCCTCCGGAACATATGACTCCAATCCCTTTATTCTGATAAATTTCTCCGGCACACTGGACAGTGTATCCACCCTTGCACATGAGATGGGGCATTCTCAGCATACATGGCTGACGAATCATACTCAGCCGCCCCAGTACGGAGATTACTCACTGTTTGTTGCGGAGGTTGCATCTACTGTAAATGAAAATCTGCTGATCGAGCAGCTTCTCGCGGATACAACGGAGCCGCATGAGCGCCTGGCTCTTCTGAATCAGTATCTGGAGGGCTTCAAGGGGACCGTTTACCGTCAGACCATGTTCGCCGAGTTTGAAAAAGAAGCACATGGCATGGCTGAACGCGGGGAGTCCTGTGATGCGGAAAGTCTGTCTGCTCTTTATGAGCGCCTGATCCGGGATTACTTCGGAGATACGCTTGTGATGGACGAGGAGATCAAGTATGAGTGGGCGAGAATTCCGCATTTCTATCGTCCTTTCTATGTTTACGTCTATGCAACCGGCTATACCAGCGCGGCGGCACTCTCTGAGGCAATCCTGAAAGAGGGGGATTCCGCAGTTGAGAGATATCTTGAGTTCCTGTCTTTGGGCGGAAGCATGGATCCTCTCGATGAGCTGCGTCATGCGGGTGTGGATCTTAAGACGCCAGAACCGATAGACCGTGCACTGGATAAGTTTGAGGCTGTGCTTGAGGATGCGGAAAAGACAGCCGATGCTCTGGGACTCTGAAAATGTGTGTACAATTCTGAAAAGAAATCTACTTTAGGTTGACAAAACCGGCTGAAATCGTTACGATAGTTAAGGCGCTTCCAGAGGAAGCGTCCATCGGGGTATGGCGTAGCTTGGTAGCGCGCACGGCTGGGGGCCGTGAGGTCGCGAGTTCGAATCTCGCTGCCCCGATTGTTCATATTAAGA
>JAUNAN010000088.1 GCA_030527595.1 Lachnospiraceae bacterium | reverse complement strand
TGTTAAGAGAAATCTGAGCGGAAAAGGAATGAGACGGAAAAACGGTTTCTGAGAGTAAACATTTTATGTGAAGTCGAAGAAGCGGATATCATTCGGGAATACCGGGCTCCTTCCTTTTCGGGAAGGAGTCCTTTTTTATATGATCAAACTTGCCGTATACGGAAAAGGCGGAATCGGAAAATCCACAATTACAAGCACCCTCGCGGCAGCCTTTGCAGCGCGCGGAAAAAAGGTCATCCAGATCGGCTGTGATCCGAAAGCGGATTCTACGGGGAATCTTCTCTCGGGAGAAGAGCTGATCCCCGTGATGAATTATCTGAGAGAGCGCGATGCGGATCCGGAGTCCCTGGACGAGATCTCAAAGCGTGGATTCGGAAATGTGCTCTGCATCGAGACCGGCGGCCCCACACCGGGACTTGGCTGTGCGGGAAGAGGAATCATCGCAACCTTTCATATCCTGGACGATCTGCAGCTCATGGAGAAGGAGCAGCCGGACGTGGTTCTCTTTGACGTCCTCGGAGATGTGGTCTGCGGCGGATTTGCGGCACCCATCCGGGAGGGGTATGCGGAGAAGGTGCTGATCGTTACCTCGGGTGAGAAGATGGCGCTTTATGCCGCAAACAATATCAACGAGGCGGTGAAGAATTTTGAGGACCGCGGCTACGCTTCCGTTATGGGATTGATCCTGAACAGACGAAACATCCCGAATGAGGAAGAGCGGGTGTCTGCATTTGCAAAGGAGCGGGGACTTGAGATCGCCGCGGATATTCCGAGGTGCGATGAGATCAATCTGGCGGAGGATCAGGGAAAGACGATCGTTGAGATGTATCCGGAAAATGAAGTCACAGCCAGATTCTTTGCCCTTGCCGACAGACTGATTCAAGAGGATGCTTCTCATGAATGACGATAAGAGAAGAGAAAACACGACCAGACCTGCAGAAAATAAAAAGACTGCCCGCTTTTATTCGGCGGAAGAGCTGGCCGGGATGCCCGGGGGAGAAATTCCCGAGCTCTATCAGAACGGAAAACATCTGATCTACAGCTCTCCGGCAACTCTGGCATTTAATTCACCGGGGGCTGAGGGATTCGGCGTCAAGCGTGCGGGTCTGAGTATTCCCGGATCGGTCATGCTCATTGTCTCTCCCGGCTGCTGCGGGAGAAACACGGCGGAGATCACAAAAATCAAGGGGTATGAAGACCGCTTCTTTTATCTGCTTATGGATGAAACCGATGTGGTCACGGGAAGACACCTGAGAAAGATACCCGAAGCCGTTAAGGCGGTCTGCGAGTCGCTTCCCGAGAAGCCTCCTCTTGTGATGATCTGCATTACCTGCGTGGATGCGCTTCTCGGAACGGACATGGACAGGGTCTCACGGAAATGCGAGGAGCTTGCCGGAACAAAGGTGCGCCCCTGCTATATGTATGCGCTCACCAGAGAGGGAACACGTCCGCCGATGGTCAATGTGCGGCAGAGTCTGTATTCCCTGATTCCGAAACAGAAGAAAAGACCGACGACTGTCAATTTTCTCGGATTTTTCGGTCCGGTGAAGGAGAGCTTTGAGCTGCGCGCCATGCTGAAGAAAATAGGCGTGAAAAGGATCTTGTCGCTTGCGGAGGCAGACTCCTTTGAGGAGTTCGAGGAGATGGGATCAGCCAATTTCAACCTGGTGCTTCATCCGGAAGCAAGACCGGCAGCGGCAGATCTGGCGGCGAGACTTCAGATGCCTTACATTGAGCTGCAGAGATTTTACGGAACAGAGCGGATCCGCCGACAGTATCAGGCACTCGGGCGTGCTCTCGGAAGCGAGCTTCCGGACGAGGAGTGGAGAGTACAGGCTGAGGAGGCTGTGCTTAAGGTACAGAAGCTCGGCAGGGAGAGAGGAAAGCTTTCTGCTGCTGTGGGAGAGACTGTGAACGGCGATCCCTTTGAGATGGCGCTGGCTCTCCTTGAGGCTGGCATCGACGTGCCCGAGATCTTTGCCAATGTGCGTGAGGATTCCGGTGTGTATCTGAGGGCAATCGCGGCGCGAAGTCCCAAAACCCGGATCTATTCCAACATGGAGCCGACCATGCTGTATTATGACAGCGATAAAAAGGCTGTGGATATTGCGGTGGGGAGAGATGCCGTGTTTTATCATCCGGAGGCAGAGGCGATTCCCTGGTGTGAGGATGAACAGCCTTACGGATATGCCGCGGTGACAGAGCTGTTTGAACGGATCTGCCGCTGCATGGCAGATAAAGCAGATCCGAAAGAAGCAGAGAGCAGGATCAAGGCAGAAAACGGAGCTGCGGCAGAAGGCAGAGCAGCTGCAACAAAAGACCGGACCGTTGCAGAAGCAAGCCGGGGAGCAGACACTCTGCAGCAGATTTGCAGTGACGGAACAGAGTCCGCGGAGAAAGAAGAACAGAGAACACCTTCGCTTGTGAAGGGACTGCGTCTTCGACTCACACCGTTTGCTCCTGATCAGTCAGGTGCAGAGGAGGTGCTCTTCGGGATGCCGAATCTCAGCATTGTTCTTGATGCCGGAGGATGTACCGGCAATATCTGCGGCTTTGACGAGCCGAGATGGAAGGATGAAAGGAGTGCCCTGTTCTCCGCAGGCCTGCGGGACATGGATGCGATCTTAGGCAGAGATCGGGAGCTGATCGAGAAGCTGAATGCTGCTTCGGCGGAGATCGATGCAGAGTTTACGGCTCTCATCGGCACCCCGGTTCCGGCAGTATCCGCCACGGATTATCAGGCACTCTGTAAAATGGCGGAGAAGAAAACAGGAAGACCTGCGGTTGCGGCGGACACAAACGGCATGGAGCTCTATGACCGGGGAGAGCAGAAGATGTATGAGGCGCTCTTCCGAAAGTTTTCCGGGAGCGCAGCTCCTTCCCGGCAGCCGGTCAGCTCAGGCGGGCTGACAGGTCTTCGCATAGGCGTGATCGGTGCCATCCCTCTCGAGGGTGACAGCCGGGAGTACGGCAGAAAAATCGAGGAGGCACTTTATAAAAGAGGTGCCGGAAGCGTCTGTATTTACGGCGGCAAGGACGGTCTGGATCACATCAGGAATGCAGGAGAGATGGATCTGAATTACGTAGTCTCACCGGCGGGACTTTCTTCTGCAGTTTATCTGAAGAAAAAGTTCGGCACGCCTTTTGCGGTTGAGGACCCGTCAGCGGAAGCGCTTACTGAGGAAATAAGGGGATGTGCGGATGAAAACAGCAGCGTTTTGATCGTGCATCAGCAGGTATTTGCAAATTCGCTGAGAGATGCACTTGCTTCATCCGGTATTCCGAAGGATCGGATCTGTGCAGCGACCTATTTCCTTCAGCTTCCGGGGCTGAGACGGGACGGAGATGTACAGCTGAAGGAGGAGTATGATCTGCCGGATCTTGTTGAAAAGAATCACTTTGATGTGATCATCGGTGATCCGGAGCTGAAAAAGCTGCTTCCGGAATATCGGGGCAGGTGGATTCCCGCCGTTCACTTTGCGGTGTCGGGAGAGCTGCTCTGATCATGAAACGGAAAAACAATGACTCAGACGATGAGCGGTATGACGGCTCACACGATGAGCAGACAGAGATCGGGAACTATTAAGGATATGAGAGAACAGGTCACAAAGAAAATCCGGGTCTACGGAATTGTACAGGGGGTCGGGTTCCGGCCCACTGCAGACCGCCATGCCCGTCTTGCCGGGATCACGGGTACCGTGGCGAACCGCGGATCTTTTGTGGAAATTACTGCTACCGGAACGCAGGAAAAAATCGATCTGTTTCTTCATTTCCTGAGGGAGAAGCCACCGAAGCGGGCTGCGATCCTGAAGGTGGACGTAAAGGAGGCGGAGTATGAGGCATTTTCCGAGTTTTCCATCATTGAGAGTGTGCCGGAAAAGGGAGAGATCTTCGTCTCTCCTGATATCGCTGTCTGCGAGGACTGCAAAGCGGAGCTGAGGGATCCGAAAGACCGGAGATATCAGCATCCCTTCATCAACTGTACCTGCTGCGGTCCGAGACTGACGATTCTGGATGCGCTTCCCTATGACAGGGAGCGAACCTCCATGAAAGAATTTCCCATGTGTCCCTCCTGCGGGGAGGAATACACGGATCCGGAGTCCAGAAGATATGATGCCCAGCCGGTCTGCTGTCCGAAATGCGGACCGGAGGTTTACCTGATCAACGGAGGAGAGAGAAGAGACGCAGCGATCCGAAAGGCGAGACGCCTGATCATGGAGGGAGGCATTCTTGCGGTGAAGGGAATCGGCGGATTTCATTTCTGCTGCGATGCACGAAATGAGGCTGCCGTGCAGCTGCTTCGAGAGAGGAAGAGCCGTCCCATGAAGCCCTTTGCGGTGATGATGCGGGATGAGCAGACCGTGGATCGGGAGTGCGTGCTAGGGGAGGAAGAGAGAGAGATCCTTACCGGCCATCAGAAGCCGATCCTCCTGCTCAGGAAGCGGGAGGAAACGGGAATCGCGCCGTCCGTGGCGCCGGATAATCCGACGCTCGGAGTGATGCTTCCCTATGCCCCGGTTCAGCTTCTCCTGTTTGACTATGATGACGGGCTTGAAATGACGGACTGCTTTGTTATGACGAGCGCAAATGTTTCGGGTGCGCCTATTGTGCGAAGCGATGAGGATGCACTGCGTGAGATCGCTGCCATGTGTGACGACATGCTCTCCAATGACCGGAAGATACGGATACGTGCAGACGATTCGGTGATGGAGCTGATAGACGGAAGGCCCTATATGATCCGAAGATCAAGAGGGTATGCGCCTCTGCCGTATCTGCTGTCGGGAGAGTATAAAAGCCGCGTGCTCGCCATGGGCGGCGAGCTGAAGAATACCTTTTGTCTGGCGAGCCGGCGGACTTTTTATCCCTCCGCCTATATCGGGGATCTCTCGGATTTAAGATCCGTGAGGGCGCTGGAGGAATCTATTGTCCGCATGGAGACACTGCTTGAGATGAAGCCGGAAGCCGTAGTCGGAGATCTGCATCCCGGATATCATTCCTCTATGCTCGGAAAGAGACTGGCAGAAGAGAGCGGTATTCCGTATCTGGAGGTACAGCATCATTACGCCCATGTGCTCTCGCTTATGGCAGAACATGACTTCAGGGGCAGGGTGATCGGAGTCTCCTTTGACGGAACCGGTTACGGGACTGACGGGACGATCTGGGGAGGCGAGGTACTCTTAAGTGACACGGAGAAGTTTTCGCGCGAGGCGAGTATCGTTCCCTTCCTTGAGATCGGAGGAGACGCGGCTTCGAGAGAGGGCTGGCGCATTGCGGTGTCCATGCTTTACGGTCTTGAAATAAAAACACAGCCCGGCGAAGACTCCGGGATACCGGGAGAAGCGCCTTCCGGGGAGCAGAGAAAGAAGGCGCGTGAGCGCACGCTTTCGAAAGCAGCGAAACTGGGACTCGGAGCGGAGCAGATGCTCCGCGCTCAGTTTGCGATGTATGACCGGAAAATGAATGCGGTGACATCTACAAGCTGCGGGCGGCTTTTTGATGCAGTCAGTGCCGTACTCGGAATACGTACCGTCTCTACCTTTGAGGGGGAGGCATCCACGGCTCTTATGTTCCGGGCAGAGGCGGCAAAAGAGCGGGGGCTTTCCGCAAAGCACCTTCATGAGAAATACGAGGGACTTCTTGAAGAGTCAGGTCCTGCCGGCCGGATCTCCGGGGCGGATGCGGAGCAAAAAGGAGCAGACACATATCTGCGAACAGATCTTTTGTTCCGGCTGATTGCGGAGGAACGACTTGAGTGGCTCTCTGACTGCGGTCAGGCAGGCGGCCGGAGAGAAGAACGGAAATTGCCGGAAGCTTCCCGGGAACAAAATCCATACGGTGCAGCGGATGACAATGCCTGTGTACTCGCTCTTTTCTTTCATGAGGCGCTGGCACGCGAGACAGTACGGGCGGTCCTGCAGATCAGGGAACAGACAGACGTTTCTGCGGCAGGACTTACGGGCGGCGTGTTTCAGAACAGGATCCTCATGAAGGAGACGAAGCGGCTTCTCGAAGAAAAAGGAATGCAGGTCTTGACGCATTCCCTGGTGCCTCCCAATGACGGCGGGATCTGTCTCGGACAGGCACTTTACGGGGCCGAGAGGATGAGAGAACGGTCTGTCTGACAGATAAAGTACATCATCATCGGCAGAAAAAATCCCGATGAAAAAGCCAATAGAAAAAGGCAATAAAGCGAAACAGATAGAGCAAAACAGATAAACCTAAACGGAAAAAGAGGTATTGAAATGTGTGTGGGACTTTCGGCAAAGGTTGTGAAAATTTCTGACGGCACTGCGGTTGTGGATGCCTTCGGGGCAAAAAGGACCGTTTCCGCGGAGTTGATCGAGGATCTGATGCCCGGGGATTATGTGATGGTACATGCGGGAGCAGCCATCGCAAAGATCACGGAGGATGATGATACGGAGGCTGAATTACTTGCGGAGGGACTGTTTTGAGCGGCGCGTCCGGATCCGCAGGGAATGCTGTTTCCAGAGCTGCGGATTATCTGAAACACTATGACGGACCGGAGGTGCGGATCATGGAGGTGTGCGGCACGCACACCCATGAGATCTTCCGCCTCGGGATCCGCAGAATGCTCTCTGAAAAGATCCGCCTGATATCCGGTCCCGGCTGTCCCGTCTGCGTGACACCGGCAGGCTTCATTGATGAGGCTGTTTACCTTGCGGATAAAAACTGTGTGATCTGTACCTTCGGCGATCTGGTGCGGGTACCGGGTAATCACGGTTCCCTTCAGAGGGCAAGGGAGAAGGGCGCACAAATCCGGGTGGTTTATTCGCCGCAGGATGCAGAACGTTATGCGGAGGAGCATCCGGATCAGGAGGTCGTCTTCCTGTCGGTGGGATTTGAGACGACAACGCCCTCCGAGTGTATCGCCGTGCGTGATGCGAAGCGTAAGGGGTTGAAAAACTTTTCCCTGCTCACGGCAAACAAGACGATGCCGTCCGCATACCGTGCCATGTCGGATGCGGCAGATGTGTATCTGTATCCGGGACATGTGCACGCTATGATCGGAACGAAGCTGTGTGAAGCACTGACGGAAGAGGGCATCAGCGGTGTCTGCGCCGGCTTCACCGGAAAAGAGCTGGTGACAGCTCTGGCAGCGGCTGTTACTTCATTTGAAAAGGGAGAACCTTTCTTTTTGAACGCATATCCGAGAGTTGTGCGGCAGGAGGGAAGTCCGGCTGCGATCCGTCTTGTGGATGAGATCATGGAGCCCTGCGATGCTTTCTGGAGAGGACTGGGCGTCATTCCGGAATCCGGCATGAGGCTGCGGGAGGCATATGCGGACTACGATGCGCGTAAGAAATATGACATTCCTGTCATGAAGGGGAACGGCAATCCTGCCTGCAGATGCGGGGATGTACTGCGGGGATCGATCGAGCCTCATATGTGCCCGATGTTCGGCAGGGGCTGTACGCCGGAGCATCCGGTGGGGGCGTGTATGGTCTCCTCGGAAGGCGCTTGTTCAGCCTGGTATCAGTACGGAGATACGGGAATGATCCGATGAAGGAGGAAGTAAGATGAATGACTGTGTGACGCTTGCCCACGGAGCAGGGGGAAAACAGACGGCGGAATTAATAGACAAAGTATTTCGGGCACAGTTTGCGAATGAGCTGTTTACGGCAGATGATGCTGCGGTTCTTCCGGTGCCGCAGGGAAAGATGGCGATGACGACAGACGGCTTTATCGTATCACCGCAGTTTTTTCCTGGCGGCAATATCGGTAAGCTCTCCATCTGCGGAACGGTCAACGATCTTTCCTGTATGGGAGCAAGACCGCTGTATATGACCTGCGCTTTTGTAATAGAAGAGGGATATCCCGTTTCGGATCTCAGGAAGATCACGGAGGCTATGGCGAAGACCGCCCGTGAGGCAGGTGTGCGTCTTGTGGCGGGAGATACCAAGGTTGCCGGAAAGGGGCAGGTTGACGGTCTCTTTATTACCACTACCGGCGTAGGCGAGATCCTGCCGGGAGTTGCTACCTCGGGCGCGCTTGCAAAGCCCGGGGATAAGATCCTTGTGACCGGAGATATCGGGCGGCACGGATGTACGATTCTGCTGGCAAGAGATGATTTCGGCATTGAGGCTGAGGTCACCTCTGATTGTGCGCCTCTCTGGCATCCTGTTGAGGCGGCTTTGAAGGCGGTTCCGGATATTCATGTGATCAGGGATGCGACAAGAGGCGGCGTCGGCACCGTGCTTTATGAGATCGCGGCGGAGAGCGGCGTGGGAATCCGCTTAAATGCCGCTGATATTCCTGTAGCACCTGAGGTCAGAGGCGTCTGCGGTATGCTGGGACTCGAGCCCCTGTATCTTGCCTGTGAGGGAAGACTGGTCATGGTGGTTCCGGGGGACCGGGCAGAGCGTGTTCTTGAAGCGCTGAATGCCTTCCCCGATACGGAAGGTGCAAGGGTGATCGGAGAAGTTACTTCGGAGCTTCCCGGCAGGGTCGTGATGACTACGGAGATCGGATCGGAGACTCTGCTTCCGGAACCGGGAAATGAGCTCCTGCCGAGGATCTGTTAAGATTTCAGTCAAAAATTGAGGAGGAAAGCTTATGGATACCAGAGTTGCTGTGCTTGCCATCATCATTGAAAACGCGGATTCCGTGGAAGCGGTCAATCACCTGCTTCACGAGACGAGAGATTTTATTATCGGCAGAATGGGCATTCCCTATCGGCAGAAAGGAATCAATATCATTTCC
>JAUNAN010000087.1 GCA_030527595.1 Lachnospiraceae bacterium | reverse complement strand
GTGCAGATGTCAGAGTTAATTACTCTCTAACAACTACACTTTTATGGTACTAAAATGCGCCTGCTTCTGATAGGTCCTAAAAACCTTAGAAAACAAGCGCTTTTTCGCATTTCTTTATTCAGTTTTCGAAGAATTTCATCTTATCTTTAATGTGTTCACTCATACGATATGCAGAACCACTGACACGTCCACACTGTCGATGACCTCCTTTTTGCGCCCTTTCTTAGTAACAGAGTCAAATCTCCAAAACCGTGAAAAGTGCTTAAAACAAAGGATTTCTACGAATTCTTCTTCTCGATTCGATGTAGTGAACATACGGTCTCCACATGCGTCGACTGCGGAAACAGATCAAACGGCCTTGCATACTCCATTGTGTATGTTCCTTCACCGCAGAGCTTCTTTACATCCCTTGCAAGAGTGGCCGGATTACAGCTGACATAGACGATCTTTTCCGGCTGCATCTGCAGGATGGCACTCAGAAGCGATTCCGCACAGCCCTTTCTCGGCGGATCCACCACGATCACATCTGCATGCGGCAGGGACGTGCCGTCACTGAACTGCCCGCTGCAGATCATTTCTTCTGCTGCGCCGGTATAAAAATGCGCATTGGTGATGCCGTTTCTTGCAGCATTCTCCTTTGCATCCCGGATCGCATCCGGAACGATCTCTATTCCGTAGACAGCTTTCGCTCTCTGGGCAAGGAACAGCGAGATCGTGCCTATACCGCAGTAGAGATCATAGACAATTTCATTCCCCGTGAGCCCCGCTGCCTCCAGCGCCTGACCGTACAGCTTTACCGTCTGTGTCGGATTCACCTGATAAAATGAAAGAGGTGAGATCCGGAATGTCAGAGGCTTCAGATCCTTCGCTTCGCCCTGAAGAATATCCGTAATATAAGGATCTCCGTAGAGTGTCGTGACCTTCTTCCCGAGAATGACATTGCTGCGCTCCGTATTCGTATTTACACAGATGCTCTTTACGCCCGGAATCAGTGCGAGAGCATCAATCAGTGCATCCGGATGCGGCATCTTTCTGCCGTTCACCACAGGACAAACCAGAATTTCTCCTGTTGCAAAGCCCTTGCGGATCAGCAGATGGCGGACAAAGCCCTTGCCGGTTTTCTCATCATAGACCGAGATTCTGTATTCCTTCATAAAATGAAGAAACGCACCGACGATCTCATTAAAGATCTCCGGTGTCAGGAAGCAGTCCCCGGCCGGGATCACGGCATGTGTGTGAGCCGCATAAAAGCCCGCTGTGATGTTTCCCTCGCGATCCCTTCCGATCGGATACTGCGCCTTATTCCGATATCTGAACGGATCCTCCATACCGACGATCGGCAGCATATTCGGAGCTTCCACCTCCCCGATCCGCTTTAAGGCGTTCTCTACCTGTGACGCCTTATAGGCGAGCTGGGCTGTGTAACTCATTTCCTGCAGCGTACATCCGCCGCAGCGTCTCGCCTCCGGACAGACTGCTTCCACGCGGTCCGGTGAAGGAGTCAGGATCTTCTCACACCGTGCATAGGCATAGCTCTTTTTGGGCCGGGTAATGCGCGCTGTCACCTCATCGCCGATCAGCGCATGGCTGACAAAGAGGGTACAGCCATCAGCATGGCCGATACCCTCTCCGTTTGTTGACATATCCTCTATTGTTACCTGAATCAGTTCGTTTTTATTCATCTGTCCTTCTGATATTTGTGTCAAAGAAGCGGTTGAATCCGAGCCATTTGTCGGACTCTGCGCCGTTTTCCAGTACCTCGCTCAGGGTCTCAAGCTTTGCATCCGCATTGTCTGCCAGATTCAGAGCCATCGCCTCAATAATTGCAGGCTTCTTCGGGGAACCGTACTCATATTCCCCGTGATGGGCAAGAATGCAGTGCTTTACCTCAAGCTCCAGCATTTCCGGGAATTCGGGAATTTCACGGATGTGATCGTGGATCATCTCCGCCCCGATCATGATATGCCCCAGAAGCTGACCGTCGTCTGTGTAATCATTCATCGGGAAGGAGGAGAGCTCCTTCGTCTTTCCGATGTCATGAAGCATAGCTGCTGTGATCAGCAGATCCCTGTTGATCACAGGATAGCAGTCCGCAAAATAGATACACAGCTTTGTCACGGAAAGCGTGTGCTCCAACAGACCTCCCACAAAGCTGTGATGCACGGTCTTTGCTGCGGAGTGCGAGACAAAGGCGCGGATAAAGGCCTCATCTCTGATAAAAAAGCTCTCCAGAAGTGCCTTCAGAGAGGGATTCTGTACGGTTCCGATAATCTGTGTCAGCTCACCGAGCATAACCTTTCGGTTCTTTTTCGTGAGCGGCAGATAATCCGCAGGAATATATTCGCCCTCTCCTGCCTTTCTCACCTGACGGAGCGATGCCTGAAGCTGCCCGTTAAATGCACTGACCGAACCCACAACATAGATATAATCCAGGGCATCGAACTCACTGATCCCCTCTGAATTCGGATCCCAGATCTTGGCATCCAGCTGACCGGTGCGGTCCTGCAGAATTACGTTTTCATAGTGTTTGCCGTTCTTGGTAACTGCACTCTGTCTGTGCTTGCACAAATAAATGTCCTGAATACGGCTTCCTTCTTTTAAATCTTTAATGTATTTCATGTTAACTCTCCCAGGGTAACGGTAAATGTAAAGCTCACGTAGCCGTCGGAGCCCTGTCTCTCCACAGTTACGTTCATTGCGCTGTCCGGATCGGCCCTCAGCATAATGGAGCGGATCTGATCCGGAGACGTAATCGGCCGGTCATTCATAGAGGTAATGACGTCCGCGGTCTGAATGCCGGCGGATAAGGCAGGCGAATTTTGATCCACCCCGCTCACATACACACCGACAGGAATGTCCGATGCCTCGGAAATATCCTCTGTCACGGTCAAGCCCCTGATACCCAGATAGCCGATCGTCTTATTATTGGAGAGCGTCTCGATCAGTGATTTCAGGGGCGAGATCGGGATACCGGTCACTACCGGCAGACTCTCCTCACCTTCCGTCCGGTAGATCATGCCGACAATTTCCCCCTCCAAATTTATGAGCACACCGCTTCCCGCGCTGCTGCCGCTCATATTGGTACTGATCAGCGGATACTCTCCGTCCGTGATCGTGAATGTCTCCGACAGGGAAGTAATTTCCCCGTAATTTACAGAATCACTATATCCCATCGGACTTCCGATTGCAATGAGCTGTTCCCCCTTTTTCAGTGTATAAGATTCTCCGAGGGTACAGACCGGTGTTTCCTCCAGCTGTTCCTCCGTCAGATTTTCGTGATCAATACCGAGTACGGCGAACTCTGTCTCCGGATCCACCGAAAGTACGGACGCGGAAATCAATGCTCCGTCTCCCATCGTCACCTCGATCCGATCAGGTGCCCCCTGATACCGGGCAAGAACGAGAAGTGCATCCCCGTTGTCACCGATGGCAAGTCCAGATACAGAGTCCATGCCGGATTCCTCGCTGAACCAGTCGGCATCCTCATCGTAATAAGTAACGGTCACCACGGAACGCCCCGGCTCCTCTGCGACAGTTTCCAGGAGCTCTGCCAGTGTCGGCGCGGCTGTCGGTGTCTCCTCTTCCTCCGGTACACTTTCCGCATCGATCACCGCTTCGCTCTCAGCTGCAGATTCCGCGCTCTCCGAAACCTCCGCCTCTGACTGTTCCGAATCGTCGGATTCCTCAGCCGCAGAGACGATCGTCACATTGGACGGTCCGTTCTGGATCTTTGGCGTCACGGCCCGAAACGCAAGTCCGGCGGTAAGACCGAAAAGAATTCCGAGACCTGCTGTCTTCCCTATAGCCGCAAGAACCTTCTGCCGGTCGATCGGCCTTTTCTTTACGGTCTCCCGGATAAAGCGGTACTCTTCCTCCGGAAGTTCACTTTTTATGCGCTCCTCTTCAAAACCGGATTCGGCTTCTGCAGAGTCAGTGACATTATATTCTTCGACTTTATCACTCATCTTGTTCTCTTCTATCTCGGACATCGCAAAATTCCTTTCAAGAAGCTTCACATCATTGCGGCCTTTACGCATATTCTGCCGCAGGTTTATCTCTTTTATATTACCACCTATTTATGAATGTTTTATGAATAGTTTTTTTACAGTCTGCGTGTCCCTCTTTTCTCTGAACTTGATTCAGTGTAAAATAGATAACATGAATGAAAAAGCTTATAAAACACTGGAATATGACAAAATTATCGCCCGGCTTGCCGAGCATGCCACTTCCCTTCCCGGGAAGGAGGTCTGCAAAAAACTGACACCGGGCACTTCTCTGTCCGAAATTTCCCGTATGCAGGATGAGACCGCTGCGGCGCTCGGACGAATTTTCCAAAAGGGAAATGTATCCTTCGGCAGCACCTACGATATCCGTGCCTCCGTAAAACGACTGGAGATCGGCTCCGCGCTCGGCATCCATGAGCTTCTGTCTGTCTGCAAGCTTCTGGAGAACGCAGCCCTTGCGAAGAATTACGGAAGATTTGACCGGGATGATGAGGCACCCGATATCCTGACGCCGCTGTTTTCCGCCCTGGAGCCTCTGGCCGGAAATGCGGCCGAGATCCGCCGATGTATTATTTCCGAGGATGAGATCGCAGACGATGCCTCCTCCACTCTCCGCAGTATCCGACGGAATATCCGTCTGTCCGGAGACAGGATCCATACGGAACTCACCAAGATCATCTCCTCCTCTGCACGAGACTACCTGCAGGATTCCCTGATCACGACCCGCGACGGAAGATACTGCATCCCCGTCAAGGCCGAGTACCGCAATCAGGTTCAGGGCATTGTCCACGATCAGAGTAAGACCGGTTCGACCTTCTTCATTGAGCCGGCGGCTGTGGTGCGTCTCAACAACGAGATCCGCGAGCTCAAAATAAAAGAACAGCAGGAGATCGAGGTCATCCTCGCACGTCTCTCCTCAGAGCTCGGCGAGCATACCCAGCTGCTCATGCGTGATTACCATACTCTGGTCGAGCTGGATTTCATCTTTGCCAGAGCAAAGCTGGCAGTGGAGCACAATGCCACAAAGCCGATCCTTAGTGATGACGGTATCCTCGAGATCCGCAGGGCACGCCACCCGCTGATTCCAAAGAAAAAGGTAGTACCTATCGATATCCGGCTCGGTGAAGACTTTGATCTTCTTGTGATCACCGGCCCCAATACCGGCGGCAAAACGGTATCCCTGAAGACCGCCGGGTTACTCACCATGATGGCGCTCTCCGGCCTGCATATTCCTGCGGCGGACAGAAGCCGTGTTTCCATTTTCAGAGAAGTCTATGCGGATATCGGAGATGAGCAGAGTATCGAACAGTCTCTGTCCACCTTCTCCTCACACATGAAAAATGTCGTGGAGTTTCTGGATAAGGCAGATGAGAATTCTCTGGTACTCTTTGATGAGCTGGGAGCCGGAACAGATCCGACGGAGGGAGCTGCGCTGGCAATTGCGATCCTCAACTCTCTGCATGAGAGAGGGATTCGTACGATCGCCACTACCCACTACAGTGAGATCAAAATTTATGCCTTAAAAACACCCGGCGTTGAGAATGCCAGCTGCGAATTCAATGTCGATACCCTCTCGCCCACCTACCGCCTGCTGATCGGCGTGCCGGGCAAGAGTAATGCCTTTGCCATCTCCAGAAAGCTCGGTCTCAATGAGTATGTCATCGAGGCAGCAAGAGAGCTGCTGACAGATCAGGATGAATCCTTTGAGGATGTCATCTCCGACCTCGAGAGACAGCGCTCCACTCTGGAAAAGGAGCGTCTTGAGGCAGAGTCTGCACGCAAAGAGATCAACAGGCTGCGTGCCGAGCTGGAAAAGGAAAAGAAGGCGCTTGCTGATAAAAAGTCGCATCTCATTTCCGACTCCTCCCAGGAAGCAAAGCGTATTCTGCAGGAGGCAAAGGATTATGCGGATCGCACGATCAGCTACTATGCGAAGCACGGCGGCAAAGAATCCGCCCGGGAGCTGGAAAAGCGCCGCGAGAAGCTTCGCGGGAAGATGAATGCCCTTGATAAAAATATTCCGGGAGTTACTCAGGAAGAAAAGAAGCAGGGCACTCTGAAGGCGGAGGATCTGAAGATCGGAGATTCCGTCAAGGTCTTAAGTCTCGGACTCAAGGGAACCGTGGAAACTCTGCCGGATGCGCGAGGCAGTCTCTTTGTCATGCTCGGCATCATGCGCACCAAGGTCAAGCTTACGGATCTGGAAAAGATCGATGAGGTGGAGATCTCCGCTCCGAATTTCAAGAGATCCTCTTCCGGAAAGATCCGTATGGCCAAATCCGCCAGTGTCTCCACCGAGATCAATCTGCTCGGAAAGACCGTAGACGAGGCGGTTGCGGAGCTGGACAAATATCTTGATGATGCGGCGATCGCCCACCTCACCCAGGTTCGGATCGTACACGGGAAGGGAACCGGTGCCCTTCGAAAGGGCGTCCAGACCTATCTCAGAAAAAATAAGCACGTTGCCGAGTTCCGTCTCGGCGAATTCGGTGAAGGTGACGCCGGCGTGACCATCGCCAAACTGAAAGGTTGACGGAAATGAATAAACAGAAGATCCTCGTCGTAGATGACGATGAAAATATTGCGGAGCTCATCTCCCTCTATCTCATGAAAGAGATGTTCACGGCGGTAACAGCCTCGGACGGAGATGAGGCACTCGCCCTCTTTGATTCCTTTCAGCCGGATCTGGTGATCCTGGATCTGATGCTTCCCGGACGGGACGGCTATGAGGTCTGCAGAGAGATCCGCCACAGAAAGGACACTCCCATTATCATGCTCTCCGCCAAGGGCGAGACCTTCGACAAGGTACTCGGTCTGGAGCTGGGTGCTGATGACTATATGATCAAGCCCTTCGACTCAAAGGAGCTCGTGGCACGCGTCAAGGCAGTGCTGCGCCGCTATCAGAAATCCCGGCAGAAGGCACCGGAAGCCGAGCCTGATCTCAAATCTGTCAGCTATCAGGATCTGACAGTCAGTCTCTCTAATTATTCCGTGGTCTACAACGGCAGGCAGATCGACATGCCGCCGAAGGAGCTCGAGCTGCTGTATTTTCTGGCCTCACAGCCCAATCAGGTATTTACACGCGAGCAGCTGCTGGATCACATCTGGGGTTATGAGTATGTCGGAGATACCCGCACAGTAGATGTTCACATCAAACGCCTGCGGGAAAAGATCAAGAACGAGCACAACTGGTCCATCGGAACCGTGTGGGGAATCGGTTATCGATTTGAAGTAAAGAATCAGACATGAGAAGTTCTCTTTTAGGCAAATGCATCGGCGGATATGTGATCTTCGCCCTGCTTGCCATGTTTATTGCCGCGATCCTCGGATCGCAGCTGATCACAAATATCCTGATCTCGAATCATGCGGAGCGATATTACCGGGAGACACACATACTTGCCGCCCAGAGTGCACCAATGTATTATTCCGGCGAGACCTCCCGCTCCGTATTTGCCCGGAGTCTCAGAATTATTGCCGATGCGGAAAATGCAGACATCCGTTTGATCAGCCCGGAGGGAGAAGTCCAGATCGATACTTCTGTTTCCGAGCTGCCGTACACGATCGAGCATTTTAATTATGCTGACTTCGGACCCAAGTACTATGAGCTCAGCACCTTTTTCGGCGTATACGCCTCGCAGCATCTGACCGTGATGGTTCCGGTAACCTCAGGCTTTATCACGAAAGGCTATCTGGCACTGAGCACCTCTGTCACCGATATTGCGGAAAAAGCCTCTGTGCTCACCGGTGTACTCTACCTCGTGACCTTCATCAATCTGCTCCTCGCCTGCGCAGTTCTGATCGGTTTTCTCATTTACGCGCAGCGGCAGATCGGAGAGCTCACAAAGGGAGCACGGGAATTTGCCTCCGGCAATCTGTCGCATAAGATCTCTGTCTCTTCCCGGGATGAAATGGGAGAGCTCGCGGATTCCATGAACTATATGGCAGCGCAGCTGAAGAAAAGCGGCGACTATCAGAAGGAATTTATCTCCAATATCAGCCATGACTTCCGCTCACCGCTGACCTCTATCAAGGGCTTCACCGAGGCCATGATCGACGGCACGATACCGCCGGAGCTCTATGAGAAGTATCTGACAACCATTTCCAGGGAATCCGACCGCCTGGTAAAGCTCACAAGAGAGATCATGACGCTGAACAGCATGGACAGCACCAAGCTGATCCTTCACATGACTGATTTTGATATCAATTCCATGCTGAAAAATACAGCAGCCGTGTTTGAGGGCTCCTGCCGGAAGAAAAAGATCTCGATTCATCTCATGCTTTCCGGAGAAAGCCTCGGGGTCACTGCGGATCAGGAGCGAATCGAGCAGGTCGTGTACAATTTACTCGATAACGCTGTCAAATTCAGTGACAGAGGCACCTCGATCACAATCGAAACGACAGAAAAATACGGAAAATGCTATGTCTCCGTAAAGGATGAGGGCTGCGGTATTTCCGGCGAGGCTCTTCCCCACATCTGGGAACGCTTCTATAAGGAGGATACCTCCAGAGGAAAGGACAGGACCGGTACAGGTCTCGGACTTGCCATTGTGAAGGAAATTATTTCCGCTCACGGACAGAATGTAAATGTCATCAGTACGGAAAATGTGGGAACAGAGTTTATTTTTACGCTTGCACTCAAAAAGCAGCGGCAGTAATATCTGCCGCTGCTCAGACCGTAGACAAAGCGGATGTGAGATTTGGTTCTCGCATCCGCTTTTCTCC
>JAUNAN010000086.1:4810-8906 GCA_030527595.1 Lachnospiraceae bacterium | reverse complement strand
CCATGTTCATTTCGTCGTTATAGAACCGACCCTCCTTTATAGATTTTTAATTATTATAACATGATTATCACATTTATAAACAATTTTTTTCATGTTTCCTGATATTTTTTCAGCATATATAAGAGCTCTCTCTTCTTTCGTCGGTAAATTTACGGTCTATATCGGCAGCTGCGGAGATATTAAAACAAGGAGAAGGATCCGTTCAAAAATTCGAATGGATCCTTCTCCTTGTTTAGAAAAGCTGATTATCACAGCCCCTTTTACTTTTATATTGCGCTTTTTGCAGATCCGCCTTGCTCAGGCAAGTTCCTCACCGGTCAGAAGCTTGTATGCCTCCATATATTTGTCGATGGTCTTCTGAATGATCTCGTCAGGCAGACAATAATCACTGTCCGGATTTGCTTTCAGCCAGTCACGTACAAACTGCTTGTCGAAAGACGGCTGGCCATGTCCTGCCTCATATCCCTCCAGCGGCCAGAAACGGCTGCTGTCCGGTGTCAGCATCTCATCACCGATCACAACATTGCCTTCTTCATCCAGACCGAATTCAAACTTCGTGTCTGCAATAATGATGCCGTGCTCCAGTGCGTAGTCGGCACACTTTTTATACAGAGCAAGCGTGCAGTCACGAATCGTCTCCGCATACTCACGTCCTCTGCCCGGGAAGTCTCTCTCCAGAACCTCTACACTTCTCTCAAAGTCGATATTTTCGTCATGATCACCGATCTCTGCCTTTGTGCTCGGCGTGTAGATCGGTTCAGGAAGCTTATCACACTCCTGCAGTCCTTCGGGCAAAGTGATGCCGCAGACCTTGCCTGTCTTCTTGTAGCTCTCCCAGCCGCTGCCCGTGATGTAACCGCGGACAATGCACTCGATGGGAAGCATTGTCAGCTTTTTGCAGAGCATGCTGTTTCCGTCAAAATTCTCATTCCGGAAATATTCCGGCATATCATTCACATCTACGCTGAGCATATGGTTAGGAAGGATATCCTTCGTTAATTCGAACCAGAATCTGGACATCTGAGTCAGAACGGTTCCCTTCTTTGTGACCTTATTCTTCAGAATCACATCGAATGCGGAAATGCGGTCTGTTGCAACCATAATCAGGCTGTCGCCATTGTCGTAGATTTCTCTTACCTTGCCTTCCTTAATCGGACTGTATTCCTTCAAAGTATGCCTCCTGACAATTATGATCCGCTGTATTTATTTTGCGTGCAAGACCCGCTTTTTACAGCCCCGCTGACAGCACCGAGTTTACTCGGACTGCCGGAAGCACACAGCAGATAAAAATTACCGTTTCGTTCCGATACTACCACAGAAAAGAACGGATTTCCATGCTAAAACAAAGTTATCAATAATGCCTTTTTATAAGCCTGTGCGTTTTGTTCATTTCCTGCGGGTGCCGGAGCGTTTCGTTTTTTGACGTCCGCTGTAACTCCGCTCTTTTGAGGGACCTCTGTTTCCCGAATGCACAGGCTTTCCCGCCTTTCGAACGATTTTTCTTGGCGGAATCAGACACTCTTTTCCAAAGCCGATGAGATCCTCTCTTCCCTCCTTCAGAAGGGCTTCCCTCACGAGGTCATAGTTTTTCGGATCCTTAAACTGGATCAACGCTCTCTGCATAGCCTTCTCATGCGGATCCAATGCCACATAAACCGGTTCCTTTGTAAACGGATCCAGTCCTGTATAATACATACAGGTGGAGACGGTTCCCGGCGTGGGATAAAAATCCTGCACCTGCTCCGGCATAAAATGCAGGCTCTTCAGATATTCTGCCAGCTCAATGGCATCCTTTAACCGGCTGCCTGGATGGGAAGACATCAGGTACGGAACCAGATACTGGTCCATTCCGAGTGATTTATTTACCTTCTCATATTCTTTTTCAAAAGCATGATAAACCTGTGATCTCGGTTTTCCCATTTTATCGAGCACATTGTCAGAGACATGCTCCGGTGCCACGCGCAGCTGACCGCTCACATGATATTTGCACAATTCCCGCAGAAATTCGCGGTTCTTGTCCGCAAGAAGATAATCGAACCGGAAGCCTGAGCGCACAAACACCTTTTTCACTCTCGGAAGACTGCGCAGCTTTCTCAGCAGCTTTAAATAATCAGAGTGGTCTACTTCCAGATTGCTGCAGGGCTTTGGAAACAGACATCTCCTTCCCACACAGGCTCCCTTTGTCAGCTGCTTTTTGCAGGCAGGTGCTCGAAATTCCGCTGTCGGGCCGCCCACATCATGGATGTATCCCTTAAAATCGGCCTCCTGCGTCATCTGCTCGGCCTCTTCGATAATGGATTTCTGACTCCTCACCTGTACGATCCGTCCCTCATGCATGGTCAGAGCACAGAAGTTGCATTCTCCGTAGCAGCCTCTGTTGGACGTTAAAGAAAACTTGATCTCCTGCAGAGCGGGAATGCCTCCCTCCTTCTCGTAAGACGGATGATAGGCCCGCATGTAGGGCAGCGCGTAAACGTCATCCATCTCGATCTGCGACAGCGGCTTTGCCGGAGGATTCTGCACCACAAAGGTTTTGCCGCCGTAGGTTTCATAGAGCTTCTTCCCCTGAAAGGGATCCGTATTCCTGTATTGCAGGGCAAAGCTCTCTGCATAGGCGGTTTTGTCATTCAGCACTTGTTCAAAATCCGGAAGACGCACCGCGTCATAAAGCAGATCCTCATCACGGGTCTTAAACACTGTTCCTTCGATAAAAGAAATATCAGAAACAGCCATCCCGCTTGCCAGTGCATCGGCGATCTCCACGATACTGTGCTCTCCCATTCCGTAGGAAATGAGATCTGCACCGGACTCAAGAAGCACGGAACGTCTGACGCTGTCCGACCAGTAATCGTAGTGGCTGAGCCGCCGGAGAGAGGCTTCTATTCCCCCAATGATGATCGGGGTGTGCTTGTAGGTACGACGGATCAGATTGCAATAGACAGTAACTGCCCGATCAGGGCGAAGATTCGTCTTTCCTCCCGGACTGTAGGCATCCTTTCCTCTCCGCTTCTTTGCGACGGTATAGTGATTCACCATGGAATCCATGTTACCCGAGGAGACAAGAAATCCCAGACGCGGCTCCCCATACTCACAGATGCTCTCCGGATCTTTCCAGTCCGGCTGGCAGATAAATCCGACGCTGTAGCCGCGGCTTTCGAGGATACGGCTGATAATAGCACTGCCAAAACTGGGATGATCCACATAGGCATCTCCTGAGACATAGACAAAATCGAGCTGACGAAGCCCGCGTTCCTCCATATCTTTTGCGGAAAGAGGCAAAAAATTCTGTGCCGTATTCATAAGTGCTGTTCCTCTCTGACTGTTCTCATTATGTATCCGCTGAAACCGGCTGAAGCCGCTGACACATCATCCGTTTCCCGGAGCTCCGAAAACCGGCTCCGCTCTTCGAACGATGCTCTTTCAGCTCCTCAAAAATCTGTTCCTACACTATACCACAGAAAATAAAGAAATGTAAAAAGACCTCTGCATCCTGACAGATCTTCAGGATACAGAGGTCCCATATTCCTCAATAGAGAAACCATATACACCGGTTATAAATCTCCGACTCTCACCTTCGAATCGCTTCCGGCATATACCATGCCATATGATCCGTGTGAAGCAGCTGTTCAGCCCGCTCGGACAGCGGTTCTCCGAGATACTCTCTGTAAAGTGTTTCTACATCCGGATTTTCATGTGAGAACCGAAGCTCAGCCTGCGCATCCAGCCCGTAGAGTACACTGCCGCGCTCATATGCAAGCTCTTCATCCCGCAGGGAGATCGGCTGCCCGCCGCCGCCCGCACAGCCGCCCGGACATGCCATTACCTCCACGAAGTCATAATGCACGTAGCCTCTCTTCAGCGCTTTGATCAGCCTTCTTGTATTTCCGAGACCGCTGACAACCGCAACCTTTAAAGTGATACCCTTTACAAAGAAAGTCGCTTCCTTCCAGCCGTCCACGCCTCTCACATCACGGAATGCATCCGGTTCCGGATTTCTTCCCATGAGCTTAAAGTATGCAGTACGCAGTGCTGCCTCCATCACGCCGCCGGTTGCACCGAAGATCACTCCCGCTCCGGTACATCCGTCGAGGATCGA
>JAUNAN010000086.1:0-4710 GCA_030527595.1 Lachnospiraceae bacterium | reverse complement strand
TACTGGGATTTGATAAAACGGATCCAGCCCGGACAGCAGGAGGTAAACATCGGATATTCCTTCAGTTCACCCTTTGTATAGCGCTCAAGGAATTCATTTGCCTCCTCCATGATCGTAAGATCTGCAGAGTAGGTGGTATCAAATACATAGTCAAATCCCATGCGCCGCAGGATCGCACCGAGACGATTGACAGTTGCCTCCTCAGGGCTCAAGCCAAACATCTCTCCCCACGAGGTACGGACTGCCGGTGCGATCTGTGCCACCGTGATCAGATCCGGATCCTCCAGCATCCGGAAAACCTGCTGTGTATCATCTCTCTCCCGAAGCGCTCCGACTGGACAGTGTGTGACACATTGTCCGCATAAAGAACAGTCGGCATCCTTGATGACACGGTTATGAGAAACATCTATGTAGGCACGGGATCCGGATCCCGCAAGTTCCCAGATGTGCAGAGACTGAACCCTGTCGCAGATCTGAATGCATCTCATGCACTTGATACATTTTGCAAAATCGCGGTAAAGCGGGAAAGTTGTGGTCCAGGATCCTTTCAGTCCTTTCGGCAGATCCGGCTCATAAGGAACATCCAAAATTCCCAGATCATTAGCAAGCTTCTGCAGCTGACAATTTCCCGAGCGCACACAGATCGCACATCTGCAGTCGTGCTGAGACAGGATCAGTTCCACGTTAGTGCGTCTTGTGCGTCTGGCACGTGCGGAGTTGGTATGGATCACCATGCCCTCCTGCACAACTGTATTACAGGAAGAGACCATTGCGCGCTCTCCCTCGACTTCGACACAGCAGACACGACAGGCGCCGATCTCATTGATTTCCTTCAGAAAGCAGAGGTGCGGGATCTCTATGCCGATGGAAGCGGCAGCTTCCATGATGGAGGTACCTTCCGGAACCGCAGCGACGATTCCGTTGATCGTTACGTTTACCATTTGTATGTCCTCCCTCCCTTAAAGCTTCCGTATCCAAAATGATCACACCGCAGACAGCGCGATGTCTCCTGCGTGACCTCTTCCTGTGTCATGCATAAAGACACGAGGTCAAAGTCTCCTGCGCAGTCATGGATTTTTCTGGATTTCAGATCCACACGTCCGCAGGCACGGGTATTTGTCAGCTGTGCCGGCGGAATTTCCACTTCGGAGCGAATCACGTGGTTAAATCCGAGATATGCATCGATATTTGCGGCAGCAACCTTGCCTGCCGCAACGGCACGAATGACGGTGGCCGGTCCCGTAACGGCATCGCCGCCCGCAAATACATTCGGCGTATTCGGCACAAAGCTCTCGCTGGTCGCGGAGATCGTCCCCCGCTCTGTAGGAACTCCTACCTGCTCAAAGGGCTTCGCATCTATACTCTGACCGATTGCAACAATGATCACGTCGCACTCAGTTCTGAATTCCGGCTTTTTCGCATCATATGGACGCGGACGTCCGTCTCTTCCGAACGGACCTGCAATCTGCGGTCTTGTCCAGAGTGCTGCCACCTTGCCTTCACTGTCTGCCTCAATGCGGGACGGTGCCTGAAGAGCGAGAAGCTGAACACCTTCCGCTGTAGCTGCCTCGATTTCTTCTCTGAGTGCAGTCATATCTGTCACACGGCGTCTGTAGAAGCAGGTAACTGAGGATGCGCCGAGACGAAGTGCGGAGCGGCAGGCATCCATCGATACATTTCCTCCGCCGATGACGCAGACACGTTTTCCGGACAGATCCGGTCCCTTTCCCTCACCAATGTCACGCAGCATCTGCACCGCTGCGATCACGTTTTTGCTGTCCTCTCCTTCAATGTGCAGCTTCTTATCGTTATGGGCACCGATTGAAAGATAGACTGCATCACTTTCCTTCTCAATCGTGCCGAAGGGAATATCCTTTCCGACAACTACATTCGTATGAACTTCGATACCCGTGGAAAGAATATGGTCAATGTCTCTCTGAAGAATATCCTGCGGCAGACGATAATCCGGTATTCCATAGCGCAGCATACCGCCAAGCATGGGTCTCTGATCATATACCACGACCTTATGACCCATAAGCGCCAGATAGTAGGCAGCTGTCAGACCACCCGGGCCGCCTCCCACGATAGAGACTTTCTTTCCTGTAGATTCCGCACACACCGGAGCGGTCCATTCCTCACAGTGATCCACGGCAAAACGCTTAATACCACAGATATTGACAGCATCATCCACCATACTTCTGCGGCAGTTCTCTTCGCAGGGATGCTCACAGACATAGGCGCAGGCTGAGGGGAAGGGGTTGTCTTTCCGAATCAGTTTCACCGCATCCGTGCTTCTTCCTGCACGGACCAGAGAAATGTATCCCGGAACATCAACATCAGCAGGACATCGTGCAACGCAGGGAACCGGCTGATTCAATCCTGCAATACAACGCCCGTTCTTAATATGCTCCTCATAATCTTCACGAAAACCTCTGACACCGTGAAGGACCATTGCGGCAGCCTCGTATCCGACAGCGCAGTCCGCAGAATCACCGATCACCTGAGCTGTCTGCTCAATCAGATCGATCGTCTCCAGTGTCGCAGTACGATCGAGAACACTCTCGATGAGAGTCGTCAGCTGTCCCAGACCGATTCGACAGGGTACACACTTTCCGCAGGTCTGTGCATGACAAAGCCGCAGAAAATTCAACGCCATATCTACGGGACAGAGTCCCGGCGGGCTTGCACTGATTCGCCTCTCCATATCGCGATAGAGACCATCCATAACAGTCTGCCCTTTGTTCGGAGACTGAATTGACAATCGATTCATAACGCTTCACTCCTCTCTGTTCTGTGAACATCTATTGGATTACAACTTTTGTACACACCTAAAAGATACATCCTTTCGCCATCGATACATTTCCGCTTTCCGCAATCACCTATATGTTTTGCTTTCTGCGATTATCGGAGACGGACGGCTTTTTGAAAAAGCACACTAACTTCCGAACCCGGAAATCAGCGTGCTTTTGCCGGCAGTAATGTGTGAATTTATGAATATTTCTTTTGAATATTATAGTACGTTTCGTACATTTATTTGTCAATAACTGAAATCAGTTTATTTTTCTGCCTTCCTTACTTTTTGTTTTTTCTATATTATCTTCGGTTCCGCTTTTAAGGCCTTTCCACTTTTATGATCTTCCCTCTTTTACGGAATTCTCTCCTGCAGCTGCTTCTATCAGCAGATAACGACAGAATGAGGAACTAAACGGGTCCTTCACATGATTCAAAGTCATCTGTCTGCAAGATATTTTTTTCATCGGATTGTCGAGTGTTTTCATTTGTTCTATAATAGAAAGCGCTGCAGGATCGCATGTTTTGCGCCTGCAAATAAAAAAAGCAAGAATCTCATATTTCAGGAGGCAAAAAATGAGTTTTCAGGAAGAATACAAACAGAAGCTTGTTACTGCGGAACAGGCTGCCGCGATTGTAAAAGACGGAGACTGGGTAGATTATGCCTGGAATGTGAATACGCCGAGAGCATTTGATTCCGCTCTGGCAAAGCGCATGCCGGATCTGTACGATATTAATTTCAGAGGCGGTGTTCTCTTTCATGAACCGGAAGTCTTCAAGATCGATAATCCGGAGGAGCATCTTACCTGGAACAGCTGGCACATGAATGCACCGGAAAGAAGGGCAATCTCCAAAGGCTTCAGCTTCTACGCTCCGATCAAGTATTCCGAGCTTCCCCGCTATTACAAGGAGATGCAGGATGACCTGAATGTTGCAGTCGTGCAGGTTGCTCCGATGGATGAATTCGGATATTTTAACCTCGGACCGAGTGCCAGCCATATCTATGCAGTCGTAGAAAAGGCTGACAAGGTGATTGTCGAGGTCAATAAGAAAATGCCGATCTGTCTGGGAAGTTCACACGCTTATGTCCATATCAAGGACGTAGACATGATCATTGAAGGCGAAAATCCGGACATCGAGTGCACAGGCGAGCCCGCACCCGCAACAGACCTGGACAAGACCGTCGCACAGATGGTCGTGGAACAGATTCCGAACGGTGCCTGCCTGCAGCTTGGTATCGGCGGAATGCCGAATGCCATCGGCGCAATGATTGCCGAGAGTGATCTGAAGGATCTCGGTATTCACACCGAGATGTACGTGGACTCCTTTGTCGATATGGCAAAGGCAGGAAAGATCACAGGAAAGTACAAGGGTATTGATAACGGTCTGCAGACCTACGCCTTTGCTGCCGGAACAAAGAATCTCTATGAGTATCTGAACAACAATCCGGAATGCATGAGCACCTCCGTTGACTACGTCAATGATGCAAAGCAGATCAGCAAGCTGGATAACTTTATCTCCATCAACAACGCGGTAGAGGTGGATCTTTACGGTCAGGTCAATGCGGAATCAGCTGCCACTATGAATATTTCAGGTGCCGGCGGACAGCTTGACTTTGTTCTGGGCGCCTATGCTTCCAAGGGAGGCAAGACCTTTATCTGCCTCTCCTCAACCTTCACAAACAAGAAGGGCGAGCGCTTCAGCCGCATCAAGCCGACACTTGCACCGGGCAGCATCATCACCGATACACGTGCCAACACGATGTATGTTGTTACGGAATACGGCATGGCAAATCTCAAGGGACGTACTACCTGGGAGCGTGCCGAGGATCTGATTCGCATTGCGCATCCCGATTTCCGTGATGAGCTGATCAAGGAGGCTGAGAAGCAGCATATCTGGAAGCGCTCCAATAAGAGATAA
>JAUNAN010000181.1 GCA_030527595.1 Lachnospiraceae bacterium | reverse complement strand
GGGGGGTTCTTTTATTCGGGAAAAACAAACACACACAAATGCCCGTTTTCTCTCTCTGCCTCGCGAAATACGCATATCACTCTTTTCTCATAGGCGGATGCTTCATCGCTGCCGTAAATTCCCACGCAGGTATCCTCCGACAGCTCCGTCAGACAGTCATACAGCGCATCCAGATTTCTTCCGTAGTATTCCGGAAATGAAAACATCTCTGCGATCCGGGCATGCACTTCCTCCCTGTCCACCGCCTCGCGAAGATCAAGCATGATCTTTTTCATCTGAATCGTCCTCCTCTCCGCTTAATACAGCTGTTCAAAGCTTGCATAGTGATCCTCTGTATAGAAGACCAGCCCGTCATTCGAGTAAATGATCCGCTTTGCATTCCGGTAACCACCCTCATAATCGATGTCACACTCATAATACTGACGGCCGTCCGCCTCCGGAAGCAGGCCCTCATAATTTCCGAATCTGCTTCCTCCGATACTCATACCGGGTGCCACATCCTGAAGATTTCCGGCACTGCTGTCCCATCCGAGTTTTTCGGCCTCTTTCTTGGTCAGATAGTTATCCGGCAGATGCCCATACAAATGAAGATACAGCGCAACCTCTTCCTTGGCGGTATAAGTCCCCTCCTCCGCAATCGCTTCAGTCTCTTCATTGCTCTCCGTCTGTTCCGCATCAGATCCGGCACTCACTGAAAAGCGTTCCTCACCGGCATCGCTCTCACTCTGAGCCTCTGCCTGTTCTGATTCACTTTCATCCTGAGACTCTGCCTCTTCTGATTCACTTTCATCCACGGAAACCGCCTCGTATACCGATACTGCGGAGCTGACCGCCGCTGCATCTGCCGCAGAGAGATCTCCGCATCCGGCAAGACCTGACGCAAGCAGCACAAACGTAAGCAGCAGCGCCAGTGTGTGTATGACTCTCTTCATGTAACCCTTCCCTTCTCTTTCTTCCGAGCTTTTTTAATCTGTCCCCGGTTCAACGGGACATCCTGCCTTTTAGTTTACCATGTTTTTATTTACACGCAAGAAAGAGGTGGATATCCCCGCATCTGGTTCAGGAACGTGGATGATTCAGGAACGTGGATATTTCTGCTGTCAGATGAAAACAGAGCGAAACATGTTATACTGATATTCAGAATCAAATATGTAATTAATTTGTTCTTTCATTTTCCAAAATGATCCGGAAGGCAAAACACAGCAAAGGAAACATGTAAATGACCGATCGCGATACCGCATTTGATAAATATTTTTACACAAAACAAAGCAATTTTTACGATGCTGTCTATGCGGCTGTGAAACAGATCCCGGCAGGAAAGGTAGCCACCTACGGACAGATCGCCGCTCTTGCCGGCAATCAAAAAGCAGCCCGTGCGGTCGGCAATGCACTGCACAAAAATCCGGATGAAAAAGGTATTCCCTGCTACCGTGTCGTAAATGCAAAGGGAGAGCTCTCCGGCGCTTTTGTTTTCGGCGGAATTTATGTTCAGCGCGACCGTCTGAGAGAAGACGGTGTGGAGGTCATCAACATGCGGGTGGATCTTTCAGAATATCAGTGGGACGGGATATGACTTCCGCCCCCGCGGTACGGGGAAAGCTTGCTTTCTAAGATTCCACAGCACGACTTCCGCCCCGATGGTGCGGGGAAATCTCGCTTTCTAAGATTCCACAGCACGACTTCCGCCC
>JAUNAN010000180.1 GCA_030527595.1 Lachnospiraceae bacterium | reverse complement strand
CCGTTTCTTAATTCATTCCTCTGCTAATTCACTCCTCCGCTGCCAGCGTTCTCACGGCCCGGGCAGCTGCATCCGCCTCTTCCTCCGTATTATACCAGGAAAAACTGAAGCGAACCGCACCCTGCTCTCTTGTCCCCAGTGCCTCATGCATTCTGGGTGCGCAATGTGCCCCGGGACGCGTGGCGATACCGAAGTCCTGCTCCAACGCATCGGAAACATCTCCGGAATCGTAGTCCCGAATATTCAAAGAGACGATCGCGCACCGCTCCGTCCGGAAATCTCCGTATATCCTGATTCCTTCCGTTCCCCTGATACCGTCAAGGAACCGGTTCATCAACCGCTGCTCCTTTGCATCGATATTTTCTGTTCCCGTTCTGTTCAAAAAATCAAATGCGGCGGATAAGCCTGCGATTCCGTGTCCGTTCAGAGTGCCTGCCTCAAGCCTTGCGGGATAGGCCTCAGGCTGAACTTTGCTGTAGGACTGCACTCCGGTTCCGCCCATCTTAAAGGGACGGATCTCAACGCCTTCCCGGATACACATGCCGCCTGTTCCCTGAGGACCCATAAGCCCCTTATGACCGGTAAAGCATAAAATGTCGATTCCCGTCCCGGACATATCGATTTTCTTGACACCGGCAGTCTGGGAGGCATCCACGATAAGAAGCGCATCCCTTTTGTGTGCCATATCCGCAATTCTCTTCAGATCAAGCATGTTTCCGGTCAGATTGGATGCATGCGTACAGACCACCGCTTTCGTATCCGGACGGAACAGTGTTTCCATTTCCTCGTAGGAGATGCATCCCCGTCTGTCTGCCCGGACAAAGCTAAGACTGACGCCCCTGTTCTTCTCCGCTTCGTAAAGAGGGCGCAGTACGGAATTATGCTCAAGATCCGTGCTGATCACATGATCTCCGCGGCTCAGGGTTCCGAATATCGCTATATTCAGTGCTTCTGTGGAATTGGCTGTGAATATAACATGATCCGCTCTCTTACAGCCAAAAAATGCGGCAGTTTTTTCTCTCGTTTCATAGATGATCCGGGAAGCACCGAGTGCTCTCGCATGCGCGCCTCTGGACGGATTTCCCATATGCTGTATGGCTGCAGCGACTGCCTCTGCCACCTCCGGCGGTTTTACTACTGTAGTGGCTGCATTATCCAGATAAATCATAACGCTTCTCCTCCTGATATCCCCGATCCTTTATCCGAGATGCTCCAGATCCACAAGGAACAGCTCATAAAGATCATCCTCTCCGGTAAGTACGGGAGAATTTTCTCCTCCTCCGTTGGTGCTGCGCTTCATAGCCGCATAGGACTCCTCTCCCGCAGATACCAGTTCCATGGCACCGATCATCACGCCCGCTGACAGGGCAACGGCACAGAATGCAGATACAGGGTTATGCTCTTTTTGTGCGGCGAGCAGAGCTGCTTTCAGCTCCGGATTTTTCTTCGCAAGACTCAGCAGCTGCTCCAATCTCTCTTCAACAGTCATCATGATTCCCCTTCCCGAATGAAATGGATCGTTTCGCCGTACATCCGCAGCAGCTGTGTCAGGCTCTGCGTGCATCAATCTGCGTGTATGGCTCTGCTTGTACGGCTATTATTATATTTTCTTCATTCAGATACGACAACGGCTCTCGCAGGAAAAATCACTTTCCTTAGAATTTTTCTTGTTTTCGCATATATCGCGCATTAGGATATTCT
>JAUNAN010000085.1 GCA_030527595.1 Lachnospiraceae bacterium | reverse complement strand
AGCTCCCTTTTGTATAACAGCTTCATTATAGTCTTATTTGTTTGTGATGTAAAGCAAAAAATCTCACAATAGCCGGCTGCAATGCATCCGCTTATCCGATTCCTGCCTATCGCCTCAATAATCTATTATTCTCTCCTGCGTCCTCGCACAAGAATGGCGGCGATAATCATGAACGCCCCGATCATCATCATAGACCACTGCGTGACCTGTGTATCATCCCCCGTCTTCACTTTATTTCCGGTAGATCTTCCGGGCGGAGTCGTCTTCTTCGGAGGCGGCGGAGTACTGACCTTCTTGACAGAGGTCTTCGGATACACTTCCACCGAATAATTCCAGCCCCCGTCCTTGGGCTCAGGCAGCATCACCAGAAACGGCGCATAGGAGGAATACTCTTCCGCCATGCCGGTGCTGCTCATCTGTCTCACAAGGTATATTCCGTGTTCGAGATCTGTAAAGACAACGATCCCATCTGTGCCGGATACCTTCACATCCGACAAAATCCCTTTTGTATCCTGAAGCTCCGCCAGCTGCTTCGCGATCTTATTAGACTCGGAAGCCGTGATGCCTGTAAAGTCAATGCCCAGATCCGCATACGCATCCGTGAGTGTATAAGTCACATTTCCATCCTCACAGGCTGCATCGGCAACCTTCGTCACAGTAAGCCCGACCCCGCTGAGCAGAGTCTCCTCCTCTTCGTCAGTGACCACACACTTCACGGTAAGCGAATCCGTGCGCGGCTCAAGGTCCGGCTGAGCCGCAAGCACCTCTTGACCCATACAAAACACCAATATCGGAAGCAGGGCAAGATGAATCCATTTCTTCATAGATCATATCCTCCCGTAACCAAAATCTATCCTATGCTTTCCTATCAAACGATTGCCGCAAGGGTGAGACTCCCGTCTCAATCATCCCTCCTCCTTTTCACTCTGTCATAGACCCGGATCAGAAGCCCCGCCACAACAACGCCGGCGAGAAGACACAGCAATTCAATGATAAGCCGCGGACCTCTCTGTGCCAGATTCTCTGTCACGGATCTCTTTGCCTGAAGCTCTGTATAAGGAACGCGGTGCCCCCTTACCAGAAGACGGTGGGTATTGACACCATAGGGTGTACAGGTGATCAGCGTCACATAATCCTCTCCCGGCGTAATGGACAGGGAGGAGGTCTCATCCGGCTCCACGGTCTGAATCAGATCCACCTCATAGGCCAGGATGTCATCGTACACATAAAGATAGAACTGATCCCCCTCTTTCAGCAGATTCAGATCAGTAAACAGCTTTGCACTCGGAAGTCCCCGGTGCGCAGTGATGACGGCATGTGTACTCTCTCCCCCGACCGGAAGGGAGCTGCCAAACAGGTGTCCTGCCCCCTTCTGCAAAATGTCCGGATATGTGTAATGATAAATCGGCAGATCCACATCGATGGCAGGAATTTCAACATGCCCCATCATCAGGTCATCGGTCACAGAAAGCAGAGATTCGTATTCTTCGTCAAAGATACCTTCCCGAACGGCAAATGCATCCGGAACAACTCCGCCGATCAATGTTTCATTGTATTCCTGTGCTCTCGCCAGCTCCTCCTCATACTCGTCATTGTCCATTGCCTGCACCGCCCCCGAATAGTCGCTGATCAAAAGTCGCGCCCTGTATCGGTTCCACGCATCACTGACAGCGGGATACAGCAATATGGACAAACCTAAAAAAATGAGGAGAATGATACTCACTCTTCTCCCTAAATTACTTTTCATTAATCCTCTCCATACGGCTGTATGAGCCGCCGGGAGAATTCCCGGCGGCCGCAACACGGTTTATTTCCTGCTTTGTTCCAAAATTGTTCTTCCTGAGTCAGAGTCGTTTATCGGAACGTTATTTAACTGCTTTATTTCTGCGATGAACGATAACACCCAGAACGATGAGCACTGCACCTACGAATGTGAACAGATAAGTTCCCATTCCGCCTGTAGAAGGAAGATTGTTCATCTTTGTGTTCTTGATCTCTGTACTCTTTACAGCTTCCTCATGTACTTCCGTTACGTTTCCGGAATTATCAGAAGCATATTTTGCTTCATATGTGGAAGTATTGTTTCCGTCAACCGTAATCGTGTAGCTCTTTAATGTACCATCCGTATTATAGTCTGCACTGATCACAACCGGAATCTCTTTGGAGTTTAATGAATATCCATCAGGAGCCTTTGTCTCTTTCAGCGTGTAGCTTCCTGCATCTAATCCCTTGAAGTTCATGTAGCCGGAAGCATCCGTTTTTGCCGTATAGACTTTTCCGGTCGTTGTATTGGTCAATGTGAATTCAGCATCCGAAAGCGGAGATGTCACTGTCGTCTCGGACCAGCCATCGTCAATGATCGTGCCGTCAGCAACGCTTCCGCCCTCACCGGTCTTGATCAGCTCATGTGTTTTATGTGTTCTGGTTGTGTCCGTACCGCCGATGGATCCATCGATCTCAAAGGTATACTGATATGTCTTCTTCTCGATCTCTTCCGCCTTCTGATTTTCACCCGGCTTATTGGTAAATGTAATCTTCACTGTATTCTGATTCGCATCGAAGTTGGTTGTTGCATCCTTGTTCAGCGTACCGGAATAAGTTACAACTACCTTTCTTGCCGTTTCAGTCTCTGCTGCGAGGTCTCTCAGGTAATCTTCTTTGAATGCGATCTTAAAGCCGTGAGCTTCTTTTGTCAGATCATAATTCTTTGCATCAACAGATGCTCCTCCGACAGTAATTACAAGGGAATCCTGATTGAAATCAAGTCCGGCATCCATAGTATCGCTGATCTCATACTCTAAGTTCTTGTACTCATCACTGTAAGCAGGGATCGTGGAGTCAATCTGGAAATTGATTGTATCGCCGATTGCAAGATCATCGCCGTGCTCACCGGCAACTGTTCTTTCCTCCTCTTTGCCCTCATACTTTCCGCCGGTGATTTTCTTATCTACATCCGTTGTACTCTTTTTCACATAGCTTGATGTGCCGTTGATCGTATAAGTCTCGCCTGCATCCACCTTACCGGATTCGATCGTCTTACCGCCTTCTCCTGTGTAGTATACGCTTGCAACAAGCGGATTGTAGATCGTTGTCGCATCCTCGGGCGTTACAACTACAAGCCACTCACCTGCTGCAAGCTCCCGGGATACTGTGGCTCCTTCTGCAGTAACCGGTCCCTCTGATTTAAGACCCGAGGGATCCAGTGCCAGAGCGGTAATCTGTTCTGCGCTGGGGTAAATTGCATTTCCATCCTTATCAAAGAGGGCAATTGTATTATCCTTGACTGCCTCATATCCGAGGAATCCGGAAGCATCATAATTTGCCTTTACGATCTGATAGAAGGTAACTGTATCACCTTCTGTCAAACCGCTGATTTCCACTTTACCGGTGTCACTTGCCGACGGTGTGCCCGTGATCGTTTTGGAGTTTGTTCCTGCTGCCATAACCGGCAGAGCCATCGTCAGCACCAGAACTACCATCATTGCGATGGCTCCGAATCGCTTCCATAATTTTTTCATGTCCTTCTCCTTTTTAAAAATGAATGAACTGCTGGTTTGATAGGTTCCTTACTTTTTCTGACCGCCTGCCCTCCTTTCATCTTGCAAATGAGGATCAGACTGTCTTCTTGCAAAAATCTGCAAGGAAGAAGTGTATTCCCGTTTTCTCAGAAGCAACAGCGCAAATGCCAACACTGCCGCTCCCAAAAATGTAAGCCAATAGGTACCGATGCCTCCTACCATGGGCAGATCGTACAAGTAGTAATTTCTGACCTTATAGGCCAGCGTTCTCGTCTCTGAATCCCAGCTGTCTGCGTCTCCAACCTGAAGAATAGACTGACTGTTATTCTCGACCTGCAGTTCCAGATACGCTTTCTGCGTCCAGTTATAAGCCTGATTCTGGTCTACTAAGGGTTTGCCATCCAAGGGTTTACCAAATCACTGTAGTCATCTGTGATCCGCAATTTAACTGGAATCGCTCCCATTTGTGCATAATTTTCGGGTGTGCCTGTCTCCACAAGATAATAGGTATACTCGGTAAAGCTCTTTCCATCCTCCGTTTTCGACTGCCCGCCGGCATTCAGAATTTCCACAGGTTCAAACTTCAGCTCGCCGTTTTTGTCGGATACCGCTCTCGCTGTCTCTACGTAAGTCCCCTCCGAAACGCCGTGGCTTTCAAGTGACACGCCTGTTTCCGTTTTGGCTGCGCTTCTGTATAACACAAACTCCGCTCCCGGAAGTGCTGTTCCGTCTTCCTTGATCTTTGTGAGCTCCAGCCCTCTCTGGAACACATGAATGTCATGCACGTTAACGCTTGCAATGTTGTCAGTTTCTTTTCCCGGCAATCCGATTCCGTAACCTCCGGTCTTATAATCCACATTGGTCTTTGCTTCCGAAGGCTCATATTTCACCGTCAGGGTGTAGGTCTCTGCCGGTTGTCCCCCCTGATCCAGTTTTTGAATATTATGGAGAGTTACTTCCGATTCCGAACCGGTCAGCTCCACTACAATTTTTCCGACTTCTGTATGTCCGTATGCGCTGTACGGAACTTCTACTTTCCCATTTTGAAGAAGTGTGTTCCATTGCGCATCCGTGAGGTCTCCTATGCAGTGTGTCAATGCAAGCTCGGCTGATTGAGGATCCGTCTGAGGTCTTCCGTCATCCGGAGATTCTGTGAGACTGTAGACCATGTTTCCACCGACAAATTTGTTCCTGTCCGTGGTATTATCTACCACCAGCTTGACACGAATATCCTTCCAGAACTGCTTGAGCTGCGTAACAGGATCTACCTCTGTCCCGATGTAGACTGTCCACTCGGAGTTCTCCTCTGTCATAGTAAGTTCGTCTACATTTACGGAAGGCGTTGATCTAGTGTATGTATGGTCTTTAATAAAGGTGTCTTTGAACGCGTACTTTCTGCCCGGATCGTCCGGGAAATAATACGACGAAGGGGTAAACACTGCGTCCCCGTCATTGGTTGCGATCGTATTTCCTCCAAGGAAATCCTCTTTGGCCTTGATGTACACCGATCCGTGCCAGCCGGCATCACTTGTTATATCCTGCGAATTCCAAACCACCTTGTAGCTGTCACCGTTTTTGGCGATCACTCCGAACGCTCCGGCCGGCTGCCCTGTGATCTTATTTCCTTCCAGGTCAATTTGATCACCGACATGAAGAGGCTGTCCTGTCGCCTTATCCACGGGATAAAACGCCGGATCAATGTTATCCGCTACATCTGTGATAACAGTTGCCTCCTTCATGACCTTCTTCAGGATCTCGAGAAGGATGTAGTACAGATCATCGCCGCTCTCGGCACCGTAGTACATTTTCTGACCGTCGACCTCGTCCGCGATATCATGCAACAGCTGCCGTCCAACCTGTACATTTTCCAGACTCAGTCCTACCGTGATCAGCTTTACGTCTTGATTTGTCAGCTGCGACTTGTTCGTCTTTGTGGCATTTACTAACGTAGGAGTACTCTGTCCTCCCCCCTGCGGCGCGCCGTCTGTGATCAAAATGGCATATTTTGTATCTGAGGTCTGCCAACTTAACTTAGAGGCCGCTTCGGAAATTGCAAGATCGGTTCGCGTACCGCCCTGCGTATCCGTAACAAATCCGTTTGCAATACTCTCGCCATTATCACTAACGGTCCGAAAATCCGTTGTCTTAATAAACAGATTGTTTGCAAAGGTGGTATATCCCACCTTCAATTCCGGCGGATCATCTTCCGTTGCAATATTGACTTTTTCGAGCAGCGTCTGCATATGCGTCACTGAGTCCTTAAAGCTGGATTCCAGATAATCCAACCGCATCTTTCCGGAATCTCCATCGGTGTAGAAATCGTAGGTCAGCACGGGTTTCACGTTGTTCACAGCATTTTCATAGTTCGTGTCTGCCTCGATACGCACCGACTGATTGATGTCAGTATAAGAGGAATCTATAATGTACCATCCGTTCCGGATTCCCCCCCAGATCGATAGAAAACTTTTCTTACGGTAGAGGTATTTGCCGCATCCGTGATAATGTAATAGACCTGATTTTTATCGAGCTGCCAATCCCCTCCATTGTTGAGATTCGTTAATTGCAGTGCAATCCCCGTCTTATTCAGCTTCGACGGGAAGCGCATCGATCCCGACATATCCAGGATAAATCCCAGATCTATTGTCCCGTTAAAGGTCACGAGATTCGATTTCGCTGTCAGATCTACCCTGTAAATCCGGTTTTCATAGTCGTACACTTCCGCGGTCTTGGAGGTTGAATTGCCGTCCAAAGGAATCTGCTGTTTTAACAGCCCCTCGATCCACGCATCCAATGAGCGGTCCGCTCTTCGTCCCGTATCTCCGATATCCGAGCGCTCTTTGAAAGTTGCGACAAGCGTTTTTCCGGCTTGTACCGCAAGCGCTCCGGCAGGTATCGTCGAGCTTGTATATGCGTATCCGGATTCTCCTTCCCACTTCCATCCCGCGAACTCGTAGTTGGCTCCGGGGGTTGCGTAAATCGGATTCGCATTATAGGAACGATTGTCGCCTGCAGCCACAAATGACGTCTTCTCCTTCAGCTCATTGTATTGATAATCTCTTCCGCTGACGGTACCTATGTCGGCGTTCTCCGTCTTCACGTTGAACGTAACCGTATCACTCTTCTTATAGAGCTTCACATCAGTGGCATACCAGTAATTCTCTGTCAGCGTGTTGTTCTCCAGCACCAGATATCCACCATATGTATAGCTTCCGTTTGGTCCGTCATATAACCCGCCGATATTAAATGTGCCGCCCTGGCCATTCTGTCGAACACCGCATCCATACGTGTCATCCCAGGGCACTAATAATCTTGTTGCTCCCTGTGATGTACTCGGGTATTCATTCGGCTGCAAATACCTTCTATTCCCGGTCACTGCCTGAATAGTATAGCAATTGATACTGTTATAGTTTCCGTCTCTGGCAGTCACTCCCGATTTGCTCGTGAACTCCCAGTAGTACTCATCCCCGAGACCGGCCAGCTCACCGGCGGGAACCTGGGCTGTAGTGCCGTCATTTTTGAGCACATAGCAGTTACCGTTCTCTGACCACTGCACGTAGATCAGGTACCTCGCACCGTCCTCAATCTGATTCAGACCGCTGATCCGCTCATCCGTCACCTGAATGACGATCTGCTCGCCGCTCCTGAGTGTGATGGTCAGAGTCTCGGCGGTGTCGAAGGCAGCCAGACTCATCAAAAGATAATCCGGTGCCTCGTAAGCTGTGCTTTCCGCTCCTTCCTGTACATCAAGTCCATTTTCTATCTGAACTTCCGCCAGTGTGGTACTTTCCTCCAGCTTTGCCACTTTTACCAGACTCTCATCAGAGAAAGTTACATCCTCAACATCTTCGGCAATGAGCTTTTGGGCAGATTTTCTGTCCATTATCCCGAGTTCCGCAAGAAGCGTACTGAGTGTGATCTGTGATCCGCCGTCAAGGGAGAAAGTGTAGCGATAGCCGCTTTCATCTGTCAATTCGAAATCAACCGTATAGACAAGCGCATATACGGAAAAGGACGCTGTCTCGAACACCACTTCGCTGTCAGACGTTTCCGCGCTCTCATCCACCGGAACAACATCCGCATCGGCATTGTCCCGGATATGGACGACTGTGGGAGCTTCATCTTTTTTGGCAATGAGCTGAGAGCTCATAAGAACCCTAATAGGAAGAGCAGGCTCTATTTCCTCTCCGTCCTGATCATAAAAGCTGATATCGACAGCCTCCACATTGGCGATGGTTCCATCTATGGTCTGAGAAATGGCGTCCAACACTGCTTCTCTCTCTACCGGAGACACTTCCATGGTTGTTTCTCCGGGGAATGCACCTGCCGGTGCTTCCACGTGTACTGTAATGCCTTCTACCGTATCCTCAAATGTCTGCGCATCTCCTTCGTAGAGATCCTCTGTCTCCACAGAGTTTTCCTCCACTTCCTTCTCGGATCTGGGATCTTCAGGGAGTACGGTATATCCGAGGATTCTGCTGTCATCTGCATAAAAAGCTTCTTCTGCGACTTCATCCTCATAGTCGCCGAGAATAACCTTTATCTCTTCGCACTGATCATCTTCATCGTACAGTGCCCACTCAATGATGCCGACAGAATCTGCGATGCCATCATTATCATAGAGATCCAGGAAAATCAGATCTCCTCTCTTAGGCTCCGCATCTTCCGGCTCTGTATACATCTCATCCTTACCGAGTTCATAAATCCAGTCCGCAGCTTCCGGCTCAAAGCTGATGCCTGCCACCTCCGCATAGTACAGACAGAAATCCACAAAATATGTGTTCCACTCTTCATACGGAAGTCCGTACCAGACGCCGTAGCGCGTCCATCCCTGTGTGTATCCGCTTTCCAACTCCGCTTCTGTGAGCTCATTTTCTCTGTATCCAAGCTGTGAGGCAGCGATGCGGACAAAGTTTTCCACCCAGTCATCGTCGGTCAGGGTCAGTAGGTCAAGCTCTCGCTCCCACTCCTCACTGGATTCCATCTCGATCTCCGGTTCTATATCTTCTTCTTCTTCTTCTTCTTCGAGCTCTGCTTCTGTATCTTCCTTCGGAACTGTATCCTCAGCCTCTTCCTGAGGTGTTGCATCACTGGTGGAGACGTCATCTGCTTCCTCTGAAACCGGCTCTTCCGGAACCGTTTCCTCCTCTTCGGGTTCCTCCACATAAGCCTCTTCTGCTAAAAGAGCTTCTTCTGCCGCCGTATCCTCTGTGTCAGCACTGACAAGCAGACACGGAACTGTCAGCTGCAATATCAGCAGAATGGCAAGGAGGCTTACCAGGCCTCTCTTGAATCGATTACGTCCGTCCCTTTTCATAACCCCTCCAAATCTCGCAGTGCGGAATCTCCATGCAGGATCTATCTCCAATCACAGGCTGTGTTCACTCAGGCGAAGCTATAGTCAAATCCTTTGCTAATTTAACAAGCGTGAACTGTAAATCGAGATGCAACCCCTACGACTTACATTCCTTTCAAAATAGT
>JAUNAN010000179.1 GCA_030527595.1 Lachnospiraceae bacterium | reverse complement strand
GGCTCTCCGTTTCCGCAGCTCCGGCTGCTGTCTCACCGCCTGCTGCGCTGCTCTCCGCGCCGTCCTCACCTGCCGTACTGCTCTCATCCGCCGATACGGAGGTCTCCCCCGCTGCAGATGCCGCCTGTGGTCCGCAGGCAGTCGTAAATGTAAGAACAGCCGCCATTATACATACCGTGAAAAATCGTCTCATTTTTTTATTTGTCATCATTCTCACCTCATTACAGTTCTCCAAAAGGGAGCTGCCTTTTCTTCTTACAGTTCCTAAAAACCGGAGCTCTCTTTCCTTCTTACAGTCCCCGAAAAAGGTTTCCGCGTCTTCGAAAAGCCGCCCCTTATGTATCAAAGAACGACCGCACTCTCTGCAGCCCGCGCACATACGACTGTCAAATTTCCGTTTCTGACACGAATATCATCCAGCATACGCTTTTCTTCCGACTCGTTCTTCAGCACAACCGTATAAACGAGCTCATACATGCTGCCCAGATTCACGGTCTTGACTCTGTCAAGCGTATGCTTCTTTGTATACTGTTCGAAGAGGTCATCAAAGATCTCCGTGTAATCCAGATCCTCGGGAATCATAATTTTCAGCAGTTTTTCATCTCTTTTCTCCCGCGCAAACGGAGTTTTCATAAGTACCAGGAATACCGCCGCGACCACAACGGTAAGCACGACCGCAAAGCCGATCTCACCCATGCCGCAGGCCAGGCCGATCGCCATGGAAAAGAAGATGCTGACGATCTCCTTCGCGGTACCGGGCGCGGAACGGAAACGAACGAGAGAAAACGTTCCGGCAACCGCCACTGCCGTGCCGAGACTTCCATAGGTCATCAGGATGACCGTTTCCACAAGGATCGGAAGCAGAACCAGGGATACGGCAAAGCCCTTGGTATACTTCTCATTGGAGATCACATAAACCACGGCCACGATCAGCCCGAGAAGCAGTGCCGCCCCCATCAGGATCGCTGTATTTTCAACGGAAAGAACATCGGTTGTTGTATCAAAAATACTTGTAAACATTTTTTCTCCTTTCTTTACTCCGGGTCTGCCCCGCTCCTTTATTTTTCAGATGCCCTGCTGCCTCTTTGCTGTTATGAGAAGCAGACCGCATCCCGACAGCATGCGCGCCCTGCAAATGCACGCTCTGCCCCGAGGACTCTCCCTCTCTTCCCTTGCAGCTCCGTATAAGCTGAGCCGTATTTTGAAAATGATTTCGGATATATATGCAGGTCATTAAATATACGTACAATTTCCATGGGAAGCGCTCCGTTTACTTTGACCTCCAGCAGCTCTCCTCCATCCATATTCAGAAGCTTTCCCGCATCGCCGCTCAGGAGGCTGAGATCCTCCGTGCGATAGCGGATGTTTCTGTCGATCGTCATCCTCATATACGGATCCGTTCTCCCGGCAAAGGCCTCCCTGTCATAGGCAAGAAACATCGCCGGTTTCACACGATAGAAATCCCTGAAATAGGCAAGCTCCTTTTCGATCTGATTTCCGCCTCTTTGATGTCTGCCGCTGTCAAGAAACCGTTCTGCCTCCGCATAGGGCATTGCTGCCCTCCTCTTATAGACGATCCCGTCATATTTCTTCTTAATTTCCAGGAATGCGGTACTCGTGCAGGTCGGGATCCCGTAGGTCCTAAGTCTGAGCTTCTCCTTGTAGGGAGGCTTTGCCATGGATCTTGTGATCAGATCATTTTTATCGGAAT
>JAUNAN010000084.1 GCA_030527595.1 Lachnospiraceae bacterium | reverse complement strand
TTTTTCAGCATCTCATCCAGCCAGTCGGCAATTTCCGTATAGAAGCGAATCACAACTCCGATATTTGCCTGAACGGCAGCAGCCTTCTCGTCATTAGAGAGATCCATATAGCGCTCCTGATATTCCGAACGCGTAACAAGCAGATCCAGAGTGCAGTGTTTCTTCAGTTCATCAAGCTCGGGATTTGAATAGTCATTTTGCAAAAGATCACAGAAACGTCTCACGTCTGCGGACATGGCGCGGGCACCCTTGAAGGAAATCAGGTTTATCTCATTTTTCCACTTGAATCGGCCCTTGTGATATCGCAAAATAAACGGAAGAAACAGTTCGTGTATGCAGAGATTGTCACAGGAGAGCTCTTCATCAATGAGCCAGTCGGCATCTGCATTCATAATGTCTCTGTTAACGGGAACCATCCAGAATCGCAGGGAATCAACGTGGCCGCGTCGCACAGGTATGTGCACCGGCTTTTTTGCGCGCAGCTCTTCAAGAGAAATCTGTTCAGCCATTGGAAACTCCTTAGTTGACAACATAGATCATAATAGTAACTACTGTTTATTTTAGCACAGGGCGTGAATCAGATAAAGTGAGAGGACAAAATGAATCGTGACGATCTTGTACAGAGCTGTTCGGTCTGCGTCAGACACTGCAGACTGAATGACGGCGAGACGGGCTTTTGCGGAGCGAGAAAAAATATAGAGGGACGTATTCTGAGTGTGGGCTACGGAAAACTCACATTTATGACACTGGAGGAGATCGAGCGAAGGCCGCTCCGTATGTATCTTCCGGGGAATAAAATACTTACTGTGGGCAGCTTCGGCTGCGACTATCTCTGTCCCTGGTGTCAGAATCATGTCATATCCAGAGCGGATGAAAAGACCGCACGCTGGAAATATATCAGTCCCGAACAGCTTGTGAGAACCGCTCTGAAAATGAAAAAAAAGGGAAATATCGGTATCGCATATTCGTTCAACGAGCCGCTCGTAAACTGGGAGTATGTGCGGGATGCGGCCCGTCTTGCTTCCGCAAAAGGGCTGAAAAATGTGCTTGTCACAAACGGAAGTGCGGAGATCCGGGTACTGGAGCGGATCATTCGGTATTTTGATGCCATGAATATCGATTTGAAATGCTTTTCAGAGGAAAAATACAGGGCACTGGGAGGAGAGCTGGAGGATGTTAAGCGTTTTATCGAGCGTGCTTCCGATAAATGTCATGTGGAAGTATCTACGCTGATCGTCCCCGGCTGGAATGACAGTGAGGAGGAGATGGAGGCAATGTCGGACTGGTTGTCCTGGATCAGTTATACGATTCCGCTTCATGTGACACGCTATTTTCCCGGGTATCAGATGAACGAGCCTCCGACGAGCGAGCAAAAAATACAGGAGCTCGCTGCGACAGCCAGAAAGAATCTTCAGAATGTCTTTGTCGAGAACTGCTGAGATCAGATCGAAATATTCGTTCATTGACAGAATTCTAAAATCCCGCTATATTGTTAGCTACTATGCTTTGAAAAGAGCAGGGCACAGGGGTATCTTCTTCCGGCAGGCAGAAGTTGTAAGAAAGAAGAAAAGAGAGAATGACTGAAGAAATCAAGGATATGGACGTAATACAGACTGCAGATTCGGGAAACAAACCTGAGGACTCAGAGGTACAGACTGGTGCGGCAGAGGCAGAGGAGAATGCATGTTCATTTGAGAGCATGGGACTTAATGCCAAACTGCTCCGTGCAATCGGAGACATGGGATTTGATTCCGCATCTCCGATTCAGGAGATGGCGATTCCGGTTGAGCTGACTGGAAGAGACATGATCGGCCAGGCGCAGACCGGAACAGGAAAGACGGCTGCTTTCGGTCTTCCGATGCTGGAAAAAATCGATCCGAAGCTGAAAAAGCTGCAGGCAGTTGTGCTCTGTCCGACAAGAGAGCTCGCAATTCAGGTTTCCGATGAGCTCCATAAATACGCAAAATATTTACATGGCATAAAAATTCTTCCGGTTTACGGAGGACAGGATATCGTGCGCCAGATCCGCGGATTAAAGGACGGCACCCAGATCATCGTGGGAACGCCGGGCCGCGTGATGGATCATATGCGCCGCGGTACCGTGAAATTCGATCATGTTCATCTGTGCGTGCTGGATGAGGCGGATGAAATGATGGACATGGGCTTTGTAGATGATATGAAGACGATTCTCTCCGAGCTTCCTGAGGAGCGGCAGACGGTGATGTTCTCCGCAACTATGCCGAAGGAAATTGCGGAAATCGCTGCTCAGTTCCAGAAGGATCCTCAGCTTGTCCGTGTGGTAAAGAAGGAGCTGACCGTTCCGGAGATAAAGCAGTATTACTATGATGTCAGACCGAATCAGAAGACAGAGGTACTCAGCCGTCTTCTTGATCTCCATTCCCCTAAGCTCTCCGTCGTATTCTGCAACACAAAGAGGAAGGTCGATGAGCTGGTTGAGGAGCTCAAGGGCAGAGGCTATTATGCGGAAGGTCTTCACGGCGATCTGAGTCAGGCGCAGAGAGACCGCGTCATGAAGCAGTTCCGAAAGGGAAGATGCGATATTCTTGTTGCTACGGACGTGATGGCAAGAGGAATTGATGTAGAGGACATTGAGGCGGTATTCAACTATGACATCCCCCAGGATGATGAATACTATGTACACAGGATCGGAAGAACCGGAAGAGCGGGACGGCAGGGCGCTGCATTTTCCTTTGCTGTGGGCAGGGAAGTCTACAAAATGCGGGATATTCAGCGGTATTGCAAGACAAAGATCATCCCCCAGGCGATTCCATCTCTCAACAGTATTACAGAGATCAAGGCGGAGAAAATTCTGGATCGCGCGTCTGAACTGGTGAGGGAAGATGCTTCAGCCCTCAAATCCATGTGTGATATGCTCGACAGGAGGATCTTTGAGGATGAGCTGTCCTCGATGGAGCTTGCTGCAGCGATGCTGATCATGTCTATGGGCGCGGAAAATGCAGACGCAGCCGATGATTTTGCCGATGCACGTGTTCCGAGAGATCTCGATCATCTGAATGAGCGAAAGAAGAACTTCGGGCGCGGCGACAGCCGTATGAACAGAGGAAGGACCGAGGGCAGAAAGCTTCGCGTGCGCGGCGGAAGAGGCAGAGACGAGGATATGACAAGGCTCTTCATCAATATCGGAAAAAATCAGCGTGTGCGTCCGTCCGATATTCTGGGCGCTATCGCAGGCGAATCCGGTATTTCGGGGAGCCATGTCGGTGCAATTGATCTCAGAGACAGCTATTCGTTTGTGGATATTGACCGGAAATATGCGCCTACAGTTTTGAAGGCAATGAAAAATGTATCTCTCCGCGGCCGTAAGGTGCATATGGAGATGGCAGCGGGAGAAAAATATTGACTAAAATGTTTAATAAAATTAAATTTTTTTAGGTTATAAAATGAATTGTCAAATAATTTTTGACAATATTCAAAAAATGGAATATACTAACCTTGTTAGTAGTGCAAAGAGGCTGTCTGTCAGATCACATATTATTATGAGAGGTCTAGCGGATGGCTTTTTTGAATCATGGTAGCGTTCGCGATGATTCGCGAACCGATTCATTGAAGGAGGAGAATATGAAAAAAGCACTTGCACTTGCGATCGCCGGTATGATGGCAGCATCGCTCGCAGCATGCGGCAGCTCTGCTTCATCCACAGCGGATACAGCAGCATCTGCAGCAGCATCCACAGCAGCATCAACGGCTGCATCCTCAGCAGCAGAGTCCACAGCTGCTCCTGCAGCAGACGCAGCTGGCGCAGATTTCAGCAACATCAAAGTAGGTTTTATTTTCCTGCATGACGAGAACTCCACTTATGACCTGAACTTCATCAATGCAGCGAATGCGGCAGCAGCAGCACTCGGATTAAGCTCAGATCAGGTAGTTCTGAAGACAAATGTTCCGGAAGGTCAGGAGTGTTATGATACCGCTGCTGAACTTGCAGACAGCGGCTGCAATATCATCTTTGCGGACAGCTTTGGTCATGAGGACTTTATGATTCAGGCAGCTGAGGAGTTCCCGGATGTTCAGTTCTGCCACTCCACAGGTACAAAGGCTCATACACAGGGACTTGACAATTATCACAATGCCTTTGCTTCCATCTATGAAGGCCGTTATCTTGCAGGTGTTGCTGCAGGTATGAAGCTGAATGAGATGATCGACAGCGGTGAGATCACAGCAGAAGAGGCTAAGATCGGCTATGTCGGCGCTTATACATATGCAGAGGTTATTTCCGGATATACTTCATTCTTCCTTGGCGCTCGTTCCCAGTGTGAATCCGCAACTATGGAAGTTACTTTTACCGGATCCTGGTATGATGAGACTGCTGAAAAAGAAGCAGCTAACAAGCTTATCGATGACAACTGCGTACTGATCAGCCAGCATGCTGATTCCATGGGCGCTCCGACCGCATGTGAGTCTGCAGGCGTTCCGAACGTTTCCTACAACGGCTCTACACAGAGCGTAGGTCCGAATACCTACATTATTTCCTCCAGCATTGACTGGGCTCCGTATTTCCAGTATGCGATCACCTGCGCTGCTAACGGAGAGGCTATTGACGCTGACTGGACAGGAACACTGGATACAGCTTCTGTTCTGACACAGGAAATCAACACAAATGCTGCTGCAGCAGGTACTGCCGAGAAGCTTGAAGAAGTAAAGGCAGAGCTTGAGGCAGGCACACTTCATGTATTCGATACTTCTGCATTCACAGTTACAGTTACAGATTCTTCTAACGTAAACGCAACTGTTGATGAGAACGGTGTTCTTACCGGATACATGGCAGACGTAGATACTGATCCGGCATATGAAGGCGACACAGAAGCAGTTGCTGACGGATATTTCCATGAGTCCGAATATCGCTCTGCTCCGTATTTTGATCTGCAGATCGACGGTATCTCCCTGATGGATACAGCATTCTAATTTAGAAAAGGATACTGACTGCTGGTATTTCACTGTTCGAAGAGAAGTCTCCGGAACCTGAGTATCCGCAGTAAAACGGATAAGTCCTGGCCGTTGTGTCAGGACTTATCGTATTATAGGGATGAGCGGTTTTCAGAAATAATTCGAGATCATATCTGAATTTTCTGTATTTGAGATGACTGTAAAAGCATTTTTGCGGTGATCTGTCTTACAGACGAAGCCATAGAAAACAAGGGGGTGCGTGTTTTGAGTGAGAGAACACCCGCAGTTTCCATGCGGAACATTACGAAAACATTCGGAACAACAAAAGCGAATCAGCATGTGGATCTCGATATTTATCACGGTGAGATCCTTGCGCTTCTCGGAGAGAACGGAAGCGGAAAAACAACTTTGATGAATATGTTGTCCGGTATTTATGCACCGGATGAAGGCACGATATATGTTGAGGGCAGTGAAGCTGCCATCCGCTCACCGAAGGATGCCTTTGCACTGGGAATCGGCATGATCCATCAGCACTTCAAGCTGGTTGATGTTCTCACTGCTACGGAAAATATCATTCTCGGTCTCAAGGAGCCGGGCAGGCTTGATCTGAAGGCTGCCGCAAAGCGCATACGGGAAATCTGCGATCAGTACGGATTTGAACTGAACCCGGAGCAGAAGATCTATGATATGTCTGTCTCTCAGAAGCAGACTGTTGAGATCATTAAAGTGCTTTACCGCAAGGCGGACATCCTGATTCTGGATGAACCGACAGCGGTTCTGACGCCTCAGGAAGCGGAACGTCTTTTCGACGTGCTTAGAAATATGAGAAAAGCGGGAAAGACTGTGGTCATTATTACGCACAAGCTGAACGAGGTTAAGGAGATCTCTGATCGTGTGACCGTCCTGCGCAAGGGTGAAGTGATCGGAGATCTGATCACGGCTGAGTCCACTACCCAGGAAATGACAAATATGATGGTCGGCAGGCAGGTAGAGCTCAATATCGATCGTGCGGAGCCGAAAAATCCGAAGCCGAGAATAGAGATAAGCGGTCTGACTGTCAGATCTGAGGACGGAATTCTTAAGCTGGACGATGTTTCTTTCACGGCAAAAAGCGGAGAGATCCTGGCAATTGCCGGTATTTCCGGAAGCGGACAGAAGGAGCTGCTGGAATCGATCGCCGGCCTTCAGCCCACGGAAAAAGGAAGCATCTCGTTTATTGAAGATGACGGAACAAAGGAAGAACTCCTCGGAAAAGACCCTCTTGAGATCGAAAAAATGGGTGTAACACTTTCCTTTGTCCCCGAGGATCGTCTTGGTATGGGATTGTGCGCAAACATGGATCTTTCCGACAACATGATGCTGAGAAGCTTCCGAAACGGAAAATCTGTTTTTACGGACAGAAAGGCTCCGAGGCATCTGGCAGAGGAAGTTGTAAATGAACTTGATGTTATGACACCCGGCATTTCCACTCCGGTAAGACGTCTTTCCGGCGGTAATGTTCAGAAGGTGCTTGTCGGCCGTGAAATCGCTATGGCGCCGAAGGTATTGCTTACGGCGTATGCGGTGCGCGGACTGGATATCAATGCCTCCTACACGATCTATGATCTGCTGAACAAACAGAAGGAAGCAGGAATTGCCGTGATCTATGTCGGCGAGGATCTGGACGTTCTTCTGGAACTGGCAGACAGAATACTCGTTCTCTGCGGCGGAAAGGTCAGCGGAATTCTCGATGCAAGGAAGACGGATAAGCATGAGATCGGTCTTTATATGACTAGCCTCGGCGGAGAAGAGAAGTAAGGAGAGGAGTGCGATCATGGCAAAATCGAAAGTAAGAGAACAGAGATTTCATATCGCAAAGCGGTCTCAGCTGGTCTGGTACAGAGTGTGGGGGATCCGCGGAATTGCTCTGCTTTTATCTCTTGTTGTCTGTGCAATTGTGACAATGGGACTCACGGGCGATAATCCGGTTGAAGTCTTTACAACAATGGTTTACGGTGCATTCGGTACCCAGAGAAAGGTATGGATCCTGCTGCAGGATCTGGCGATCCTTCTTTGTATCTCTCTTGCATTAACGCCGGCATTTAAGATGCGTTTTTGGAATATCGGCGGCGAGGGACAGGTTTTGATCGGATGCCTGGCGGCAGCAGCCTGTATGCTGAAGGTCGGAACCAAAGTTCCGTCTCCGGTCTTAATTATTCTGATGGTAATCGCCAGCGTGGGAGCAGGTGCTGTCTGGGCGATGATCCCCGCTGTCTGTAAGGCGAAATGGGGAACAAACGAGACTCTGTTTACGCTGATGATGAACTACGTGGCAACACAGATCCTGGCTTATTTCATTATTCGCTGGGAGGTTCCGAAGGGATCCGGAAAAATCGGTATTATCAATCAGGATACACATGCAGGATGGTTCCCGACGATTGCCGGTAATAAATACCTTCTGAATGTTCTGATCGTTCTTGCGCTGACGATCGGCATGTATCTGTATCTGAAATACAGTAAGCAGGGATATGAGATTTCTGTCGTCGGTGAGAGTGAGAAAACCGCACGCTATGTCGGCATCAAGGTGGAGCGGGTCATTATCAGAACACTTGCAATCTCGGGCGCGATCTGCGGTCTGTGCGGATTGATTCTCGTTGCGGGTACTGACCACACCGTTACGACGACAATTGCCGGCGGCGAAGGCTTTACTGGCGTCATGGTTGCATGGATGGGCAAGTTCAATCCGATCACCATGGTATTTACGGCACTGCTTCTCATTTTCATGGATAGAGGTGCCAGCGAAATTGCAACCGCATTCGGACTCAACCAGTCCTTCGGAGATATTCTGACGGGCATTATTATTTTCTTCCTGATCGGATGCGAGTTCTTTATTAACTATCAGATTCAGATTAAAAAATCTTCGGGAAAGGAGGCGTAACGCGATGATCAACTGGGTAAGTTTTATTCCGAGAGCTATCATGCAGAGTATTCCGCTTCTTTGCGGAAGTACCGGCGAGACACTGACTGAAAAATCCGGCAATCTGAACCTGGGTATTCCCGGAATCATGTATGTCGGTGCGATCAGCGGTGTGATCGGTGCCTTCTTCTACGAAAACTCTCTGGCAGACACAAGTCAGATCAATCCTGTCCTGGGTGTTCTGATCCCGCTGCTGTGCTGTATTCTCGGATCTTTTCTGATGGGACTGATATACTGTTTCCTGACCGTCACCCTTAGAGCAGATCAGAATGTTACCGGTCTTGCGCTGACCACCTTCGGTGTCGGCTTCGGCAACTTTTTCGGCGGATCTCTGATCAAGCTGACAGGTTCCTCTATTCCGTCAATTGCTCTCTCCGCAACAAGCAAGTGCTTCAGTGCAAGACTTCCTTTTGCGGGAAAAACGGGAGTGTTCGGTAAAGTGGTGCTGTCATACGGCTTTCTTGCTTATGCGGCTATCGTGATCGCTTTTGTAGTAGCCTATATCATTAAGTACACCAGGATCGGTCTTCAGCTGCGCGCGGTGGGAGAGAATCCCGCAACTGCAGATGCGGCAGGCATTAACGTTGTCAAATACAAATATGTTGCAACCTGCATCGGCAGTATCATCGCCGGTCTCGGCGGCTTGTACTATATCATGGACTATGCGGCAGGTGTCTGGTCTAATGACGGCTTCGGTGACAGAGGCTGGCTTGCAATTGCTCTTGTTATCTTTACGGTATGGCGTCCGAATGTCGGTGTGTTTGCATCCATGCTTTTCGGTGCACTGTATATTCTCTATTTGTTTATGCCGTCCAGCAATCTCGCTGTAAAAGAGCTCTATAAGATGATCCCGTATGTCGTTACGATCATTGTTCTGATTCTGATCAGTATGAGGAATAAGAAGGAGAGCCAGCCTCCGGCATCACTGGGCAGGCCTTATTTCCGTGAGGATCGATAAGTAAATACTGAGCGGAGTCATTGCCTTGAAATACTCCGTGTGAAAAATAATTTCAGAGACAGCTGAGTCTGTTTCTGAAATTATTTTTTTTCGGGAATTTCCGGCATGGAATACGAGTGTCTTCTGTACGTACAGAGGATATGAAGAATGGAATATATGGGACAGTGAACACGAAAAACTTTCAAAAAACATAAAAAATACGTAAATTGCAATAACAAATTGAACACCTGTTAAACCACACCAGTCCGATAGAT
>JAUNAN010000083.1:4701-9127 GCA_030527595.1 Lachnospiraceae bacterium | reverse complement strand
ATTTGCAAGCCAGGGGGCGCTGATCTCCTGCCTCTGGGAGGACGAACCGGTGAACTCGCTGACTTTGGCAAGACTGCGCAAGACCTTCAAAAACCTGCAGGATGAGTTGAAGGAACACGGGATCGAATATATTGTGGAATCGGAAAACGGTCACAGACGTATCGTTCCCGAGGCGGTTTACTGTGATTACTTCTCTTACATTACGGGAAAGCCGCAGTACCAGCATCTGTATCAGGGCAGCTATCTGCCGGATTACTCCTGGGCAGAGAGTACGATCGAGGAGATCGAACGCATGAAGGCTGAGCAGCAGAAGCGGACCAGAGATAGTATCCGGTAAATTATTAAGAAGAAATATTCATATAGGGACAAAGTCAGAAGGCAGTCGACGGACGAAAATCCGCCGGCTGTCTTCTTTTTTATAAGCCGCCCGGCAGAAGCCGTGCTTGAACGAGCTTCTACCCCCTTGATTCACATATGATAAATCCGGTTAAATTCATTAAATTTCACGGCGAACGCAAAAGGAACGCAAATTGTCAGGGGCGAGGAACGCTGCATCGATATGCCGGAACGCGAAACTCAATATAATACTGTAATTACCTATATGATGTGGTACAGGATGGTCACGGAACGGGCAGCTTACGCTGTTTCATCTGCCGGAATGTGATCTGGACCAGAGGTGAGGAGGACTGGACTGTGAAGCAGGTCGTGACCTCAGACGAGAAGAGGTTCTTTAGAAATGAAAACAAAGGCGGAAACAGTGCCTTTGATCTTGGAAGTCTCTATGACAGGCTGCCGGCAGGCATCATCGGCTGCATGGATAATCCGCTGCTGACGGTGCAGATGCTGAATCCGATCATGCTGACGGTGCTGGAGTATGAAAGCCTGGAGGAACTGAAGGAATATACAGGGACATCCCTGTATTCCCTGATTCACCCTGACGATCTGCAGAAGATGCGGGATTTTGTCGAGGCTGTAAAGTCAGCCGGGAGCAGGGAGATCCTGACGATTCGTATCAGAAAGAAAGATTTCTCCTATGCCTGGCTGCAGCTTACCGGAGATCTGTTTCAGAAGGATTTATTCATTTTTCTGGGCATGCTGATAAGTCTGAGGGTAAGCTGGAAGACGACGTTATTACATTTACTTACGGCTTCAAGATCCGCAAGGTAGACAAGAACGACGACACCAAGGATATGGCTGGTGCGAAGTTCACAATTAAGGATAAGGATGACGTTGTAATCGGAAGCTTCGAGTATGGCGCAAATGGAAAGATCACAAACACCAAGGGTGTGATCACTCTGGACGGCAACTATGCAACCATCAAGGGTGTAGACGAAGGTACTTACACAATTACTGAGGAGCAGGCTCCGAACGGATATGCTGTACTTGGCAGCGGTGTTGAGATCGAAATAACAGTTTCTTACACAAGAAGAAGGATCAATTCAGTATTCTGAGTTGATCCTTCTTCTTGTTTTAGACTCCACAATTCGGTGTGAGGAGGGAGTCTTCTTCTGTCATTAGCAAGTTTAGGCTCCTCAATCCGTTGCGAAGTGGGAGCCTGTTTCAGCAATTAGCAAGTCCGGGCTCCACAATCTAGTGCGAAGTGGGAGCCTGCTTCAGCAATTGTACAAGGAAACACTGAACGAGTCGCCCGAGCAGGGAATTTCCGGGAATAGATAAAGGTTTTTCGGTCGGAATATGATAACATAGATACTAAGAAAGAAGTCTGATCTGTGCTGCCGGAACAGAACTGCACAGAAGGATGGAACGAACGCAGATCAAAACAGACAGAATCAAATCCGGGGGAAGCGCCATGAAATCCATTCGCGAATTATATAAGATCGGAAAAGGCCCGTCCGGCTCTCACACGATCGGACCGGAGAGAACGGTAAAAATTTTTTAGAACAAGTGTCCGGACGAAGAAGGTAAAGAGTATCAGATAAAGAAAATGAGGAAACTATGAATGAACTTCACCTGCGGAAAAACGGGAAGGAAACCGTCATACTTGTCGCTGCCCTCCTGCTTTTTGCCTGGTGGTGTCAGGCAGCTGAGCTGGCTGCGAATCCGATCATCAAAAGTGCGCTGATTCTCTGCCGGCATATGATCCATGTCTCCTTAGCCGCGGTCTGGATCTATTCGATCCGCGGACGCATTCCCGATGTCTATCTGCGGCGGTGCCTCACGGCGGCAGGCGTGCTGCTCACGTTTTTTCTTCTGCTTCGCATTATCAAGTGGGATTTTCTTCCCGTCGGGAGTCCGGGACGTATCGTGTGGTATCTCTATTACATTCCGATGATCCTGCTGCCCTGTCTGGGTGTCCTTGTGGTTGCATTTCTTACTCAGGGAATCTCCGCTCATAGGAAATACAGACAACGCCGATGGATTTTTCTCCCTGCAGGCGTTCTGATCGCTCTCGTACTGACCAATGATCTGCACAGACTTGTATTCCGGTTCCCGGAGGGGCTGGAGCATTACGATTCGATCTACACCTACGGCTGGCTGTATTATGTGATCATGCTCTGGATCTACGGGCTGAGTCTTTATTTCGTTCTGGGACTTGCGCTGCGAAGCAGAGTGCCGGGAAGCCGCTTCTCAGGCAGATATTCCGTCGGGATCATGCTTGCGGCAATTATTTTCTGGTTTCTTAACAGCCTGAAGGTGATAGACGTGGACTTTGTGGCGGTAAGCTGTATTCTCGTGGTACTTCTCCTGGAGACGACGATCTACAGCGGACTGATTCCCTCGAATACGGGATACCGCAGTATCTTCCGCTCGTATATGGGACAGATCTGGATCACGGATATGCAGCACCGTATCCGCTATGCATCGGAAAATGCGGAGGCCCAGACGGGAGATCTTTTGAGAGAAGTGATGGAGCAGGCGGACCGGGAACCCGTGATGATCGAAGAAATGCAGCTGTCCTCGGAGGCGGTTACCGGAGGACACGTATACTGGCTGACGGATATTTCCGGAATCCGAAAGGTGATCCGGCGGCTTGCGGATGCGGAAAAGCGGCTGCAGGAAAATAACGATCTTCTGCGTGCGGAGGCTGCGCTGAAGGAGAAGGATATTCAGCTCTCGGAGCAGAAAAAGATTTTTGACAGGATCTCTGAAGGCACCGCAGAGGAAGTTGCGGAGCTCGATACACTGCGAAAAGAGGCGGATGAGTTGTTTGCGCACGCGGGAGACAGTTCCGCGGCGAAGGAAACGATGAAGCGGATCTGCTTTCTGGGGGCATATATCAAGCGTTACAGCAATCTGATACTTCTGTCAGAGGACGGTCAGATTCCGCTGAAGGAGCTTGAGCTCTCTCTGAAAGAGAGCCTCGAATATCTGAGACTCTCCGTCGCTGCGGCGGAATTTGCCTCATCAGTCGAGGGCAGTGCGGGGGCAGAGGCTGTCTGCAGGATTCTGCAGCTCTTCAGCCGTACGCTGTACCGGAACCTGTCCGGGCTGGAAGCGGTCTATCTGACGCTGTCCGGAAAGGAAGATGAGATCTCGCTTGTCATGGAGATCGGTCTTTCCGAAAGCGGAGAGTGGGAGGAGATATCCGCAGAAGCATTTACAGAAATCGGAGGAAAGATCCGGACTAAGAAGCATGGCAGGGAGGCTCGCGTGGAATTCTCAGTGGGCTGCTCAGCAGGTGAGACCTCGCTCCCGAAGAACGAGAATGCGGGACAGATGAAAATAAATTCTTCTTATGCAATGAAGGAGTTTACGGGACAAGATGAAGCCGTATCTCTTTATGCGAGAGAAGATCATAAGAAGGGAGGCGCCAAATGAGTGACAGACTTCCCTTCATGACCGGATCCATGCTGTTTCTCTTTCTTTTGACAACGGCAGTGCTGGTTACCATCCTAGCCTCCTTCACCTTCCAGAAGCGGAACAGAGTCCGGACCAGACTGATTCTTCTGACAATGTTTGTCGTGAATTTTCTGAGTCTCATGCATCTCTTTCTGCAGAGACCCTGGGAGGAAAGAGCGCGGTGGCCGTTTAGTCTGGATGTTGGCTGGGAACTCAGGGGGACGGCAGCTATCGTGACGGTCTGCTATCTCGGATGGATCATCTGCAGTGAATTCATTTTCAGGAAAAACCAGCTGTCACCGGCATCTATTAAGGAAAGCATGGATTCGCTTCCGGACGGAGTGCTCTTTGCGACCCAGGAGGGGCGTGTGCTTCTGGCAAATGAGGCGATGCTTCGGATCGGCCAGCAGCTTCTCGGGCGGAGGATCGTCAACGCGAGTGAATTCTGGAAGGGCGTTGCCGGGGAAGCCGGGACAGAAGAGACGATCGTCACACTTCCGGACGAGACGATCCGCCGCTTCCGGCGCGTGGAGCTGATGACGGAGGAACGGCCGCTCGTGCGTATTACCGCGACCGATCTGACCGATCTTTATCATCTCACGGAGGAGCTGCGGCAGAGAAACCG
>JAUNAN010000083.1:0-4601 GCA_030527595.1 Lachnospiraceae bacterium | reverse complement strand
GTGGAGGATGATTCCGTAACCAGGACCTTATTTGAGCTGTACATCAAAAACAGCTCCGGGTACAGGCTGGTGGAATCGATCGAGAGCGCCTATACGGCGGAGCTCTACTGTATGAGAAATGCGGTAGATCTGGTGCTCATGGATGTCTGCACGGGGCTTGGTGCAAGCGGTCTGGAGGCAGCGGCGAAAATCAAGAAAAACTGTCCGGGCATCAAGGTCATCATCATCACGAGCCAGCCGGAATGTGATTTTATGAACCGTGCCAGAGCAGCGAAGGTAGACAGCTTCTGGTACAAGGATCCCACGGAGACGGGACTTCTCTCCGTTATGGATCAAACCATGGCGGGAATTTCCGTGTATCCGGAGGCGGCGCCTGCCGTCGCAATCGGGGAAATTAAGAGCAGCGAGCTCTCAGCCGTGGACTTGAGAATCCTGAGGGAGCTGACCGGCGGAGATACGGATGAGGAGATCGCGGAGCACCTGCATCTGTCGCCATGGACGGTGCGGAAATACATCAAGACAATGCTGGAGAAGACGGGATTTAAGTCCCGGACGCAGCTTGCCGTGGCTGCCAGAACCAGCGGACTGGTGATTCGGGAGTATTAATGAGAAGAATACTAATTTTAGTATTCTTTTGAGAAATTGTCGTTTTTATAATTAAAGAATCAGTAAATTCGGAAAATTTCCAGAAATGCAGGAGGTAAACATATGGGCTTAATAAAAGCAGCACTTGGTGCAGCCGGCGGTGTGCTTGGAGATCAGTGGAAGGAGTATTTTTATTGTGAGGCTCTTCCGGTAGATGTACTTGCGGTAAAGGGAAAGCATAAGACATCCGGACGTTCTTCCAATAAAAACGGAAGCGACAATGTCATCACAAACGGATCCATTGTGGCAGTAGCGGACGGACAGTGTATGCTGATCGTAGAGCAGGGCAAGGTCGTTGATGTCTGCGCAGAGCCGGGTGAATATACCTATGATTCCACAACGGAACCGTCTATTTTTGCAGGTGATCTGGGTGAGAGCGTCAAGCAGGTCTTCCTGAATATCGGCAAGCGCTTCACCTTCGGCGGCGAGACACCGATGGATCAGCGCATTTACTTCTTCAACACCAAGGAGCTTATCGGAAACAAGTACGGAACACCCTCTCCGGTGCCCTTCCGTGTCGTGGATGAGCGTGCGGGCATCGACCTCGATATCGCTGTTCGCTGCTTCGGCGAGTACAGCTATAAAATCGTCAACCCGCTTCTCTTCTATACGAACGTATGCGGTAATGTGACAGCGGATTACAAGAGATCCGAGCTGGACAGCCAGTTAAAGAGTGAGCTGCTGACAGCTCTGCAGCCTGCCTTTGCACGTATCTCCGATATGGGCATCCGCTATTCCGCTCTGCCGGGCCATACACAGGAGCTGGCAAATGCATTAAAGGAGGAGCTCTCCGCTCAGTGGCGTGACTTCCGCGGTATTGAGATTCAGAGAGTCGGTCTCTCTTCTGTCAAGGCGAGCGAAGAGGATGAGGCAATGATCAAGGAAATGCAGAGAAACGCTGCATTTACAGATCCCTCACGTGCAGCCGCTCACCTGGTCGGTGCACAGGCAAGCGCAATGCAGGCAGCTGCTTCCAATACGTCCGCTGGACCTGCAATGGCATTCATGGGCATGAATATGGCAGGCAATGCAGGCGGAATCAATGCGCAGAGCCTCTATCAGATGGGACAGCAGAATGCACAGAGCCAGCCTGCGGTACAGCCGAGAAGTGCAGCGAGTGCGGCGAACAGCTGGACATGCTCCTGCGGTGCGGTCAATACAGGCAAGTTCTGTATCGAGTGCGGCACTCCGAAGCCCGCTGAGCAGGATGGCTGGACATGCTCCTGCGGCGCTGTGAACAAAGGCAAGTTCTGCATGGAATGCGGTGCGAAGAAGCCGGCAGGTGTTCCGCAGTACAAGTGTGATAAGTGCGGATGGGAGCCTCCGAAGGGTGAGCAGCCGCCGAAATTCTGCCCGGAATGCGGCGATCCTTTTGATGACGGAGACATCGTTGGATAAGGAGGTAATGTATGGGTCTGTTCGGTAAAATTTTTGATAAAAAGGAGTGCGCGATCTGCGGCGGCGAGATCGGCCTTATGGGAAATAAAAAGCTTGCAGACGGGAATATGTGTAAGGAATGCGCGGCAAAGCTTTCCCCGTGGTTCTCAGAGAGAAAACAGAGCACGGTTGAGGAAATAAAGGAACAGCTTGCATACAGAGAGGAAAATCTCGAGGCTGTTCGTGCATTTAACACAACCAGATCCATCGGCAAGGGCACAAAGGTGCTGATCGATGAGGATGCGGGTAAATTTGCAGTCACGTCTGCGCGTGATCTGGAGAAGGATAATCCGGATATTCTGGACTTTACACAGGTTACCGGCGTGGATATCGATGTTAATGAATCCCGGATGGAGGAAAAACGCAAGGATAAGGAAGGCAAGATGGTGAGCTATGTGCCGCCGCGATTCAAATACTCCTATTCCTTCTATGCGATCATTCGCGTGAATCATCCTTATTTCGATACGATGAAGTTCTCGCTGAGCAATGGAAGCATTTCTATTAATCCGCGTGATCCGGTTCCGGAATCCAGAAAGCCGGATCCGGGCTCGAATCTCGAATTCCGTGAATGCGAGGAGATGGGCAGAGAGCTGAAGCAAACTCTGACTCAGTCCCGCCAGAGAGCGAGAAGAGAAGCGGCTCAGGCGAATGCACCGAAGGCGGCAGTGACCTGCCCGTGGTGCGGAGCTACCACGACTCCGAACGCGAGCGGATGCTGTGAATACTGCGGAGGAGCACTGAACGGATAATTCGGTTTGTGCGAAAGGACTTACGCGGAACGAATTCTGCGGAACGAATAACACATAACGAATAAGGCAGATTTTTTCTCTTGAATAACATCTGCAGGGATGCTATGATAGTGCCCGTAACTGAATCAAGACAGTTCGTAACCATCCTGTCTATAAACAAAACTAAGGGAACTTACGATGCTTACTAAGGGCGGACTATGTTTCATAGTCCGCCCTTATTCTGTGTAATAAGCATCACATATCCCGGAAAGGGTATTTAATGAAAGCATTGGTACTTGTGAGCGGCGGTCTGGATTCCGCCACTGCACTGGCAGAGGCCATCGAGGCCTACGGCGCGAAGGAATGCTTTGCGCTGTCGGTATTTTATGGTCAGAAGCATCAGAAGGAGCTGGAGGCGGCACGTGAGCTGTGTGCATATTATCAGGTTGAGCTCATGGAGCTGAATCTGAGTACGCTCTTTGAACAGAGCAACTGCTCTCTGCTTCAGTGGTCAGACGAAGAAATCCCCCATACCTCCTATGCGGAGCAGCAGAAGGATGCGGAGAATACACCGGTTTCTACCTATGTTCCGTTCCGAAACGGTCTGTTTCTTTCCTCTGCGGCATCACTTGCGCTGTCAAGGGGCTGTGAAGTCATTTACTACGGGATCCATAGTGATGATGCTGCGGGAAATGCCTATCCGGATACCTCCGATGCTTTTAATAAAGCCATTTCCGATGCGATCCGGATCGGCAGCGGCTGCCAGCTGAAGGTGGTCGCACCGTTCGTAAAGAAGAATAAGGCAGAGGTCGTGAAGGAGGGGCTGCGTCTTAAGGTACCTTATGAGAAGACCTGGAGCTGCTACGAGGGCCGCGACCGCGCGTGCGGTGTCTGCGGAACCTGTATCGATCGAAGAAGAGCCTTTCTGGCGAACGGAGTAACGGACCCGGTACCTTATGAAGAGGAGGATATGTGATGAATGCTGTTTTATTTGTAGGATCGGTGATCTTTTTTCTCGGATCGGTGATCGTTCTTTATAAGCTTTTCGGCAAGAGCGGCCTGTATGCTTACATCTGTTTTGCCACGATTCTGGCAAATATTCAGGTATGCAAATCCATTGAGATCTTCGGTGTCGCCACAACGGCGGGAGCCGTGCTGTATGCCTCCACCTTCTGCTGCACGGATGTGCTCTCCGAAAATCACAGCAAAGAGGATGCGGCGAAGGCCGTCTGGCTGGGAGTGGCAGTGAATCTTCTCTGGATCTGCGGAACACAGATCACTCTGGTTTTTGCCCCGTCCGCATCGGATTACATTCAGCCGTCTCTCGAGGTCGTGTTCGGTATGGTGCCGAGAATCTCCTTTGCGAGTCTGCTGTCCTATGTGATCAGCCAGAGACTGGATGTATTTATGTATCATCTCATCTGGCAGAAAACAGGAAATGATAAAAAAGGCCTCTGGATCCGCAACAACGGCTCCACGCTGGTCTCTCAGTCCGTAGATACGGTTCTTTTCGTGACAGTCGCACTCTACGGAACAATGCCGAACAATGTATTTGTTCAGGTGCTTGGCACAACCTTCCTCTTCAAGGCAGTGGTTGCGCTCTTTGATACGCCGTTCGTTTATATCGCACGTCATGTTCATCCGATCGGATCCGAGCAGAAGGGAAATGCAAAAAACGTACAGGCAGCCTAAGGTGCTGAAGCCGGCCGTAAGATGAAGCTTCGGTCAGGCAGAGCGATATGAAGACAGAGAGGTTTCGGTCAGGCAGAGCGATGCGGAGATAGAGAGTTT
>JAUNAN010000082.1:7469-9315 GCA_030527595.1 Lachnospiraceae bacterium | reverse complement strand
AGGAGAAAAGCGGATGCGAGAACCAAATCTCACATCCGCTTTGTCTACGGTCTGGAACCACCTGCATAGCAGGTGGTTTTTTTGTTTGCCTTGCTCATTTTTCCGTTAGGAAAAACTCCCCTCGGCAAACATTGCCATACAAAAACAGCAGCACTGCGAACTTCTCCGCTGTGCTGCTGTCTCATTCGAATCATTCTTTTTCTGTGTCTTCTTCTTTCTTTTCTTCCGCAGGCAGTCTGTGATAGAGCTTTGTCATATCATAAATTGCGCGGCAGAGGTCCTCTGAAAGCAGGTTCGGCACGATCCTCCACTTCCAGTTCTCTCCCTGGGTCGCCGGATGATTGATGCGGCCGCGATTATCCACAACCAGATAATCCTGGATGGGAATAATGCAGGTATCCGCCACGGAACGCTGTGCCGTGCGGATAAAATCCCAGGTAAACTGACCGTAATCCGTAAAAATGGAATTGATATAGCGTCGTGCGTAGTCTCTGTCGTGATCGTTTCTGCTGTCGATCCAGCCCCTGGTGGTCTCATTGTCGTGAGTGCCCGTGTAAACGACACTGTTCGGGATAATGTTGTGCGGCAGATAATCACTGTCTTCATTTCCGTCAAAAGCAAACTGAAGCACCTTCATCCCCGGGAAACCGGAATCCTTCAGAAGCTTTCTGACTCCCGGCGTGATGTAGCCGAGATCCTCGGCAATAATATGTGCGTCACCCAAGGCTTTACGGATCGCATTGAAGAGATCCATACCGGGTCCCTTTCTCCACTCACCGTTAACCGCGGTCTCCTCTCCGTAAGGAATCGCATAGTATTCGTCAAATCCACGGAAATGATCCACACGGATCACATCATAGAAGCTGTAGGTATGCTCCATACGACGGATCCACCACTTATATCCGGTCTTCTTGTGATAAGCCCAGTCATACAGCGGATTGCCCCAGAGCTGACCGGTCGGTGAAAAGCCGTCGGGCGGGCATCCCGCCACATCCTCGGGCTCGTGCTCGTCGTTAAATAAAAACAGCTCCGGATGAGACCAGGTGTCCGCACTGTCGAAGGCAACATAGATCGGAATATCTCCGATCAGCTGAACCTGATGCTCTTTTGCATAGGTATGAAGCCGCTTCCACTGGCGGTGGAACTCATACTGCTGGAAGCAGAAGAACTCATATTCCGCTTTCAGCTCTTCTCTTGCCTTATTCAGCGCCGCCTTCTTTCTGTTCCGGTACTCCGGCTCCCATTCGATCCAGCTCTTTCCTTCATTTTTCTGCTTGAGAACCATAAACAGGCAGTAGTCATCCAGCCAGTCCGCATTCTCTTTCAAAAATGCCTGATAGGCCTTATCCTCAGCTGCATCCTTCTGGAACCGCTCATTGGCGATCGCAAGAAGCTTGAAGCGATTTTCATAGAGCTTTCCGTAATCTACAAATTCCGGATCGGAACCGAAGTCAAACTGTCTGCACTCCTCCTCCGTGAGAAGTCCGTCCTCGATCAGACCGTCGGGACTGATGAAATACGGATTTCCCGCAAAAGTTGAAAAAGACTGATACGGAGAATCACCGAATCCCGTCGGACCGAAGGGAAGTACCTGCCAGTAGGTCTGCCCCGCGCGATGCAGAAATTCAATAAACTCATATGCTTCTATAGAAAAACAGCCGATACCGTACTTTGACGGAAGTGACGAAATCGGACAAAGAATACCGCTTGCTCTCATAAAAACCCCCTCCATAAAAAAAGCACATTCGCTCCCCCGTGTGATACGGGAGCCTCGAACGAGCTCTATTCTAACATATTGTTCTATTGTTTGCACTAAAAAACAGTTTTTTTAGCATTTATGCACAAC
>JAUNAN010000082.1:2180-7369 GCA_030527595.1 Lachnospiraceae bacterium | reverse complement strand
GAGAAGTTCATCCCCGTGATAGCGCAGTTCCAAATGAAAAAACGCATGATCCTCCATCAGATACCTGAGAAAGATCCGGTCACCCTCCCAGAGATTAAGAGAAAAGATGTCTTCCTTCGGAACCCACCGAAGAACCCCCTCGTTACAATCCGAGAGCTCGCCCGTAAAAGAATCCGAGGTATAGAGATGTATCGTTTCCGGCTCACAGATGTCATTATAAAAATCTATCCTGCCTCTGTAAGACAGATCCCGAACCGTAAGCCCGGTCTCCTCCGTGATCTCCCGACGGATCGCCTGCTCCGGATTTTCTCTCGCTTCAAGCTTTCCGCCAACGCCGATCCATTTCCCCTGATTAATATCCTGTTCTTTCTTGATGCGATGCAGCATCAGATACTGTCCATCCCTCTCAAGATAACAAAGTGTTGTCTGAAGCATGTCATTCCTTCCCGCTTTTTTCTTCCTTTTCCGTCTCAAAAGGAAGGACCTCTCTTGCATGAAGCTTGATGCCGAGTGCTTCCCGGATGACCTCTTCCACTCTTGCGACCGGAACGATCTCCAGCTTACTCGTGATCTCCTCCGGAATATCCTCCAGATCTCTCGCATTATCCTTCGGGATCAGAACCTTCCTGATACCGGCGCGCTCTGCAGCCATAAGCTTCTCCGGGAGACCTCCGATCGGCAGGACCTGCCCTCTCAAAGAGATCTCTCCCGTCATGGCAAGATAGGGACTCACGGGAATTCCGGTAACCAGAGAGGTAACCGCCGTAAACATGGTAATGCCTGCACTCGGTCCGTCCTTCGGAACCGCTCCCTCCGGAATATGAATGTGAATATCTCTCTCTCTGAAATCAAGATTGTCGGACATAAAGGTGCTTTTCACGAGAGAGACCGCTGTCTCAGCCGACTCCTTCATGACGTCTCCGATCTGGCCGGTGAGCCTTACGTGTCCGGCGCCCTTCATAGCGACGGATTCGATAAAGAGGATCTCGCCGCCCGCCTGAGTCCAGGCAAGCCCCGTCACAACGCCCGCAGGGTTCTCCTTCCTTACCTTGTCATGGTTGATCTTTTTTCTGCCAAGGAACTCCTCCAGGTTGCTCTCCTTGACCACTATCTTCTTCTTTTTGGCAGTCTCCGCTGTGTCCTTATTTTCAGCAGCATCCTCTTCTTCTGTCAGAAGCATGACTGCAGCCTTTCGGCAGACCTTTGCCAGCTGCTTCTCCAGGCCTCGCACACCGGCCTCGCTCGTATATTCGGAAATGATCTTTTTCAGAGCACCGTCAGTGAACCGAATATCCTTTTTGGAGAGTCCTGTCTCCTCCATTGCGCGGGGAACAAGATGCTCCTTCGCGATGTGAAAATGCTCCGTCGGAGTATAGCCCTGCAAATCGATGACCTCCATGCGGTCAAGCAGCGGCTGCGGTATCGTATCCCAGGTATTCGCCGTACAAATGAAGAACACGTGGCTGAGATCATAGGGCAGATCTACATAGTGGTCCGTAAAAGTGGAGTTCTGCTCCGGATCGAGCACCTCGAGAAGTGCCGCCGAGGGATCCCCCTCATAGCTGGAACGGATCTTATCCACCTCATCAAGCACCATTACCGGACTCATGGAGCCGGAGCGCTGAATACCGGACATGATGCGGCCCGCCATTGCACCGATATAGGTTCTTCTGTGGCCGCGTATCTCTGCCTCATCACGAATGCCGCCCAGTGAAATACGGACATATTTTCTTCCAAGTGCCTCGGCGATGCTCCTGCCCATACTGGTCTTTCCGGTACCGGGAGCACCCACAAGGAGCAGAATCGTGCCCTTCTGCTTTACATCCTTTGTGCGCTCATTCATTGCCATAACGGCAAGATGCTCGAGGATACGGTCCTTCACCTTATCAAGACCGTAGTGGTCACGATCCATAACCTTTCGTGCTTTTTTCAGGTCGATCGCGGGAGTCTCCTCCATCTGCCATTTCAGAGTCGTCACAAAGTCCAGATAATCATAGAGCGAATTATATTCCGCGCCGTTAGAGGGTTCCTGGCGGAATCTGCGAAGCACCCGCTCCACTTCTTTTTTGACTTCGTCAGACATGCCCGAAGCGGCGATCCGGTTCTCAAAGCTGTCCTCATCCTCTTTCTCTTTCGGATCCATTGCATCCAGTTCATCCTGGAGCAACGTCATCTGCTTTTTGATTGCCGCCTTTTTGTAGGCGCGGTTCTCCGGATCATCCTTCTTCTGAAGATCGATCTGCATCTCCATCGTTCCCTTAAAGCGCATGAGAGCATCATGGACCATGGTTCCCCTCTCCCGCAGAGAATCCGTCTTCAGAAGATCGTATTTCTGATCTCTGGTCAAGTCATAAAACTGGCAGAATACAGCAGCGAACTCATTTACGGAATGCATGTTTTTCACATAGGGAGCTATCTGTTCTCCTCCCTTTATATGCTCCGAGAGCTCGATCATAACATCCTTAAACCGATCCAGAAGCTGCTGCTCACCGGCATAGGTAATATCGGATATTTCCGGAAGCTCCTCTGCTTCCGCCTCAATCACAGACTCTCCGATCGTAAGATTCGTCAGCTGTACCTTTTCGTGGGTCTCCGCCTGAATAAACGTACCCATCAGGGGATTCTCATGGATCTCCATGATCTCGGCAGAGACACCGATCGGGTAAAAGTCCTCTTCTTTCAGATTTCCGCGATCCCACTGCTCATTCCTCAGCTGAAGCAGTACGACCCGGCTGTCATCCTGCTTGATCCTTGCCCTTTCCGAGTCATTCAGTTCCGATATAGAGAGACGGTAAGACACATCCGGAAGCAGAACTGCATTATCAACCGGAATAATGATCCGTGTTTCCATGTAAACACCTCGCAATTCTGTTAGCACTTATTTTATCTGAGTGCTAACAACTGTGTAAAAAAAAAGCGGATTCGCTTTTTATCTCGATTTAATATCTCTTATCTTATCATGTCCCTAACATTTGTCAAGCCGTCATCAGCTCCGGGATATACCCGAAGCTGATGAGATCATATCTTTATTTTTTGCTTTTCTGCCTGTCAAATGCAGCAAGTACGGAATGTGCCGGCTGCGGAGTAAGCAGTGAGACGATCACATTGATGATGATCGCAACAAGGAAAGCCGGAAGCAGCTCGTAAATATTCCATGCTCCGCCCATGGGACGAATCATGAACTTCCAGATGAAGACCATGATACCGCCCGCTGCCATTCCTGCAATCGCTCCCTGTCTTGTAGAGCGTCTCCAGAAAAGAGCAAGGAGCATGACCGGTCCGAAGGAGGCTCCGAAGCCTGCCCACGCAAAGGACACGATCACGAAGACAGAGCTGTTGCTGTCCCAGGCAAGAATGACACCGAGTATCGCGATCACAACCAGAGTGATTCTGGCAAGAAGCATGCCTGCTCTCTCACTGATCTTCACGTGGAAGAAGCCTCTCAGGATATCTTCGGAAACGGCAGAGGACGCTGCCAGCAGCTGTGAATCGGAGGTAGACATCGTAGATGCCAGAATACCGGAAAGAACAATACCTGCGATCACGGCAAAGATCAGACCGTTTGTACTCAGCAGAGTGGAGATCTGGATGATGATGGTCTCAGAATCCTCAAGAGCGGGAAGCACACCTGCATTGGACATGCCGAGACCGATAATGCCGATAAATACCGCAATACCCATAGAGATAACGACCCAGACAGATGCCACTCGTCTGGAAATCTTCAGCTTATCCTCATCCTCGATCGCCATGAAGCGAAGAAGGATGTGAGGCATACCGAAATATCCGAGTCCCCATGCAAGTGTCGAGACGATCGTGATAAAGCCGTAGGGAAGGGCTGTTCCGGAAGCCGCATCATAGGTCTGGGACAGGCTGAAATAGCCGGGAAGGCTTCTTGCATTATCGATCACGGCACTGACACCGCCTGCCTTCTCCAGTCCGAAGAACACCATGATGACCAGGGCGATCGTCATAATGATACTCTGTACAAAGTCCGTGGTGCTTGCAGCCAGAAATCCGCCTGTCATCGTATAGCTGATAATGACCAGTGCACTGACGATCATGGCAAGATGATAATCAATTCCGAACAAGGTACCGAAGAGCTTACCGCAGGCCGCAAAACCGGATGCCGTATAGGGCGTAAAGAAAATAACGATCTCTAAAGCAGCAATGAGCATAAGAATGCCGCGCTCATCCTTATAACGTTTCCGGAAAAAGGACGGGATCGTGATCGCACCGATATCTGCGGAGTAGCGGCGCAGTCTCTTTGCGACAAACAGCCAGTTTAAGTAGGTACCGACAGCAAGACCGATCGCTGTCCAGCCCACATCAGCCGCACCGGACAGATAAGCGAGTCCCGGCAGTCCCATCAGAAGATAGCTGGACATGTCGGACGCCTCCGCACTCATTGCCGTTACAAGCGGTCCAAGATGTCTTCCGCCCAGGTAGAAATCGGATGTGGTTTCATTTTTCTTGGAAAACCAGAATCCTACCAGAAGCATGAAGACAAGATAGAGCCCCATCGTGACGAGCATTGTCACATCTGAATTACTCATAATATTCCCCCTCATGTTTCATGTACGGATCAACTGACCCGTGTGTATAAAAACCGGCACGATCCGGTCTTTATCTAAAAGATACTTTCGCATTTTACCATGCAAAAGTAAAAAAAACAACGGCACACAGCAAAAGCTGTATGCCGCCTGCATGTTGTTTTTCGTATTTTGTGTCAGACACAGCGCATTCCGCCTCTGAAAGTACGAATTTTTGTCTTATCTGTCAAATTCCGCGGGACCGAACCCCAGAATTGTCGTGAAAATCGGTCTCAAAAAGATCATGCCGATCGCGAATTTTCGTTCCTGCCCAAAAGCATAGGTCAAATCAAGACTTTCCAGAATGAACACATAAATGTTCAGACCGGGAACCAGAAGCGTCAGAGACCGTATACCGGCCCCGTATCCATAGAGACTCTCAAAGAGACACCACGCATTATAAAACGGGATCATAGAGATCCATCCCTGCATATTCATTTTTTCATACATGCTCCAGGAGGAAATCACATAAATGATCCAATACAGGAACAACAGAAGTATAAAAGCCAAAAAACAGTTCCTTTCCGGGCAGTCAGTTATTTATGCCTGTCTGCCGATATCCCTCAATTACAGGACATCATCTCTCTCAATGTAACCCGG
>JAUNAN010000082.1:0-2080 GCA_030527595.1 Lachnospiraceae bacterium | reverse complement strand
GTATAGATCGGCCAGTTGCTGTTGAACAGAGCATTTGCCTGATCATAATCCAGCAGATCCATGTTTGCATCGAAATAGCTGTTCAGATCCAGAAGAGATGCAAAATAACCCTTATGCGCCACACCGCGGACATCCAGATTCTGGCAGGAAAGGCTCACGCACTGAGAAAGTGTATAAGTAGAAGACTCCTTCTGTGCCTTACGGATGATCTCTGTGAACAGATCCCGCTTCATGATATAGGTATCCATGAAGACATTCTGTACCTTAGCACTTCCCGGGTTGCCCTCAATGGACTCGACACCCTTCTGACGGTTCAGATTCAGGATATTGCAATTCAGGAAGGACTCACGCGCATTGTCTACACGATGATAAAGCAGGGTGATGTCTGCTCCAGACTCAATGTGAGAATTCAGCAGCGTGCGGAAGTCCTGCTTGAAAACCATGCAGCTCGGCACGATCACCACATACTCGGATGCCTGTCTTGCGATAATATCCAGATTTTCGCTATATGCGGCAATATCCGTATCATAGATGGCATTGACACGGCTCTGCTCCGCAAACATGACCTGCAGCTTTCCGTGCTTGGAGTTAATGTTGTACTGACGTCCGTCACCTAAGTGTTCTGTCAGTGATCTCGGATTCTGACGAACATAGACCTGAATACGATCGATATCACTGTTGCTTAAATTCGAAACCGGGAAGTCGATGGTTCTGTATCTGCCTGCAAAAGAGAATGCACCGATCGGACGATGATCCTGAAGTCCGGTCACCCGGGCACGTCTCGGAGATGCAGCCACAATTCCAAATGCTTTTGCCATATTACTCAGCCTCCTTTACGCGCTTTGCTACAAGTTCGATTGTCTCGCTGTCGGCAGCTCCGACCGTCGCACCCTTGCCGATCACAACACCGTCAGCAACAAGAGCGCGGGTAACGGTTGCGCCTTCTTCCACTACAGCACCCGGCATCAGAACAGAATCGATCACCTTGGCACCCTTCGCGACAACGGAGTCCGTAAAGAGAACGGAGTTTTTGACTTCACCCTCAACGCGGCAGCCCTGTGTAATGTATGCACAGTCAACAGATGCCTCTTCACCGATATACTGCGGAAGAGAGGTCACATCCTCTGTGTAGATCGTCCAGGAACGGTCATCCAGATTCAGCTCACTCTTCTCATCCAGAAGATCCATATTTGCTTCCCAGAGAGAATCGATCGTTCCTACATCCTTCCAGTAGCCCTTGAACTGCCATGCATACAGAGACTTCTGTTCAGCAAGCATAGCCGGAATAATATCCTTACCGAAATCATGATTGGAATCCGGATTCTTCATATCTGCGATCAGCATTCTGCGAAGCAGCTTCCAATTGAAGATATAGATACCCATGGATGCAAGATTGCTCTTCGGCTGAGCAGGCTTCTCCTCAAATTCCACGATCTTGCCATCCTCATCTGTATTCATGATACCGAATCGGCTTGCCTCCTTCATCGGGACACCGATTACGGCAATCGTTGCATCGGCCTTGTTTGCTTTATGATAGTCCAGCATCTTATCATAATTCATCTTATAGATATGATCGCCGGAGAGAATCAGCAGATATTCCGGATTATAGTTATCAATAAAATCAATATTCTGGGAAATTGCATCTGCTGTTCCGCGATATACATCGAGATTTGCATCTGCCTTTTCACGAGGCGGAAGCACATAGACACCGCTGCCGCGGGAATCCAGACCCCAACGTCCGCCGCCTGCAACATAGCTGTTCAGCAGGACAGACTCATACTGAGTCAGAACACCGACAACATCAATTCCGCTGTTCGCACAGTTACTGAGCGGAAAATCGATAATGCGGTACTTACCACCGAAAGAAACGGCCGGCTTTGCAACCTTCTTTGTAAGATCAAGAAGTCGGCTGCCGCGTCCGCCGGCAAGAATCATTGCCAGCATTTCGTTTTGCTTCATTGTAAAATACCTCCCAATCATAATACTGTTCCTTTTTGCATAACTTTACAGAAAAATCTGCACAAATAGTCAGCAATCTACAGTAATTATACTGGAAGTTCATAAAAACGTAAACAATTCC
>JAUNAN010000081.1 GCA_030527595.1 Lachnospiraceae bacterium | reverse complement strand
TTGTTGAGAAGAATCCGGATAAGATCCAGCTTCTCGCTGAGGCAATGACTGAGGAAGAATATGCGATTGCCTGCCGTAAGGACAGCGATCTGACCGCTTACATCAACGATGTTCTTGCTGAGATGCAGGCGAACGGAGAGATGGAAGCAATCGTCAGCCAGTATATCGGCGAAGAATAATCTGATCATAACGGAGTAATATCACAGGTCTTCCCCTAAGCGGGAAGACCTCTGGAGGCAGACTGATGAATTTCAGCTTTTTTTATTATGACTTTATCGAGAATCAGAGATACATGTATCTCATTAAGGGTCTCGGCAATACGCTTCTCATCACTGTAGGAGCTGTTCTGATCGGTGTGATTCTCGGTGGGCTTGCCGCAATCGTGCGCATCATGGCGCAGAACAACAAGGGAAAGCGCGGTCCGGTCCTTACGATTTTGAACGGGATCGTCGGGCTTTATCTGACAGTGATCCGCGGTACGCCGATGATCGTACAGCTGATGATCATGTACTTTGCGATCTGGAAGAGCGGATCTCCCGTATCGGTTGCAATCGTATCATTCGGCATCAATTCCGGTGCATATATCGCCGAGGTCGTTCGAAGCGGAATTCAGTCTGTTGACAGAGGACAAACAGAGGCGGGACGCTCTCTCGGGCTGAACGGCAGGCAGACAATGATCCATATCATTCTTCCGCAGGCCTTCAAGAATGTAGCACCTGCGATCTTTAACGAATTTATCGCTTTGATCAAGGAAACGTCCGTTGCCGGATATGTCGGTATCCACGATCTGACAAAGGGCGGAGATATTATTCGTTCCCAGACATATGATGCATTTCCGCCGCTGATCGCGGTCGCTCTGATTTATCTTGTCATCGTCATCTGTCTGACACAGGTACTGGGTGTTATTGAAAGGAGGCAGGCAAAGAGTGATCTCCGATAAAAATCAGAATATAAAACTGGATGAAAAACCGGCAGAGAAACTGATTTCTGTCAAAAATCTGAAAAAATCCTTTTTCACGCAGAGCGGTGTGGTAGAGGTTTTAAAGGGAATTGATCTCGATATTTCTCAGGGTGAGAAGGTGGTTATTATCGGTCCCTCGGGGTCCGGAAAGAGCACCCTGCTTCGCAGTCTGAATCTCCTTGAGGACCCGACGGACGGACAGATCTGGTTCGACGGTGAGGAGATCACCGCTTCCGGAGTGAACGTAGATAAAGTCAGAAGTAAAATGGGCATGGTCTTCCAGCACTTTAATCTCTTCCCGAACATGACAGTGGGAAAGAATATTACGCTGGCCCCCGTTCTCTTAAAGCTTCAGTCTCAGGAAGAGGCAGATGCAAATGCAAAAAAGCTGCTTGCCAGAGTCGGTCTGGAGGATCGCTTCGATTCCTATCCCAGCCAGCTCTCGGGCGGACAGAAGCAGCGTATTGCGATTGTGCGTGCCCTTGCCATGAATCCGAAGATGATGCTCTTCGACGAACCGACATCGGCTCTCGATCCGGAGATGGTCGGTGAGGTTCTGAATGTTATGAAGGAGCTTGCCGATGACGGTATGACCATGGCGGTCGTTACCCATGAAATGGCCTTTGCGAAGGAAGTTGCCACAAGAGTTCTCTTTGTGGATGACGGACTGATTAAGGAAGAGGCGGAGCCGGAGGAATTTTTCGGCAATCCGAAGAATCCGCGCCTTCAGGATTTCCTGTCAAAGGTACTGTAAGGAGCGTGCTTGCCTGATCCCGACAGCGGGACAGTGAGAAATGTTGCGAGGTGTATATGAGCGATAAAGTCCATAACGAGGCAGTGGACAGCCTCTTTGATGCAATTTTGACATTGAAAGATCGCAAGGAATGCTATGATTTTTTCATGGATGTCTGCACGGTCAATGAAATAGCCTCCCTCTCTCAGCGCTACGAGGTAGCCGGCATGTTGAGAGACGGCAGGACCTATCTGGATATTTCGGAGAAGACAGGTGCGTCCACAGCAACGATCAGCCGCGTGAACCGCTCGCTGCAGTACGGCTCTGACGGATATCAGACAGTATGGGAACATCTGAAAGAAAAGAACTCTGATAATAATCAGTGATCAAAGAAATGAAAAAACAAGACAGGATCGGAATCATCTCGGTGGATGATTTCGATCCTGTTTTTTCGGTCGCAGGCTCATTTCTTCCGCTTTTTTTTATTTCTCTCCTGATCATCCGATGCTTCCTCGAGCTTATCGATCAGGTTCGTGATCATCTGCTTTTTGACATACACATCAAAGCTCAGGAGGCAGATGAGAGAGAAGAGCTGCAGATATTCCCGATCACCGGTTTCCGTCTCTGTAAACATGTTCATTGCCTTATTGCAGCGCCGGATCAGATCCTTCGCCACATAGGTCGTCTCTCCTTTCTGCATTTCTACGATCTGACCGTAGATCTCAGAGAGAGAGAGCTCACCTTCCGCTCCGAAATGTTTCTCCGAAAGAGGACTCAGGAGCGTTTCGATATCACTGATGGATAAGAAATCCTTCAGATAATATACGAAGATCAGCATGAGCAGATGCTCTTTGGAATACTTCTTTTTGACCGGAGGCGGTACCAGATTATTTTTCGTATAATTATTGATCATTGTCTTGGTCAGGATCTTGTCCTCCGGAGAGCGCTTGGATTTCTCGAGCTTCGTATCCATAAACGTTGTGATCTGATCCATGTACAGAGGAATATCCGGCACTTCGTCAGGGGTGATATAGCCCTGTTCCGTAAAGGTATCCAGCAGCTTTGTAATGAAGGATTTTATTTCTGCGTCCATAATGACTCCCGTAAGATTTGAATATGATTTAAACAAGATATCTATATCCATATTCTATTATGCGGTTTTCAAAACCGGATAACAAGTCTTTTCTGCTTTCAGGGGTGAGGAAAAGCGCATGACTTCCTTGCTGAAGAGGCAGAAAAGCGCTATAATAGACGAACGCATGTTTGATGGATTCGGACCGGAAGATAACGATCGTTCGAATCCGACACCAACTCTTATCAAGCCTGACTGAATAACTGCCGGAGAAGACTGAGTCGCTGCGGCACGAAAATGATCTGTGAGAGGCGGAGATCTTTATGGATAGAGAAGAAATATTAAAACAACTGAATCCGGAGCAGGCAGAGGCGGTCTTTGAAACCGAGGGCCCTGTTTTGATCCTTGCGGGCGCGGGATCCGGAAAGACCCGTGTTCTGGTTCATCGCATTGCCTACCTCATCGATGCCTGCGATGTGCTCCCGGGAAATATTCTTGCGATCACATTTACGAATAAAGCGGCCAGTGAGATGCGGGAGAGGGTAGATTCCATCATCGGCTTCGGTTCCAGGCAGATCTGGGTCAGTACCTTCCATTCGCTGTGTGTTCGCATTTTACGGGAAAATGCCGACCTGATCGGGTTTACCAGATCCTTCTCCATATATGATACGGATGATCAGGTCTCTTTGATGAAGGATATTCTGAAGCGCAAAAATATCGATTCCAAGAAGGTACGGGAGAAGACGGTGCTGTCAGCGATCTCCTCGGCGAAGGATGAGCTGATCGATCCCGAGAAATATCGCAGCATAAACGGAGGGGACTACTGGTCCTCTATGATCGCAGATCTTTATTCGGCCTATCAGAGCCGTCTTCTCGAGAGTAATGCGATGGATTTCGATGATCTGATCGTGCGCACGATCGAGCTGTTTCAGAAGTATCCGGAGGTGCTGGAGCGCTATCAGGACCGCTTTATGTATTTAATGGTAGACGAGTACCAGGATACCAATACGGCGCAGTTCAAGTTTGTGAGTATGCTTGCTAAGAAGTATCGCAATCTCTGTGTCGTCGGTGACGATGATCAGAGTATCTATAAGTTCCGCGGAGCGAATATCCGCAATATCCTTGACTTTGAGAAGGTATTTCCGGATGCCAAAATCGTGAGACTGGAGCAGAACTACCGATCCTCAAAGAATATTCTGGATGCAGCCAATGAAGTCATTTCTCATAACCGCGCCAGAAAGGCGAAGAAGCTCTGGACAGACCGCGGAGAAGGAGAGAAGGTCCGCTATCGTGCCTTCGGAAACGGATTTGAGGAGGCGGAATACATTGCCGCCGATATTTTAAAAATGGAACGCAGCGGGAAGTACAACTGGAAGGACTGTGCTGTTCTGTACCGCACAAATGCCCAGTCCCGTCTGCTCGAAGAAAAGATGCTGCTCTCCAATATTCCGTATAAGATCGTGGGCGGACTTAATTTTTACGCAAGGCGTGAGATCAAGGATATTCTTGCCTATCTGAAGACGATCGATAACGCTGTGGACGATATTGCGGTCAAGCGCATCATCAATGTGCCGAAGAGAGGAATCGGTGCAACAACAATCGCAAAGCTGGACGCCTACGCTGAGGCGGGCGGAGTATCCTTCTTTGATGCGGTCAGTGAGGTGGACAGAATTGCCGGAATCAGCAGTGCCGCAGGAAAGAAAATCGATGCCTTTGCCGATTTTATCGCCGTTCGCAGAAGCCGCGCCTCCTCAGAAAAGATCAGTGAGATCATCCGGGATGTCGCAGACAGCACCGGATATACGGAAGCCCTGGAAAATGAGGACACAGACGAATCACGTGCCCGTCTGGAAAATATCGATGAGCTGATCTCCAAAGCGGTGCAGTATGAGGAGAACAGCGAATCGCCGTCTCTCTCCGGATTTCTGGAGGAAGTGGCACTTGTGGCGGATATTGACAGTGTGGAGGAGGATGACAACCGTGTACTTCTCATGACACTGCATTCGGCCAAGGGACTTGAATTCCCGGTGGTATATATGGCAGGCATGGAGGAGGGACTTTTTCCGAGCATGATGTCGATCAATGCGGAGGATCCCGAGGGTGAGATCGAGGAGGAGCGCCGTCTTGCCTATGTCGGAATCACACGTGCCAAGGAGCTTCTGACGCTCACCTATGCCCGTCAGAGAATGGTCAGGGGAGATATTATGGAGAGTCCGATCTCCCGGTTCGTAAAGGAGATCCCCAGAGAGATGGTCGACACGGGAAATGCAGGAACAGCAGGCCGGCGCACCTCCTTTGCGGGAGGCGGACTGGACAGAGGCCTGAAGGATGCATTCTCCGGATCCGGAAGTCTTCCTTTCGGCAAGTCCTTCGACGCCTTTAAGGCGGAAAAACGCAGCAGTGACAACGGATGGGGCAGCTTTGACGTCGGCGGCAGCTCCGGCTCCGGTTACGGAAGCGGTTCCTACGGAAGGAGGAAGCAGTCTGCTTACAACAATCCCTATAAGCAGACAAAACAGCCTGCGTCAAAACAGCCCGTCAGCTACGACGTCGGCGATACCGTGCGTCATGTCAAGTTCGGTGAGGGTGTTGTGAAGGACATTCGGGACGGTGGACGTGACTATGAAGTCACAGTGGAATTTGCCAAGTGGGGACAGAAAAAAATGTTTGCCTCCTTTGCAAAGCTTCAGAAGATTTAAGCCGGAAATCCATATAGGAAGAAAGCGGAGAGTAATAACCGATTTCTTTAGAAAGTTTATTCTTTCTTTCGTAAGCGGACACAATTTGACCACATTCTCTCTGTATAGTATGACTTAGATAGTTGATGAACTACTTCACTATCTCCCCCCTCATTATTGAATATTGAGAAAGAGGCCTTTCCGACAGGCCTCTTTTTCAATGCCCCAAAATATGTCCGGCGGCCTCTTTTTCAATGCCTGAAACATATCCGGCAGGTTTTTTTATGTACTTGAAAACATATCCGGCAGCTTTTGCGAATGCGATCGGAAATATGCATATGAACAGGCCGTTCTTATCCCGAAACGAAAAAAGAATAAATATTTGTTCTTCTAACAGATTAATAATCAGTATGGTAACGATGTACAAAATGTAGTACACTTTAATTGTATAAGCACTTTATCTTGAGCACATTTTCAGATGGATTTCGCATTTTCGCATGGCGGACAGAAGTATTCGCAGCAGTACAATAAGTGCAATAAAGAAGAGACAGAGCTCGCAGCAATCGGTGGAAAGACCACATGGAAAGACTGCATGGAGAGACCGTATGGATATAAAATTTGACGACAGGGAGCAGAAAACGGATTTCAGAGAAGATCTATGGAATTCCCTTATGGATTCTAAGGCGATCAACCTTTTCTGGAAAGATGATCAGCGCCGCTTTCTGGGCGCCAACAGGCAGTTTCTGGATACCTACGGATTTCGGGATGTATCAGAAATCATCGGCAAGACAGATGAGGATATGAACTGGCATATTGATGATGAGCCGTTCCGTCGGGCAGAAGAGGAAATTCTGACAAAGGGAACTGTCTCGATCAATAAGCCGGGAAAGAATATCATTAAGGGCATCGTTCATAACATACTGGCAACCAAAGAGCCTGTTTACAGGGACGGAAAAATAGTCGGTCTGTATGGATATTTCATCAATATGGATCATTATCAGGAGGAGCTTGGCAGTACCGAGATCAAGAGAAAGATCGATCCGGTGACCGGTCTCATGTCCTCTCAGGGGATCGGAGCTGTCATGCAGGAGTATACCGAGAGCTGGGAGAACCGCGGAAGAGATTTTGCCATGGTTCAGATCATCATACCCGAGTATGCCAGCGTTCTCTCAAAAAAGGGAGAGGGAGCGGGCAATACGGTTCTTAAAGAAATCGCAAAGATCCTGATTGAGGAGACGCGCAATCAGGCCTCCTGTGCCAGATTATTTGCCGGAAATTTCATCCTGTTTGTCAGATTTTCAGACAGGCTGGATATTATCAATCTTGTGAAACATATTGAGGCACGTCTGGATCAGGTAAGTCACAGAAGTCCCTCACCGGAGATGCTGCGCGCGGAAATTTCGATTCACTATGCAAGTGACGTGCAAAATATGAGAGAGCTGATCGGACTGTCCGAATCGGATATAAAATAGCACACAGGTATAAAAAACAGCCCCGGCAGTGATGCCGGGGCTGTCTGCTATTTCAGGATAACATTTATTCCTCGATGGACTCGATCAGATCCAGTGCATGAGTGTCATTCAGTGTATTGCACATCTCAATGAAGGTCTCAAGCGGAACTCCGTGAAGCTGTTTATTGCCGCGGATATTGATGGAAACCGTGTTGTTTTCAGCCTCCTGATCGCCGAGAACAAGAATATAGGGATCCTTATAATTCTTGAAGCTCTTGATCTTTTCCTTCATGTTCTTGTCACTGTAATCGACTTCAAAGCGAACACGGTTCTTGCGGAGAAGATCGGCAACCTTCTTTGCATATTCGTTATGCTGAGTGCGGATCGGAACAATGCCGACCTGAACCGGGCTGAGCCAGAACGGGAAGGAGCCCTTGAAGTTCTCGATGATGATACCGATGAAGCGCTCCATGGATCCGAACATAGCTCTGTGAATCATGACCGGTCTCTTGAAGGAACCGTCCTTGTCAACATACTTCAGATCGAAGTTCAGCGGAAGCTGGAAATCAAGCTGAATCGTTCCCATCTGCCACTCGCGGCCCAGGCAGTCCTTCATCTTCAGGTCGATCTTAGGACCGTAGAAGGCACCGTCACCCTCGTTGATCTCATAGTTGCCCTCACCGTAGGTCTTATCCAGCATAGTCTTGAGAGCAGCCTCAGCCTGGTTCCAGACCTCAATATCGCCCATGAAATCATCCGGACGGGTGGAGAGCTCTGCGACATATTCCAGTCCGAAGGTACTGTAGAGCTCACTTGCGATAGAGATGATATCGCGGATCTCATCCTCGATCTGCTCCGGTGTGACTAAGTTATGGGAGTCATCCTGGCGGAACATCTGTACGCGGAAGAGACCGTTCAGCTCACCGGACTTCTCCTTTCTGTGAATGACATCGACTGTGTTGATGCGCATCGGAAGATCCTTGTAGGATCTCTGCTCACGCTGATAGATCTTGATGGCGTTCGGGCAGTTCATCGGCTTGACCGCATAAGTATCGGAGCCGTTTTCCTCCTTGCCCGGCATGACGAACATGCCGTCCTGATAGTGAGCCCAGTGACCGGAGGTTACCCACAGCTCTTTCTTCTGGATCTGCGGAGCGGCAACTTCCTGGTAATCATGAACCTCATGAATATCTCTCCAGTAGGAGAGCAGTGCATTGAAGAGCTTCCAGCCTCTCGGCAGCCAGTACGGCATACCCGGTGCAGTTTCGTCAAACATAAACAGATCAAGCTGCGGACCGAGCTTCTTATGATCACGCTCCATCGCTTCCTTGATAAATGCGAGATGTGCCTTCAGCTGAGCCTTGTCCGGGAATGCATAGACATAGACTCTCTGAAGCTGATCGCGCTTCTCATCGCCTCTCCAGTAGGAACCGGAGACAGCTTTGATCTGGAAAGCGGCGCTCATGAGCTCTTGAGAATTTTCAATGTGCGGTCCGCGACAGAGATCCACAAAATCATCACCTGTGTAATAGATAGAAATGGTCTCGTCCTCCGGAAGATCCTGAATGAGCTCTACCTTGAACTTCTGATCCTTGAAGATCTCCAGCGCCTCACTGCGGGAAACTTCTTTTCTGGTCCAGGTCTCTCTGCGCTTCAGAATTTCGCGCATTTTGTTCTCGATCGTTTTGTAATCATCCTTGGTAATGGTTCTCGGAAGAAGGAAATCATAGTAGAAGCCGTCTGCAATCTGCGGACCGATCGCTACCTGAACCTCGTCCTTTCCGAAAATCTCAATCACGGCCTTTGCAAGCACGTGAGAGAGGGAGTGGCGATATACGCTTAAGTACTCTTCCTGTGTCATGGTGTCTCCTTTCATATGTGTGTTTTCATTTAAAAAATAAAAACACAGCGATTGATGTACGACGGGATGCTGCTTCGCTTCAGTGAGGAGCGAGACAAAAAAAGCCCCTTATCCGTTTCGAAAGCGAAAGGATAAGGGACGTAAAATACGCGGTTCCACCCTTATTGCCGCAGGAGTTCGGGGACGTTTTATCCCGTCCTTTCTGTCTGCGACCACTTGATTTGCGATGGTAACGGAATCACCGGGCCGGATTGGGGCCTCTCGGGGATGGTTTTCAGCCGGTTCCGCATCAGAACAATCTCAGCCGGATCCGGCCTGAGGCAGCTGTTCGCAGCCGGCGGAGATCCGATGTTCCTCTCTGGGATGTTTTCCCGGATTACTGTTCCCGTCATAGAATTATTCCAAGTATACGACCTTGGAGAGAAAAAGTAAAGAGAAGACTTGAAAGGAAAACAGGGTCGTAAAATGAATTTTTTGATCCTACGCGCATCTCCGTTTCATGCAATAATAGAAGGGCCGGAAAAAAATGGTCGATTGTAAAATCAAATTGAACACATAAAAAACCACGATGAGAGG
>JAUNAN010000080.1 GCA_030527595.1 Lachnospiraceae bacterium | reverse complement strand
CTTTCACAGGAAAAATCTTATGGATGATTATTTTCTTGCAATTGCCTTCTCTGCAGCAGCTACAATATCTTCTGCAAGAAGGTTGTACTCCTTCATCAGGAAGTCCTGCGGACCAACCTGACCGAAGCGATTCTGAATACCGATGAACTCCTGCGGAGTCGGAAGCTTCTTAGCAAGCAGATAAGAAATCTGTGCGCCTAAACCTGTCATAACCTGGTGGTTCTCGCAGGATACGATTGCGCCGGTTTCCTTAGCAGCCTTAAGGATGATCTCCTCATCAAGCGGCTTCCATGTCGGCATATCGATAACACGTGCAGAGATGCCCTTTGCATCCAGCAGCTCAGCTGCCTTCAGTGCTTCATCTACTTCGATACCGGAAGCGATGAGGGTAACATCTGTACCGTCCTTCAGCAGATAGCCCTTGCCGATCTCGAACTCGGAACCATCAGCGTAAACAGTTGTGAAGCCCTTTCTGATCAGTCTCATGTAGGACGGCTGTCCGCATGCTGTCAGCTTCTTTGTCAGAGAATATGTCTGTGCAAAGTCAGCGGAATCAACAACTACAAAGTTCGGGATATTCAGGTAAAGACCCATATCTTCGAACGGCATATGAGTTGCGCCGTTGAATGCAGCTGTAACACCCGGGTCAGAGCCAAGGATATGAACCGGAAGCTCGGAATATCCGACAGACAGGAATGCCTGATCGAAGACACGACGGGATGAGAAGCATCCGAAAGAGTGTGCCCATACGTTCAGACCTGTAGAAGCAAGACCTGCTGCAACACCGATCGCATTGGACTCAGCGATACCTGCATTGAATGTACGCTCCGGGAATGCCTTCAGAAGCTTGCCTGTGTTGATGCAGTTCATAAGGTCGCAGTCAACGTGAGCAACCTTCGGATCAGCTTCCATCAGCTCAAGCATAGCCGTTACATAACCATCGCGGTTTGCGCGGCTGTCTTTCTCATGTTTTCCAATTAATGTAAAGCTCATGTGGTCCTCCTCCCTTTACTGCTCAGCGCGAACAGCTTCAAGCTGCTTTTCAGAATATTCGATTGCTTCTTTCCACTGCTCCGGTGTCGGCTGTGAAGAATGTGCACCGGACGGCTCTGCGAAAATAGCGCCCTTGCCCTTAACAGTATTGAGAATGATTGCAGTCGGTGCGCCCTTTGTCTCAATTGCGCTCTGTACTGCATCATAAATCTGCTCAACATCATTGCCGTCCTCGCACTCGATGACATTCCATCCGAATGCTGCGAACTTAGCACCGAGGCCCTTGCCGTGACCCATAACGGTAGCTACCGGTCCGTCAAGCTGCATGCCGTTGTTATCTACGAAGCAGGTAAGGTTATCCAGCTTGTAGTGAGCTGCAAACTCAGCAGCCTCCCAAACCTGTCCTTCATCACTCTCGCCATCGCCGACTGCGACATATACGCGGCCCGGGATGTTCTGTGTCTTATTTCCAAGAGCAGCACCAACTGCCTCGCTCATACCCTGGCCAAGAGAACCTGTTGTCAGATCGACACCCGGTGTCATCTTGCGGTCTGTGTGAGACGGGAAAGTTGTACCCGGCTGATTCAGCTGATAAGCTGCCTCTGACGGATAGAAGCCCTTCAGACCAAGTGTTGCATACATAACCGGTCCGCCGTGTCCCTTGGACAGAACAAACTGATCACGCTCCGGCATACGCGGATTCTTCGGGTCAACGTTCATAACGGCACCGTAAAGAACTGCCATTGTGTCTGCCATTGACATGGAACCGCCGACATGTCCAAATCCGCGGGAACCGATTACTTTCAGCGTTTCAAGACGAATCTCCGCTGCGAACACGCGGAGTTCATGCATTTTCTGCTGCTTATCCATAATTTCCTCCTGTTTGCAGAATCCCCGGACACTTCTGTCCGGATTTCGATGAATCTGTTGCACATTCCTCGTTGCTTCATACATTATACACTGTGATGTATCAAATTTTAAGTATAAATATTGCGAAAACATTTCTTTTTTTATGGGCATTTTTGTGGTATTTTTGTGTGAACTTCCAAAATCCTGCGATTTTTTGCTCCGACTCTTCAAATGTCATACACGATGATCATTTTTACGCACACGTTTGCAGAAGTGTGGTATAATGCAAATCAGATATCAGGAGTTTTTTTGCTGGTGCAGATAAGCTCAGGAACGGTTTTATCACAACTATCATCGTAAGGAGATTTCTCATGAAACATGACGTAATGCTCGTAGGTCCCGCATGCAGGGATGAAAATGTTGACTTTGACGGAAGCGTAGTACACGGAGTAGGCGGCGCCGTCTATTTCAGCTCCTTCGCAGTTCGTGCTGCCGGAGGTGATGTCTTTGATGCGGTCAAGATCAATGCCGCAGATACCGATATCATTGAGGCGTTTGAAGAAGACAGTGCACACATTGCCCTGCTTCCCTCCGAGAAGACAACTCTTATGAAAAATGTATACACAACACCGACCCGTGAGACACGCATTGCCTCCTGTGCCGCTCAGTCTGATTCGATCAAGCCTGAAGAGATTCCGGATGAACCGAGCACGATCTATCACCTGGCAGGTCTTCTGTACGGAGATTTTCCGCTTGAGCTGATCACAGACCTGGCAAAGAAGGGCAAGGTCTCCGCAGATATCCAGGGCTTCCTTCGTCACAATGAGAACGGTCCGATGAATTTCCATGACTGGGATGTAAAGAAGGAGTATCTGCAGTATTTCGATTTCCTGAAGACCGATGCCGCAGAGGCAAAGATCCTGACCGGCCTCGATGATCGTCAGGAGGCGGCAAAGCTCATGTATGAATGGGGTGCAAAAGAGATCGTCATCACACATAACACCGAGGTACTTGTCTATGACGGCAGCGAGTTCTATACCTGCCCCATCAAGGCAAGAAATCTCTCCGGACGCACAGGCCGCGGAGACACGACAATGGGCTCCTATCTTTCCTGCCGCGCACAGGGACTCTCCATTCCGGAATCCCTGCTCTTTGCAACCGCCTGTGTCTCCCTGAAAATGGAAACACCCGGTCCGATCCATGCCTCCCGCGCCGATGTGGAAGCATATATCAATGAGTTCTACCGCTGAAGAGGAAGAAGCTTCCTGAAATAAAAAGTAAACGAGGAGGAAACAGCAGTGCTGTTTCCTCCTCTCTTTTTGTGTCCGGCACGCATACTCACTTCGAGCCGCCGTGGTTGATATATCTGTTTTCGAATTTTGAATACATGATCTTCTGACTGCTGTAAAGTCCGCCGTATCCGGACAGCGCATAGGCAAAAGCAACGGCAATCAGATAATAAGGCATTCCGGTGAAGCCGAAGAGCTCAAAGCAGATAAACAGCGAGGTGATCGGACAGTTGGTCACACCGCAGAACAGAGCTCCCATTCCGATCGCCGAGCAGAGTGCGGGATTCAGACCGAAGAGCTTCGCGTAGATACTTCCGAAAGAGGCACCTACAAACAGAGACGGGACGATCTCACCGCCTTTATAACCGGCTCCCAGAGTCAATGCCGTGAACACCATCTTCCACAGAAACTGGGTATATCCCGCGTGTCCCTGAACAGCAAGGGTGATGGTATCCATGCCGGCACCATTGTAGATCCGGGTTCCCGACAGAATCGTCAGCGCTGCCACCAGACAGCCTCCGACAAAGATACGCAGATAGGGATTGGGGAAATACTTTTTGTAGAGCTTCCCTGACATATGCAGCATTCTGCAGAAGAGCATCGCCAGAAATCCGCAGAGAATGGCAAGCAGCATAGTCTGCGCCGCAGTCCCGGGCGTGATCTCCGGAACGATATGAACCGCAAACTGCTCTCCCTCTGCTCCCAGAAGCTCCGCCACCCTGTCTGCAGTGACCGAAGCCAGAACGCACGGAACAAGAGCCGCATAGTAAAACACACCGATACTGGTCACTTCCATGGCCATAAATGCCGCCGCAAGAGGTGTCCGGAACAGTGCGGCAAAGCCCGCACTCATACCGCACATGGTGAGGATCTTTCTATCATTGTCTCCGAGCTTCAGAAAGCGGCCGATGTTATATCCGAGACTGCCGCCCATCTGCAGTGCTGCCCCCTCTCTTCCCGCCGATCCACCGAACAAATGCGTGACGGTCGTTGCCAGAATAATGAGTGGTGTGGTTCTGAGCGGCAGAAACTCGCCCTTGGAAATCACATCCAGCACCAGATTCGTTCCCCTGTCCTTCTCCATGTGGGCATGCTTGTAGCAGAATACGATCAGAAGCCCCGCAAAGGGGAGCAGAAAAATCATGCTGTCATGAGAGACACGGAAGGCTGTTGCCTTCGAGATACACAAAGAGAAGCCCGTTCCGATCACGCCGCCGACGCATCCGGTCAGGACCCCGATCACGATCCACTTAATGAGAACAAGCAGCTGCTTTCCGATCTCCTTCGGTGTCTCTTCTTCTTTCAATTCCAGCTGTAAATCAAATATCGATCTATTCATCTTCCCCGCCTCGTCTGTATCGTCTCAAAATGAACCTCCCGCTTTCGAATAAGCAGGTGTTTTCATTTTCAAAATCGCATCCTGCTGATTATAGCGCTTTTTTCAGATCTATGCACCTCCCGGAACGATTTGAATGCAGAAAAAAGGACTGCAGCACCTTTTGTACTGCAGTCCCTCTGTGAAAGATTCTATTCGTTTGTTTGATTCATCCCTTTGAAAGTTGAAACTATGATGTCATGATAAATCGCTGCAATGCGCTTTATACTTCGTCGGCTGATGCTTCCTAAGTATCGCTCTCCAGCGTCTTCAGATATTTTTCGAGGATCATATCCTGAAGGATATTGCGTGTTTCCGTATTGATCGGATGTGCGATATCCCGATATTCCCCATCTGAAGCCTTTCTGCTCGGCATTGCTATAAACAGGCCCTTATCTCCCTCAATGACTTTAATATCATGTACAACAAATTCATCATCGATCGTGACAGAGACAACAGCCTTCATCTTTCCGTCCTTCGTGACTTTTCTCACTCTGACATCAGTGATCTTCATAGCTTCCCCCTTTCTCAGCGATCCCGGCTGCTAACTGTCAGATGACATAGCGTTCATTCTTCTCTATGACAATCTTGACGCCGTTCTCACCGCAATGGTAGGAATTCGCACGAATCGTATCCCGGCTCTCGACAACACAGTTTTCAATATGTGTGTTGTCACCGATATAGACATCATTCAGGATTATGGAATTTTTGATATAGCAATTGTTGCCGATGAAGACTTTTTTGAAAATGACGGAGTCTTCAACCGTTCCGTTAACGATACACCCCGATGAAACAAGACTGTTTTTCACCACACAGCCCGGATTGAATTTTGCCGGCGGATTATCGTCAATCTTTGTATAGATCATCGGATACTGTCTGAAGAAGTAATCCCGAACCTCCGGCTTTAAGAAATCCATATTGGTTCGATAGTATGAATCCACGGTGGAGATGTTGCTCCAGTAGGTGTTGATCTTATATCCGTAGATCCTCTTCAGATCTTTGTAGCGGATCAGAATATCTGTTACAAAATCCGTTCTGTTCTCTGCCGCACACCGCTCGAGCATATCGATCAGCTGTCTGCGGCGTATGACGTAGATTCCTGTCGAGATGACATTGGATCGGGAAACCATCGGCTTTTCGTCGAATTCCTCGATCCTGCAGTCCTCATTCATTTTCAGAACACCGAACCTGCTTACATCATCATCCTTGCACTCGGTGCAGACCACTGTGACATCCGCACGCTTTGCGATGTGATACTCAAGAACCTTGTTGTAATCGAGCTTGTAGATACCGTCTCCGGAAGCGATTACGACATATGGCTCATGACTCTGTCTCAGCCAGCTCAGATTCTGATAGATCGCATCCGCTGTGCCTCTGTACCACCAGCTGTTGTTATTGGTGATCGTCGGCGGAAACAGGAATAAGCCTCCCTGCTTTCTTCCGAAGTCCCACCACTTTGAGGAACTTAGATGCTCATTCAGAGATCTTGCATTGTACTGTGTCAGGACCGCAACCTTCTGAATATGAGAGTTCGTCATATTGGAAAGTGCAAAGTCGATACTGCGGTAGCTGCCGGCAATGGGCATCGCCGCGATCGCTCTCTTATCGGAAAGCTCCCGCATGCGGTTACTATTGCCGCCGGCAAGAATAATTCCTACTGCTCTCATTGTTCATCACCTTCTCTCGCGTCATGTCGAATGATAGCGCCGCCGCTCGGAAGTTCTCCGTCCGGATAATCCTCGGCAGAAGTTTCCCCGAGAATTGCCGTGTTGCGTCCGATTTTCACTCCTGCAGGAATCGTCGAGTTTTCACCAATTGTGGCGAGTCCGAAGGCATAAACCTTGGGATCGAAGGTATTCGGTGCATCTTCTCCGCATCCGACTACCGCACCGCTGCCGATGGTAACACCCTGTGCCACGACGGCGCGGTCCAGGACCGCATCCCTTCCGATGAAGGTTTCCTGCATGATGATGGAATCACGGATCACGGCACCTTCTTCTATGCGTACGCCCGGTCCGATGATCGAATTATGCACCTCACCGCAGATCTCTGCTCCCTCTCCGATGATGCATTTGTCTACAACCGCATTCTGACCGATATAATCGGGAGGAACGATATCTCCTCTCGTGAAGATCTTCCAGAACTCCTCATAGAGGTTGAATTCCGGAATCACATCGATCAGCTCCATATTTGCCTGCCAGTAAGAACCAAGTGTTCCTACATCCTTCCAGTAGCCGTTAAATTCGTAAGCAAACAGTCTCATTCCGTTCTCCCTGCAGTAAGGAAGAACGTGCATGCCGAAATCAAGATTCGGCTGATTTCTCATCTTGACGAGTGCCTCACGGAGAACCGGCCAGCTGAAGATATAAATACCCATAGAAGCCAGGTTGCTTGCCGGATGCTCCGGCTTTTCCTGGAAATCCGTAATGCGTCCGGTATCATCGGTCACCATAATACCGAAGCGGGAAGCCTCCTCCATAGGAACCGGCATAACGGCGATCGTGACGTCCGCCTTGTTCGCCTTATGATAATCCAGCATGACCTCATAATCCATCTTATAGATATGGTCACCGGAAAGGATCAGCACATAATCCGGATTAAACTGTTCCATGTACTCCAGATTCTGGTAGATCGCATTTGCAGTTCCCGTATACCAGTCCGTATCATTCTTTTTCTCGTATGGCGGAAGTACGGTTACGCCGCCCACGTTTCTATCAAGATCCCACGGAATACCGATACCGATATGTGTATTGAGTCGCAGCGGCCGGTACTGTGTCAGTACACCGACTGTGTCGATTCCGGAATTGATGCAGTTGCTCAGCGGAAAATCAATGATACGATATTTACCGCCGAATGAAACCGCAGGTTTCGCAACGTTATCTGTCAGAACTCCCAGTCGACTTCCCTGACCCCCGGCAAGCAGCATAGCAATCATTTCTTTTTTAACCATAATCGCTCACCTCGTGTCATAAAAAACAATTGCGCCCGCAGAGCTGATACAGATCAAAAATCTGCAAAACGTTCGCACATTCACGCCATTCCGAAACGGTGTATTTTTCTTCCGTACACCGCCTCCGGAAATGTCCCCCGCCCTGCTCTGCTAGGTTCCGGTCCATTCTTCGTGATTGTGTTAAATATTATGCTGATTATAGCACATTTCATAGTAATAGTGAATATTGATTGCCGTTTCTCCGTGCTCCCTGTCACGTCAATCATCTGATATTCTTCCTTTACGGAATCATTCAGGAATCGCCGTCCTGAAAATGAAAACAATTTCTTTCTCCGTCAAGGGAATTGATTTTCTTCAAAGTCAGGCTATAATCTAAGGAAGAAATATCTTCGGATCCGCCGTATATATGATAGAAATATGTGATTAAAAAGGAGTCAGCATGTACCAGATCGATTTTCATAAACCGCAGTTTATACATTTTATCGGAATCGGAGGCATCAGCATGAGCGGTCTTGCCGAGGTTCTTCTCGGCGCAGGCTTCCGTATCTCCGGATCTGATGCGAAAGCATCCGCACTTACGGACCGGCTCTCCCAAAAAGGTGCAGAAGTAGTGATCGGACAGTCCGCAGACAACATTTCACCTGACCTGGACTGTGTTGTCTATACGGCTGCCGTCCACTCGGACAATCCTGAATTCCGCGCTGCCGAGGATGCCGGCATTCCCATCCTCACCCGCGCAGAGCTGCTCGGTGAGATCATGAGACAGTACCGCACTGCCATTGCCGTTGCCGGAACCCACGGAAAAACCACCACGACCTCTATGGCCTCTCACATTCTTCTGAGAGCCGAGGCGGATCCGACGATCTCCGTAGGCGGCATGCTTCCCGTGATCGGGGGAAATATCCGTGTAGGCACCTCCGATGTCTTCCTCGCAGAGGCATGTGAGTATACCAACAGCTTCCTCTCACTCTTTCCCACCATCGGGATCATCCTGAATATTGATGCAGATCATCTGGACTTCTTTAAGGACCTGGATGACATTACGCATTCCTTCAGAAAATTTGCGGAGCTCATTCCGGAGGAGGGTACACTGATCATCAACCGTGACTCCGACCGCTGGGAGGAGGTTGCAGCGGGTCTTTCCTGCAAGGTGCTTACCTACGGCTCCGATGAAGCAAGCGACTACCGCGCTGTAAACGTCTCCCATGATGAGCATGGCTGCGGCATCTTCACCTGCCTGGAGAAGGGCAGCCCGATCGGCACCTTCCATCTGAATGTCCCGGGTTCCCACAACGTATCCAATGCACTTTCCGTGATCGCACTCGGACGCCTTCTGGATCTCCCTGTTGAGACAATCGCCGAGGGACTTCAGGACTTCCGCGGCACGGTGAGACGCTTTGAGTATAAGGGCGAGCGAAACGGCTTTACCATCATCGATGACTACGCCCACCATCCGACAGAGATCGCGGCAACGCTCTCTGCGGCTGCCAACTATCCGCACAGGGAACTCTGGGTAACGTTCCAGCCCCACACCTACACCAGGACCAAGGCACTTCTCCCGGAATTTGCCCGGGCACTGAGTGCGTCGGATCACGTAGTACTTGCGGATATCTATGCTGCCCGCGAGACCGATAACCTGGGGATCTCCTCTGATACGCTGCGGGAACAGATCGCAGAGCTCGGCACCGATGCCTATTACTTCCCGTCATTCGAAGAGGTCGAAGCTTTCCTGCTTGAACAGGTAAAGCCCGGTGATCTGGTCATCACCATGGGCGCCGGAGATGTCGTGCAGATCGGCGAAGATCTTCTGAAAACAAAATAAATGAGACAGACGTCTGTGCACATGCACAGACGTTTTTTATCCACTTTTTTCTGTGGACAGAC
>JAUNAN010000178.1 GCA_030527595.1 Lachnospiraceae bacterium | reverse complement strand
TATCGGACTGGTGTGGTTTAACAGGTGTTCAATTTGTTATTGCAATTTACGAAAAATTTTTCCGCAAAAAATGTGCCGCGTGATATACTTATTTCTTTGGAAGACAGAAAAAAATTGACAGGAGGAGCTGCTAATGACGAAGATCGGCTTTGATAATGATAAATATTTAAAAATACAGTCTGAACAGATCAGAAAACGTATCGGAAGCTTTGACGGAAAGCTGTATCTGGAATTCGGCGGAAAGCTGTTTGATGACTATCACGCATCCCGCGTACTTCCCGGCTTTCATCCGGACTCCAAGATCACAATGCTGAAGGAGCTCCGCGATCAGGCAGAGATCGTCATCGCGATCCATGCGGGAGATATCGAAAAGAACAAGGTCCGCGGCGACCTGGGCATTACCTATGATATGGATGTCCTTCGCCTGATCGACGCCTTTACTGGAAACGGCCTTATGGTTGGCAGTGTCGTTCTGACACGCTTTGCGGAACAGCCGGCGGCAATTGCCTACGAAAAGAAGCTGAAATCCTTAGGTATCAAGGTATACCGTCACTACCCGATCGCAGGATATCCCTCCGATATTCCGATGATCGTCAGTGATGAAGGCTTCGGCAGAAATGACTTTATCCAGACCTCACGCCCGCTCGTGGTCGTGACCGCACCCGGTCCGGGAAGCGGAAAGATGGCTACCTGTCTGTCACAGATCTATCACGAGTATAAGCGCGGTGTTCACGCGGGTTACGCCAAGTTCGAGACCTTCCCGGTCTGGAATCTGCCCCTGAAGCATCCGGTCAACCTTGCCTATGAAGCAGCGACCGCAGATCTGAACGATGTCAATATGATCGATCCGTTCCACCTGGAAGCCTACGGAAAAACAGTGGTCAATTACAACCGCGATGTCGAGGTCTTCCCGGTCCTGAATGCCATGTTTGAAAAGATCGCCGGAGTCTCTCCCTACCAGTCTCCCACGGACATGGGTGTCAACATGGTAGGTTTCTGCATTTCCGATGACGAAGCAACTCAGAAGGCTTCCTGCCAGGAGATCATCCGCAGATACTATCAGGCACTCTGTGAGAAGAGAAAGGGCAATACCGGTTCTGAGCCTGCCTATAAGATCGAGCTTCTTATGAAGAAGGCCGGCATTTCGGTCACAGACCGTCCGGTAGTCATGGCCGCAAACGTACGCGCAGAAGAAACAGGCGGACCTGCAGCCGCAATCGAGATGACCGACGGCACCGTACTGACGGGCAGAACCTCTCCTCTTCTGGGAGCTTCCTCCGCTATGCTGCTGAATGCCCTCAAGTATCTCGGCAATATCGATCCCTCTGTTGATCTGCTCTCACCGAATGTGATCGAGCCGATCCTGCAGATGAAGATGGATCATCTGGGCGGCAAGCGCGACTCTCTTCTGCATCTCAATGAGATCCTCATTGCGCTGTCCATCGCTGCAGTCACTGATCCGGCCGCACAGAAGGCAGTGGAGATGCTGGATGCCCTGAAGGGTCTTGAGGTACACTCCTCTGTCATCCTCTCCCAGATCGACGAGCAGGTGTTCAAGCAGCTCGGAGTCAACCTCACCTGTGAGCCGCATTACGAGGGCACAAACTTCTATCATAAGTAAAAGCCGGATTCAAAAGACAGACATGATCCGTAAAATACGAATGAACATGAAATGCGAATACGCAAAAAAAAGATCGTTCCCAAAAGGAACGATCTCAGACCGTAGACAAAGCGGATGTGAGATTTGGTTCTCGCATCCGCTTTTCTC
>JAUNAN010000177.1 GCA_030527595.1 Lachnospiraceae bacterium | reverse complement strand
GGCGCGCTTACGGAACCGACTATGTCAAATATTATGAGCATTATCTGAAGTGGGGCATTAACGAGGGCAGAGTTGCAACAGGCGTCACCACTCTCCAGAATCCTGTTACCGTTCAGGACGGAACGGATTACTCTCTGGTATATGATTACGATTACTATACGAAGAATAATCCGGATGTGGTGAGAGCCTACGGACAGGATGATATAGCTGTGCTTGGCCACTTCGTAAAGTACGGTATGAAGGAGCAGCGTCAGGCGATCTCGACCTTTAACGAGAAGTCCTACCGCTACACCTATTCGGATCTCCGTCTTGCCTACGGTTTGGATTATGAAAAGTATTACCTCCACTATATCAAGTACGGAAATAAGGAAATCAGGAAGGGTACGGGCACAACCTCCTTTACGCCGATCACAACGCTGGACGGCACGGATTACTCTCTGGTTTACGATTTCAACTACTATATCAGCCGCTATCCGGATATGAAGAAGTACTTCGGCGACGATGATGCGGGGGCGATCAAGCACTTTGTCAAGTACGGCATGAGGGAAGAGAGAAGGGCGATTTCGTCATTTGACGAACAATCTTATCGTTATCGCTACCAGGATCTCAGATACGCCTATCGCACGGATTATGCAAAGTATTACATGCATTACATCAAGTACGGGCAGAAGGAGAAAAGAAATGCCGCAAGTGGTCTGACTGATTTCGTGAGCCCGGTGACCAGACTTGACGGAATCGATTATTCCCCGGTTTATGATTTCAAGTACTATGTGACCAATCAGAAAAGCGCAGCAGCCTACAAAAATGACGATGTCGGCGCATTGATTTATTTTGTAAATACAGGAATGAGTCAGCGCCATCAGGCTTCGGAAAATTTTGAGGTGATGTCCTACAGACGGGCTTATACGGATCTGCGTGCGGATTATGGAGATGACTTCCCTGCCTATTATCTGCATTATATCGAGAAGGGTAAAAAGGAAGGACGCACGAAAACTACCGGCTGGGTGTCCAACGGACTGGTCGTTTGTCTGGATCCGGGACATCAGCGCAGGGCAAATACGGCGAAGGAGCCGATCGGACCCGGATCAAGCACGATGAAGATGAAGGTTACGGGCGGCGCATCCGGCACTGTGACGAGAAATGCAGAGTATGAGATCGTGCTGAATATCGCATTCATGCTCAGAGATGAGCTTGAGGACCGCGGTTACACCGTTATTTTGACCCGTACCTCCCATGATGTGAATCTGACCAACATCGAGCGTGCAAAGATCGCAGCGGAAGCGGATGCCGATATCTTTATCAGGCTTCACTGTGACAGCAACACAAGTTCTTCGCTGAACGGTGTTCACTGTCTGGGACCGGCAGAGAATAATCCGTATCTCTCCTCTGAGGTGATCAGAAAGAGCAATATCCTGTGTGACTGCCTGCAGGCCGGACAGGTTGCACAGACCGGGCAGAACACCAGAAAGAATTCCAAGGTCAATAACATGACGGGAATTAACTGGGCTGAAATGCCGGTGTCCATCATCGAGATGGGCTTCCTCTCTAATCCGTCAGAAGACCGGTTCCTCGGGAAGACGTCGAATCAGAAGCTGATCTCAAAAGGACTGGCGAACGGTATCGATAACTATTTTGCAAAGGTCGGCTGAATGGTAGCGTATTGACCGGAAAAACAAGAATCGGTAATGCACGGAACAGCAGCAAGGAACAGTAAGACAAGAAGAGACGGCTCGCCGCTTTGTATAGAAGTGGGAGCCGTCTCTTACTGGTTTCTTAGTT
>JAUNAN010000176.1 GCA_030527595.1 Lachnospiraceae bacterium | reverse complement strand
CTCCTTATCTTTCTGTGCAAAAAGTCCCTGACAGCCCTACGGCTGCCAGGGACGAAATATCGCGGTGCCACCCTGTTTCGCATTGTAAATGCGCACTTAGAAGAATGCTATTACATTCCGATGCGTGACGTGCATCAGGCGTCGCAGCTTTTCACTGCGCCCTCAGCGGACCCATATGACAGTCTCCGGTGATCCGCTCTCAGCTCTCGGACTCTCTGTACACCATAATAACTGCTTTCTTCCGCTTCAACAGTTTACCAAACTAAATTAAAATAAATTATATCTTTCTCTCTCTCAAAATGCAAGGCAGATTTACAAATCCTTTTCACCGGATGTGAATTCTCCGCCTTTTTTGACAGCATCATCTCCGTATTTTCCGCGAATGCCCGCCAGCATCGCTTCCAGACGACGCTGCTTATCTGCCTCCCGATTATTCTCTTCCTGTCTGCTTTTATGCTCTTCACGCTTTTGGCTTGAGGCTTCCCGTTCTTCTACCGACGATTTCTGCTCTTTTTCAGTCGATCCCTGTTTCTTTTCGGCTGATCCCCCGGATTTCATGAATTCAAATAAATTCATCTGGCGATACTCGCCATGGTCCAGGTTTGTCCCGCTCACTCCGATCAGGCGAATTCCTCTTCCGCTTGCAAATATCCCTTTTTCCCCAAACAGAAGCTCACGCATAAGTTTCTGGGCGATCTGATTCACGACCTCAAATTGATTCGAGGATTCCGCAAGCGTCATCTGACGGGAATGACGATGAAAATCATCTGTCTTCACCATGACGCCGATCGTCTGTGCGTAAACTCCGTCCCGCTGCATGCGCCGGGAAACACTGCCTGCCAGCATCTCGATCAGGGGCGGTGCATCCGCCTCATAATTGTCGGAAGTGATATCACTGGATGTAGTCGTCTCATTCGAATATCCCTTCGCTTCTTCCCGCTCCCCATGCACGACTCTGCTCCCAAGACCGTTGGCGCTCTGATAAATATAAACACCGCCCTTTTCTCCGAGCAGAGACTTCAGCACATTCAAGTCCGTTTCAGCGGCATCTCCGACAGTACGGATCCCGATATTTCTTAATTTTTCGGCAGTCGCTTTCCCGCAGCCGTGAAGCTCCCCGATCGGCAGCGGCCAGAGCTTTTCTTTTATTTCCTCGGGATAAAGAGTGTGTATCTTATCCGGCTTTGAAAAATCACTTGCGGTCTTTGCGAGCAGCTTGTTTTCGGATATCCCGACATTTACAGTGAATTTAAGTGTTTCACGAACCTCTGTCTGCAGCTTCCGGGCAAGAAGATATGCCGCTTCTCTTTGACTCTCTATCCCGCACTGCTTCTGAAAAGCGGAAACGCTCTCTGTCATCTCTAGATACGCTTCATCAATGGATGCCTGCTCAACCACATCGGAGTAGGTCCTTAAAATATTCATAAGGCTTCGTGAATACTTTCTGTAGGTCTGGAAATCCGATGGAATCAAGATCAGCTCCGGGCACTTCTGCAGGGCTTTCACAACAGGCTCACCGGTCTCCACGCCGTACTTCTTTGCAGGAACAGACTTTGCAGTGATAATGCCATGCCGCTTTTCAACGTCTCCTCCCACTGCCGAGGGCACAAGTCTCAGATCCGGAGCATTCGGATCCTCCTCCAGACGCTTCACGGAGGACCAGGAAAGGAAGGCTGAATTCACATCCACGTGAAAGATAATGTTCTCCATAAATTCCCTATTCTATCCTTTAAATATTCAATGTCATTTAGTTAGCGGTACGGAAGGAAAATCTGTAGTCATCTAG
>JAUNAN010000010.1:31673-34758 GCA_030527595.1 Lachnospiraceae bacterium | reverse complement strand
GGTCAGCTCGATCGAAGCTGCTCTGCCGACCGGCTTTCCGCCGAACAGATCATACTTCTGAAAATGCATGGACAGCACTTCCGACTGATCTAGTGAAAATCCGATGACGACCATATCGGGACCGATATCCTCACTGCTGCCGATCTCGGACATAGCTTCGCGAATCTTCTCCGCAAACTCCTTGCGCAGCGCATAGCGCTTCGGCCTGCCGCTGCCCCAGTCCACAAAGATATGACTGAAATCCCTGATCAGATAAACATATGGATCTCCGTTTTTATCACTCGCATAATACACATTTCGGAACTTGATATCCTGACGGTGACGGAACGCATAGATCGGCGCATCCTTTCCGTTCAGCTTCGCCGCAGCTCCGATCGAGTAGGGAGCCGTATGACGGATACGCATGACCTGATTTGCCAGAAGCACCGTTCCATAGGAGATCGCATGCTCTCTGTCCGCACGCGTAAGTCTCGTCCCCTGGCTTCGATTGTCTGCATACGCAGAGAAACCGAATTCCTCATCCACCTGCTGATGCACCAGATAGAAGTTTCCGAATCCGCCGACCAGTACGATCTTCAGATCCTTTGTCGAGGGGCTCTTATAATCGATCCCCTGTGCTTTCATATAGCTGCAGATCTTCTCTATCTCCTCATGCAGGACATCCCGGATCACCCGGTTGTAGACCCTTAGCATGAGGGAGTAGGTGATATCCACATCCAGATTTCTGGTTATTTCTTCATTTTCAAAGAGGAAGGAAAAGCTGGTAAACTCACCCCACAGATCATCCAGATCGTCTTCATCCATACAGGATGCAAATACCTCTTCTACCTCTTCCGTCTGAGTGAGAAGACTACTCTCAAACTGATTCACGGCCTGATAGAAGCGGGCATTTTTATAGAGTGACTCCCGATCGATCTCGATGCCCTCTGCCTTTCCCGCAGCGATGATCGCCTCCTCCGCCACTGCCTCCATATAGGCAATTCCGGCCTGGCCGATAGCTCCGTCTTTATTTTCGCCGGCTCCGGTCTCCGCCTCGATCCTGATCTCCATGTCCGGATTTCCATCCGCATCGAGGGTTGAATCAACCTTTGTCAGCGTGATATCCAGCGTACCTCCGCCGTAGTCGATCAGCAGGATCCTTCCGCTGAAGCCCTCTCCGTTCTCAAGAGAATCATGGTAGGCAAAATAGGCACTGGCTGCGGCAGGCTCGCTTACGACCTGCGCTTCCTTTACAAACGGAAAGCTCCTGCAGATATTTCGAATCCGCGTTCTGCCGTCTATCGTGTTGATGCCCTGCTGCCAGATCTCGGGCACACCGATAAAGAGGTGCTCGATTTGTTCCTCCCCGTGGTCGCTCAGCACCTTTTCCAGAATGCTCTCAAGGAAACGTGAGGAAACAGACTCCGGATTGTCCTCCTCCGTAAAGCCTCTCTTCTCCCACTCCTCCTCATTACCGGAGGAAAGAAGCATCTTAAAGCCCTTAAAAACCCGGGTTCCCTTTTGACCGGATTGATTCCGCGCTGCTGCGCCGAAACGATATTTCCCGTTTCTCTTCGTAAGAACAGAGGGAATACTCGCATCCGCACCCTCACCAAGGTTATAGGCATACACCTGCTTATTATTTTGATTGTACAGGGACACAACGGTGTATGTACTTCCGAAGTCAATTCCGATATTCAAGACACTTCTCCGCTTCACCCGCTTCCGATAGATTCCGCTTCTTTCCGCCGCAGCAGAGAAGAAACAGGAGAAGAAGGTGATCTACTACTCTTCTTTTTGTCGATCCGTACTTTCCTTTGCTGTTAATCCAGCTCGGCAAAAGCAGCCTGGGCAGCTCCCTCCATGGTAGTCGTATCGATCTCTTCTATTTCATTTTTTGCATCCAGCTCGGAAAAGGCTTTCTGCTTCATCTGATTGATCTCAGCAATTTCTCTTCCGGTATATTCCGGTATCACTACAGCATTCTGAGGGATCGCCATTGCCTGGATCTGGGCAGCTGCATTTCGCACCTTCCGTCCGATCGGTTCCTTCACCTTTTTGACAAAGCCCCTCATTTTCTCTTCTGTCATGCCAAGCGGGCCGGCTCCCTTCTGAAAGCCCTGCTCCCTTGCCTCCTGCACCGATTGATAAGAAGAAACCGCCTCCTGCATGATGGAGAGCTTAATAAACTGCACCAGCGTTGTCAGCTCGCGATAGTTCAGTCCCGCAGTCAGTTCCGCTTTTTTATCATCTGTCAGTTTTCTGTTTGCCGGAAATCTGTTTTCATTTTCCTTAAAAAAAGCGATCCTGTCATCCGTATCGGGTGCACTCAGGGGGCAGTAGAGAATACCGGACACCGGATCCAGATTCAGGATGTCCTCATCACTCTCTATAAAGAGCACAAATACCCCGCTCTCCGCATCCAGATAGGAGGTTTCCAGGGTCATGCGCTCCCAGAGATCCCGATCGGTAATATTATCCTGAATCAGCAAAGCGCCTTCACTGACCAGACGCGAAAAGAGTGTTGCCACCCTATCCTCCATATCCTCACAGAGAAGATCCTTCTCCCTCAGATAGTAAGCCTGCCTGCCTCTTGCGATCATAGAGCCCGCATAAGCACCCGCAAGCGTGTGCTTGCCCATACCGCTCTCACCGCAGAGGCAGAAGCTGTGCTGTCCCGGCATTCTCAGCCAGTCCGCAAAGGAGAGCATGCCCTCCTTCGGAGCCCGCTCCGGGACGGAACCGAGAAGAAGCTCTCTCCAGAAGCTGTGTCCGGAAAGATCCTCCAGCGTCAATCCGCCGGACGTCATTTTTCTTTCGCTCAGCCAGTCTGTCATCAGCCGTTCTTCTCCTGTTCACGCGCACGAATAGCGGCAAATTCCGCAAGTTCGCGGTCAATGGCATCCTTCGGGGACGGAGAGTAATCTGCCTGTGCCTGTGCGAAGATCTCTTCTGTCAGACAGTAGGTCTTATTCTGCAGTGCCTCAAGCGCCTGATCTTCACTCTCATATTTTTCCAGCACATCCTTGATCAGAAGGTTTTTGATCTTGGCGCAGAGTCTCTTGATATCACGCTGATTATACCCTTCTGTGCGATCTGCCATTTC
>JAUNAN010000010.1:27234-31573 GCA_030527595.1 Lachnospiraceae bacterium | reverse complement strand
CGCAGAGTCTCTTGATATCACGCTGATTATACCCTTCTGTGCGATCTGCCATTTCCACATAATCAAAATCAGGATCCTGTCCGATAATGTCCTTAAATTCTCTTCGGAAGGTGAAGGAGCGCGCCTCCAGATCCGGATAAGGAACATTGATCAATTCCACGCGGTCGATCATGGCCGCATCCACCTGTGTCGGATAATTTGTTGCGGAAATCAGGATCACTTTCTTTCCGGAGGAGCTCAGACGGTTATATGCCGTCAGGAATGCCGTCGTCATGTTGGATGCCCAAACCGGAAGATCCTTCATATTTCGGTTTTTGCAGACACCGTCGATCTCATCCAGAAACAGGATACAGGGCGCATTCTGTTCCGCCTCATCAAAGACGCGGCGGATGATCTTCTCCGCACTGCCGACGTAGCGGCTCAGAATATCGGAGCAGTCAAGAGACATATATTTGTAATCATCCTGCATCAGCTCATGCGCAAAAGCCTCAATGATATAGGTTTTTCCGCAGCCGGGAGGTCCGTAAAACAGGAAGGAATGCAGTTCGGGCATCTTGAAATAGGATCTGATCTTCTCAAGAGAAGCATCTGCCGCACAGGACTTCAGCGTCTCCTTCAGATGATCCATACCGGCCACATCGTCAAAGGAATGCTTCGGGCTTTCCTTGAACCAGTACTGTACGGTCTCATCGGAAATACCGTCCTCTCCTTTCGAATCAGCCTTGGCGCTCTTCGGTGCCGCAGCCTTTGCGGCTGCCGCCTTCTCCTGACTGCGATTCTGAACCGCCTTCATATATTCCGGATCCACCTCGCGGATCGCATTTTCAAGCTGAAGAGAGAGCTGATGCTGAATATCTCTGTGATACTTTCTCTCCTCGCCGTCGCTGAGCTGTGCCATCTCTGCCTGAACCATGATCGCCTTCTGCAGATAGCCGATCTCCTCTTTCGTATGGCAGCTGCCCTTGGCATATTCCTCTTTGGAATATGCCATATAAACCCGGTACTGGTTATCCAGCCGGTTCATTCTGTCAACATATTCTCTCACCGGTCATCCATCCTTTCTTGCATCTTCCTGTTTTGAAAATGCAGACACCGCTTTTTATCCCTTGAAATTCATCAGATCGTTCAGATAATCTGTTCCGAGTGCATAATCATCTGTCGCGATGCGGTCCATGCCCGGAAGCGGATTGGATTCCAGAATGATCGTGGTATCCCGCAGGCAGTCCTGAAGACTGCTTCCGTTCTCATACTTGGAAGCAACATCATCCCAGGCGGTTCCCAGCCAGGAATCCACTGCAGCGAGAGATTCATCCGTGAAGAGCTCATCCGGCGTGCGCTTATGTTCTCTCTTAAACATAGCACCGATTCCCTTGTTGACCTGCTTCTGTGCCTTCTTTCTGCCTCCGTCATTCTGGAGACGATTAATGGACTGCAGAGTCACGCCGAGCTTTCCGAGAGACTGACTCAGATCGAGATCCGAGCTGATGGCATTCAGCTCGGACTGTGCCTGCTTGACCACCGCATAGGCGCAGATACCGCTGCGAATCTCATTCTGTGCAACCTCTCTCACGTGAGGTGTCGGATTATTCTTCAGGATCTGACGCTGAATCGCCAGGTGATTTTTGTACTGCAGCTCCAGCTCTCTTAAGTCAACCTTTGCGTCCAGTACAACTTCCTCTCTAGAGGGTTTTTTCTTTTTTGAAAAAAGTGCGCGCAAATTCGCAAATGCCTTGGATAAATCCATACTCATTCCTCCGATCCTTCTTTGTTACAGGCAGAATGCCTGCTGCTTTCTCTTCATGATGCGGGAATATCTTCACTCAGTTCAGAACTCGTTTTCGATCTCTCCGCCCTCGTTCTCGATCTCCTGCTGAGCCTGCTGCTCGTTTCGAGCCTTCTCTTCGTTATAGATCTTTCTTCCGGCGGCAGCTGTGTTCCTGTCCTGTTCTTCCTGCTCCAGAACCTCCTGGTATCCACTCCAGATCGTTGCCTGCCATTCCTTTGTATCATTTCCGTTCAGGGCCTCATCGATCATGATAGAGATACGGCTCATCGCCTTATCCAGGTCCTTAAATTTGGCCTTGTCCTCCAGGATCTGATGCTTAAAGTCCTCGGCAGCCTCCTGGATCTCCCGGATCGTATCCTCGTCTACTGCGGACTCTCTGTTATATGCCTGCAGAAGAAGCTGCTCCACCTGTGCGTTATCAGCCGCGATCTGCTTCTGCTCCTCCGCGATCTCACTCTTTGCAATACCGATATTCCGGGTCGTATTGATATATTCGTACAGAGTTGCCGCGAGGGTCTTATTATCCCCGGTCACCTTGCTCATTTCATCCGGCGCCATCGTCTTCAGCTGCTCGTATGCCTCGGGATGCTCCTCACGCAGTCTGTTGATCTCTGATTTCAGAGCCTGCTTTTTCGCTTCCATCTTATCGAGCTTCTGTTCCCTGTCCTCGATGTTCTGTCTCCGGATATCAACGTCACTTGCCAGGATACTGACATTTTTGTATCTCTTGATCATCTCCAGACGCCGCGCCATCACTTCCTCCACGCGGTCCTTGTTTCTGATCGGAGCTCTGGCGATCTTGTAATTATAGGCAATTCCCTGAAGGCAGAACATACAGGTCTCGTAGCTGCCCTCCTCCTCAGAGGATTTCTTTAAATTGTCGCAGATCTTCTGCGTCTCCGCATCCAGATCTTTCGTATCAAATTCCGAGAGCGGCTTGCGCTTGATCTCCTGGATCAGTGCCGCTGTCGTTCCTCTCAGCCGGTCCTTCTCGATTTGATCGAGCCAACTCATTTCCGCGACCTGAACCCGGAAAAGCTCCAGCTGTCTCATGATCTTATCTGCACGCTCACGGTCTGCGGCAACCTGTGCCTTGACTGCTCTCTCCTGTTCTGCGGCAGTAGGTTTCTTCTTGAAAGGATTTGCAAATGCCATAACAACCTCCTCATGCTGCGTTACTGCTTACTATGATTCTAAATAATAACTCTTATCCTGTGGGCAGCCTGCTCTCGGCCGCCTTTTCACCGAGCTGCAGGATGATCCGCTGGCAGATCTCCATTCTGTCATAGAGGGCATCCACCTCTGTATCCAGCCTTTTTTTCAGCTGATCCATATCATCAGAGGAGATCTGCAGCTTGGAATCGGACAGCTGATCCATTTCCTTCCAGAGTGCAACGCGTACACTGCGAAGCTCCTCCGTACGCTTTTTGAGCTTTTCGATATCCTTTTGCATAGAAATACAGTCCACGGATCTGAGCCATGCTTCTCCCGCATCGCGCTCTTTGCGGAGCGAAAACTGTGTCTCCTCTGTTTTCTGCTTTTCCTCTTCCAGGCGGCTGATTTCTTTCTGCAGGCTCTCGATCTCCGCATTTGCCGCCGCAATACTCTGCGCGGTATTCTTCTTGTACCCTTCCTGCATTGCGATCCGTTCTCTCAGCTCGGACTGCCTGGCAGCAAAGGCATCCTGAAGTGCAAGCTGTTCGCTCTTCGCCTTCTCGTTCTTATCCTCCAGCTCCTGATACTGCTTTTGCAGCTCAAGCAGTTCTTTGTGCGTGGTATCTGCCTTCTCCCGATCGATCGCAGCCTGCAGCTGGGTGACTTCCTCCTGCAGCTCCTTTCCCTGCTTCTGCAAAATAGCGAGCTCCTCATTTTGTTTGCTCAGATTGCGGTTAAGCTGCCGGATGTTCTCATTTTCTGTCTGAATACAGTCGTCGGTGCTCTCTATCTGCCGGTAGAGTTCTCCGCTCTCACTCAGAATACTCTGCACCTTCTCCTGTTTTTCTTTCAGGAGCTTTTTTTGATCATTCAGCTCTTCCTGCTGCGCGGCAATGTCTCCCTCGGCCTGCTTCAGCTGCTCCGCAAGTTTTTGACAGCCGGCATTTTCTTCCTTCAGCTGCTGCTCCTTAGCCCTGATCTGCTCCTTTAATGCATCTCGTTCGGCAACGATGCTCTGATATCTCGAAGAAGCACTCTTCAGGTCGATCTTTTTCATCATCTCGATCTGGTCGGACAGCTCCCTGTTTTTCTTGATGTAGCTTTCTGCCTCCTGTCTGGCCTTTTCATATTTTTCGGCCTCCAGGGAAAGGGCTTCATGCTCCTTCTTAAGACCCTCGATCTGGCTGACTGCCTCCTCGGTATGGAGCTGAATTTCAGCGAGATCCTTTTCAAGCTGCCGGGCCTTATCCGACTGGGTATGGCGGTCGATCAGCGCTTTGTTCGCCGCCCCCATCTTTCTGATCTGCAGGAGCAGCCAGAGATACCTGGTCATGAATACCTGGTCATCCGAGGCGGTGCGCTCTGCGATCCCGCCGCCTCCGGCATCCTTCAGATCCT
>JAUNAN010000010.1:12792-27134 GCA_030527595.1 Lachnospiraceae bacterium | reverse complement strand
TCATCCGAGGCGGTGCGCTCTGCGATCCCGCCGCCTCCGGCATCCTTCAGATCCTTATTAAAATCGTATAGAAAATTCAGAACATGATCAGCGGTCATCTCGTCCTGGCCGCTGATCCTTCCGATATTTTCCGATGTTTTCTTTAATTCCATGTCTGACTCCCGTGTTTGATCTCTCAGAACTCATTCATGATCTGCAGCTCCTCATCGGTGTAATTTTCTTTCCGGTTTGTCGAGCTGCCATTGCTCTGCTTTTCGCTTCCGGAGAGAACCTGTTCCTCAATGTCTTCATTGAAGGATTGCAGCTCCTCCTTCAGAGTCGGCGTGAATCTTCCCTTGAGGAGATCATCCAGCAGCTTTTCCTGACTGACGCTCTCCTGATAGGTCTGCTGTTTCTCCTCTTCCTTTTTTCCGTATTCCAACAGGATCTCTCTGGATTCCTCCAGAGTCTTATCCATATCCTCAACGGCAATGGTATCCGCGAGCTGGATCGTGGTCTCCAGAGCGGTCAGACTCTTCTGATACTGCGTCGCATCCTGCAGCAGTTTATTCAGAATGCCGCGGTTCCAGTCGATCCGCCTCTTAAGATCCGTGTACTCGAACATCGCATTAAACAGCTCTGTACTCCGGATATTGGCAATCTCGCTCTCCGGATCCCGCAGGGAAATGCCCTCTGCCTCCGCCATGTTTGTGATGCGGATGTAAAGCGCCCTCTTCTGCTCCTCCCAAGTCTGAATCGACTTCCGGATCTCAGCCATCTTCTGCTGAAGGGCAAACCGGGCTGACGATATTTTCATCAGCTGCTCATATGTATTTTTGATCTTCTCTCTCTGCACCGGTGATGCGGCCTTGGCCGCTCCGCTCTTCTCCATGACAGGAGAGAGCCAGTACTCCAGACATCTCTCGCCGTATCGCACGGTTGCCTCATCCCGCTGATTTTCGGCACTCAGCATCAGATCGAGACAGGATTCGATGCGTGCGATGCTCTTCTCATCCATCGTCTCCGCAGCAGGAACCTGCATGTAATAGGAGATCCTGTTCCAGAGATCCGTGTTTACTTTATTTCCGAGATGCATCGATCTGCCTGCATAAATCTGTTCTGTCTGCATAACAGGCATGCACTCCGAATAAAGGGGACGTTCTTCAAGGACTGGATAAGCTTCCTTATTTTGTTCCCATATCTCCCGGAACTGCTTCAGCTTGCTCCAGTTGATACGGACATCCTTCTCTATGGTTCGAAACTGGAGGCGCGCATTCCGGGTCAGGGCTCCGGGAAAAGCATTCTGCATGCCCGGAGATCTGTACCAGGCGGCAATAAACTCCGCTGTCGGTGCAATATCCTCTTCCTCATACTCTCGGATAGAGCGATGCTTCCAGAGAGAATATCTCACAACATTCTCAAGCGATTCTTTCGTAAACCGGTTCAAAAACAGGCATTGATTCTGCATTCCGTTCTGAAATTCACGAAAATAGCTGCCCTTTTTTTGATTTTCCGAAAAAACAGCATCCAACTCCGGGAACAAAGGCACACCGTTTCGCCGGGTGCGAAACACGGAATCGGATGCGGAAAGCAGCGGAAGGCTCTTGTCCGCATTCGGTGCCGCAAGAATCAGCAGGCTTCTGCCTCTTCCTTCTTTTAAGAATGCAGCCTCCGCCGGATCGTTCTGAAACAGCGCCTGAAAATCTTCTGCCGTGATGATAAAAGCCGTATCGGGATACTCTCTCATCATCTGCAATATCTGCTTGTCCGTACAATCCTTCTCATCCCGGTAGTCGGACCGGTCGATCTGCTTGAAGGACTCAAATACACTTCTCGCTTCTTTTACAAAAACCCGATACGACTGTTCATCATATGCCTCAACCGCATATGCCTTGGCACTCTTCGTGTTTTTTCTTCGAACAAACAGAACCTTGTCGATCCGTCTCTCTCTGAGCTCGGCATATAGAAAATCCCTTAAATTAAGGCGCACTAAATCATCTCTGTAAAAAATATCATTCGGATTTGCAAAGACGAGCTGAACGCCCTGACTGCCAAGATGAGACGTAGACATGATTTTCCGACTTTCCCCCCATTCCATCAAACTACCTATATTATTTTACATATATTTCTGTAGTATGTCCATGTTTTCTATCTAATCTGCACAGCATTGCAACCAATTAGCTGTATCTGATGTCCTATTCCCACTCATTACAAACTCTATACATTCCGATCGTCCCGAAATATGATACAATAATATTTCAAAGAAATCGTTTTCTCCCTGTCACTTTTCAACAGAGTTTTCTGCATAGATTGCGTGATGATATTTTCGGAAAGCACGCAGTTTATGTATGTCTTCATAAATCTGAGGTCTGACGTATGAATCAGCTGCATTCGCCCAAAATCGAAAACGGAAAAAAATCATACGAAGAACTTCAGTGGTTCCTGAATCGCCGAAGGGAAGCGGCTGCTCCCGTATTCGGGAATTCCGTCTCAGGAAATGAAAACACAGCTTCTCTTACCTGGCATCTGAATCGTAATCTCGAGACTTATCTTGACGCGAAAAAAGAAGAGAAAGAAAGGCTGCATCTCGCACTGCTGCGCCGTCTGACGGATTCACTGAAATTTCAGGCAGAGTCTCTCAAAAAAGCCGAGGAGACCGGCCTGATCAAAGATTGTGATGCCGATTATCTGTCGGTCACCCCTCTCTCACCTTCCCTTGCCGGAACCGAGAGACGCCGGGATATCAAAATGATCTGTATTCTGGATACTCTGGAAAATCTCCCCGCGAATACGAAAGACATTTCGGCCTTCGGAAACGGAAGCGTTGTCTGCTGGACGGAAAATGCAGTCATGACAATTGCCGGAGATGGCTGTGTCCGTCTGAACAGCAGCGCGCGTTTTCTGTTTGCCCATTACAGCAGTCTGCAGGAAATTCGCTTCTGCGAACGCCTTCGGACGGAGCGAACAAAGGATTTCTTCGGCATGTTTTACGGCTGCAGGAAGCTCTCCGCTGTCGATCCCGGAAACTGGGATGTCTCTTCCGCAGAGAATATGGGCTGCATGTTCGCCTCCTGCGGATCTCTGGAGAGCCTTGATTTAAGCCTCTGGAAGGTCTCTCTTGTCACGGATATGCAGGCGATGTTCCGAAACTGCAGACGTCTGTCGCACCTGCAGACCGCCGGCTGGGACGTCTCAGGCGTCAGGCACATGGATTTCCTGTTCGATTCCTGCGTGCGGCTCACGAATCCTTCCGTTTCCGGATGGAAGGTCTCCTCCGTTACGTCGATGTCTGCCATGTTTCGGAAGTGCAGACAGCTTCGCTCTCTGGATCTGTCTGCATGGGACGTCTCCCATGTCACGGACTTCTCATCCATGTTCCTGGGCTGTATGAACCTGAGACAGCTGGATCTGCACAGCTGGAATGTCTCCCGCGGCATTTACCTGAATCGAATGTTTGATTCCTGCACCAACCTGCAGGACCTGTCGCTGAAAGGCTGGAATCCCTCCGGGGCCGAAGATCTCTCCTTCCTCTTTCACGCCTGCGTCAATCTGACTGAGCTGGATATTGCAAAGTGGAATGTCAGACAGGTAAAAAACATGTCAGGCATGTTCAGCTCCTGCATGAGTCTTTCGAATCTTGTTCTTACAGAATGGCTGATAGAGGATCATACTGTCATTGACGACATCTTTTCCGGAACCGGAAATTGCTTAAAATAAAAACAGACCGCTTTACAAAAAAGTGCCCCTTTACCGAAAGCTCCGGTAAAGAGGCACTTTTTTGCAATCCATTTCCTTTTACAGGTACCGTTCATGATTCACAACGTTCATGATTCAGAATAAAATTTATTTATTTTTTCCGCAGGACCGTTTTACTCCCCGCGATCATCCGAGCAGATCACGATCAGTATTCCCTCCGAGAATGAGACCGAAGCCGTATCCTCCGTGATCTCGTTGCTGATCCCCCTGCCGGAGCCGCGCTCAAGGGTCACTCCCTCGACCTCATATTTGCACCCGCGTATCGTAAGATCCACGCAGGCCTCTGACATCGGAATCAGAGAAAAATATTTCCGGGGAGCATCCTCTCTTCTGATTTCAAAGCTCCTGTCATAGAGACGCACCTCATTCTGCTCATCGATCATGCGGCACAGTACTCCCGCACGCATAGGAATGAGAAGACCGTATAGATTTCCCATGAAATGATCGAGGCGGCCTCCTGTTGCGCCCATCAGGACGATCTCGTCGGCACCGAGCTCAACCGCCTTCGCGAGAGCAGCCTCCGTGTCCGTAAAATCCTTTTCTGCAATGTATGTCTCAAAGGGGACCCCCGCAGCTGCGAGGGCCTCCTTCGCCGCTCCCTTCGTGCTGTCAAAATCGCCAAGTACAAGATCCGGGAATCTCCCGATCGCGTAGAGGGGATCCATTCCCCGGTCGGCGGCAATCACAAAATCCGGCTCTTCTTTTTTCAGATAAGTATCAAGAAAGGCCGGCCGAAGCCAGCCTCCGCTCACAATCATTGTTTTCATTTCTCAGCTTTTGCAAATGCCTCATTGAAAATTTCGATGTTTGCCGCAATATCATTTTTAAAGATCGCACTGCCGGCAACAAAGATGTTGGCACCGGAAGCAATGGATCTGTCAATGGTATCCTTATTAATACCGCCGTCGACCTCGATATCGACCGGCAGCTCACGCTCCTCAATCATGCTGCGCAGAGCAGATACCTTTGCCTCGCAGTCCGGCATATAGGACTGACCGCCGAAGCCCGGCTCCACTGTCATGACCAGTACCATATCCACGTCACCTAAATAAGACTCAATGGCAGAGACCGGTGTGCCCGGCTTAATCGAGATACCGACCTTCTTGCCGCACTCGCGAATCTTTGCGATGACCGCTGCCGGATCCTTTGCTGCCTCGACATGGAAGGTAATTAAATCTGCGCCGGCATCCGAAAAATCACGGATATAGCGGATCGGATCATCGATCATCAGATGTACATCGAACAGCATGTTGGAGATCTTGCGGATAGACTGAATGACCGGCAGACCGATGGAAATGTTCGGAACGAAATTGCCGTCCATGACATCAATATGCAGCCACGGTACGCCCTTTTCCTCCAGATATTTCACCTGCTCACCCAGAATCGCAAAATCAGCCGAAAGGATAGACGGGGAAAGAATATTCATTGTTAGTACCTCCTCTTTTCATTGTCTTTGAGTTCTTCATAAAGATAACGGTAATTCTCATATCTGCCGCCGGAAATCTGCTGATTTTCCACTGCGTGTTTTACAGCGCAATCCGGTTCCTGAATGTGAGCACATCCCTGAAAGCGGCATCTGCCGATATATGGGCGGAATTCCTGAAAATACCAGTCCAGCTCTTCCTTCTTGATCTGCTCCGTATCGATCAGGGAGAAACCCGGCGTATCCATCAGGAAGGTTTGATTTCCAAGCGGAACGATTTCCGTATGACGGGTCGTGTTCTTCCCCCGCTTGAGCTTTCTTGAAATCTCACCGGTCTCCATATAGTTCTTTCCGAGAAGATAGTTCGTAAAAGAAGATTTTCCGACTCCGGAAGGTCCGGCCAGAATTGTGGTCTTCCCCGCGAGGAATTCTTTTACCTGATCCGTCTCCCGCCCCTCCTTCACACTGATAAAAAAGAGTGGGCATCCTGCATCTGCATACCGTTCCCTGATCTCTTGGCGCATGTCCGCATCCGCAGTATCATCCTTGTTAATGCAGATCGCCGCCGGAATTCCCCGCACCTGCATGGAAATCAGAAAACGATCCAGAACAAGAAAATTCGGATCCGGCATTTTCAGCGCAAAAATGATCAGTGCCTGATCCACATTGGCTGCGGCGGGGCGATGCATCTCAGAGCTTCGGTCCAGGATCTCGATCAGATTTCCCTCTTTCTTCTCCTCGTCCAGAACTTCGATTCTGACATTGTCTCCCACCAGCGGCTTTTTCCCGAGCTTTCGAAAAATTCCCTTTGCCCTGCATTCATAAATACCGGATTCTGCTACTGAAACGTAGTAGAATCCGGCAATTCCTTTAATTACTTTTCCGTCCATCAGGACTCCTCAAAGGTAATCGGCCACTGAGCACGTGCAACCTCTCCGCTGTCTGTCTCTTCGTAGAGATAGATGGATCCGCTGGAGATGCCTGCCACACCCTCAACTGTGATTGTATACGGGAATTCCAGAGAGCTTCCGCTCTCGATTTCCTTGTCAACATTTTCGCCGTTTACTTCCTGTCTGAGTACAAGACGGTAAGCGCCTCCTGTGTAATTGTCTGCTCTTCCGAGTGTAGAATCGGAAACCCAGGTCTCTTCCGTCTCACTCGTCTCCGTACGTGCGGAAGGATCTGCCTTACTCGAATCATTGACGATCAGGGTAACTGTAGAACCGACTCTGACGGATGTGCCGGATTCCGGATCCGTCTCGATTACGTTGTTCCGGCCGAGTGAATCGGATACATCATATTCGATCTCAACGACAAGGCCCTGTGCCTCGAGAAGTGACTGCGCCTCTTCCGCATCAATACCGCGATAGTTACCGATGACGACCGTTGCGGCATTCTCACCGCCGGTACTTACGGTAAGGGTGATCGTATCATCTGCAGCAGCCGTCTCGCCTTCGCTCGGATCCACTGCCATAACAACACCCGCATTCACTTCATCGGAATCTTCCTCCGTGAAAGCGATGTCCGTAAAGCCTGCCGCCTCGAGTGCATCTTCCGCCTCGGAACGTGTGAGGCCGATCACCTCGGGGACTTCGATCTGATCTGCGGAACCGGAGCTTCTGTAATAGGTAATCGTGCTGTTCTTCTCAACGGATGTACCTGCTGCCGGATCCTGCTGGGCAATGAGACCAGCCTCATAATCATCGGAAGATACCTCGCCGAGAGCCTTGATACCGAGATTGTACTCGTTTGCAAGCTCCTTTGCCTCTGCCTCGGAGAGACCGGTAATATCCGGAACCTCAACCATCTCAGCGGAAACGACCGCTTCTGATTCCACGGGTACGCTCTCTGCTGACGAAGCGCCGAAATTAAAAAGTCCGACCTGTCTGCCGATAATCACGACAAGCACCAGAATGATCAGTGCGCCGACAATAAATGCACCGATAGTGACTGCCTTCTCAAGGCCGCTTCCTACCTCATCGTCGTCGCTGTCATCCACGTCGTCCTCGTCATCAATCTCTCTTCTGTATCTCTCCTTCTCATACTCCTCATCGGAAAGACCATCATCCTTCTGCGCCTCGGTAGTAGAGCTGTAGGTGCGGACGCTGTTCATATTCTGTGCATCCTTTTCCAGAATCGCAGCGCGCTCATCAGGTGTGATCATGACTGTCTGCGCATGATTGGAAAGCGGAGCAAGCTGAACAAAATCACCGTCCGGCTCCATAAGAGATCTCTTAAGATCTGCCACCACATCATCCATGGTCTGGTAGCGGCGGTCAACACTCTTCTGTGTACACTTCATGATGATCTGCTCCAGTGCATGCGGCAGATCCGGAGTGAACTTGGAGGGCATTTCCAGCTCATCCTGAAGGTGCTTGATTGCGATCGCGACCGTCGTCTCCCCGTCAAAAGGAACTCTGCCTGTTACCATCTCATAGAGAGTAATACCGACAGAATAAATATCCGAGCGTGCATCGGAATATCCGCCTCTCACCTGTTCCGGTGAGCTGTAATGCACAGATCCCATTGCATTTGCACTGATCGTGTTAGAAGAAGCAGCGCGTGCAATACCGAAATCCGTTACCTTTACTTTTCCGTCTGTGGAAATAATAATATTCTGCGGCTTCACATCACGATGGACGATCCCTCTTCTGTGCGCTGCAGCAAGTCCCAGACAAACCTGAATGCCGATGCTGGTTGTCTCTCTTACGGAAAGCTTGCCCTTTTTGGAGATATACTCCTTCAGTGTAATGCCTTCCACAAGTTCCATGACAATATAATAAATTCCGGCGTCATCGCCGACATCATAGACGTTTACAATATTCGGATTTGCAAGGCCGGCTGCAGCCTGCGCCTCACGCTTAAACTTTCTGATGAAATTGCTGTCATTGTTGAATTCCTGCTTCATTACCTTTACGGCAACGTAGCGGTCCAGCTTACTGTCCTTAGCCTTATAGACGTCAGCCATACCGCCGGAACCAACACGTCCGACAACTTCATATCTCTCCCCTATGACTGTCCCTTCTTTTAACATTATTCCTCTTCCTTATCCTGGTCCGGCTGTACAAGCAGTACTGCTATATTATCTTTTCCGCCGTTGTCATTGGCCGTTTCAATCAGTGTCCTCGCCTTCTCCTCAAGGTCGGACGCACGACCAATGATCTGACCGATATCCCAGTTGTCTACCATATTTGTGAGACCGTCAGAACACATAAGAAGTGTTCCTTCCGGTGGGATCTCATAATCAAAGAAATCCACATCTACTTCTGAAGTAGCGCCAAGAGCACGTGTAATAATGTGCTTATCCGGATGATTTCTTGCATCCTCCTCAGAAATTTCGCCCAGGCGCACCATCTCTTCCACAAGAGAGTGATCCCTTGTGATCTGTTTCAGCTCTCCGTCGTAGAGATAGCCTCTGCTGTCTCCGACATTTGCTGTGTACGCATAACCGCCAACTACAGTCGTAACAACGATTGTTGTGCCCATTCCCTGCAGATCTTCACTGGACTTTGCTTTTTCCAAAATGTCCCGGTTGGCCTGCTGGATCGCCTCATCAATCAATTTGACGGGATTCACCTCCGTGCTTGACGCGATATAATCCCGCACTGCATGAACTGCATATCTGGAAGCGAAGTCCCCTGCCTGATGACCACCCATACCATCTGCGACGATATAGAGGTTCTGCAGATTCCCGACTGGCTGATCGGTGGCGAAGATGCTGTCCTGATTCATTTTTCTTTTTTTACCGACATCGGTAATTGCAAATGATTTCATAACTTGTTATCCAATTCTGTACATCTTTTTCGCAGCTGCCCGCAGGCGCCATCGATATCTCTGCCCATTTCCCTTCTAATAGTAACATTAATTCCGTATTTTTCAAGGTTTTTCTTGAAGGCGGCGATCCCGGCGCGCTCCGTCTCATGATATCCGTTCTCCCGTACAGGGTTTACCGGAATGAGATTGATCAGGCAGTTCATTCCCTTTACAAAGGCTGCCAGCTCCTCCACGCAGCGGTCTGTGTCGTTTACATCCCTTATGAGCGCATACTCAAAGGTCAGTCTCCGATGATTGCTTCTATAATAATAGAGCAGTGCCTCTCTGATATCCCTGAGCGCAAACGAATTGGCGACAGGCATGATCTCCCGTCTCAGCGCATCATTGGGTGCATGCAGAGAGAGTGCCAGATTGATCATCAGCTTCTCCTCTGCCAGCCTCCGGATCCCCGGAACCAGTCCGCAGGTGGAGAGCGTCAAATTCCGCTCACTGATATTCAGACCGTTCTCATCCGAGATCATATGCAGGAAGCGCACGACCTGTTCATAATTATCGAGAGGCTCACCTGTTCCCATAATGACAACGTTGGAAGTGCGCTCCCCCGTATCTCTGCTGATCGCATAGATCTGAGAGAGCATCTCTCCCGCAGAGAGATTGCGGGTCAGCCCGCCGATCGTAGAGGCGCAGAAGGAACATCCCATTCGGCATCCGACCTGCGAAGAAATACAGATTGTGTTGCCGTGATGATATTTCATCCAGACACTTTCCACATTATTCCCGTCATACAGACGGAAGAGATACTTTCTTGTTCCGTCTATCTTCGACTCCTGCATTGCCCGCACACTGACAGAGCGCAGCTGCGCTTCCGCCGCCAGCTTCTCGCGCAGACCTTTGGAGAGGTTTGTCATCTCATCAAAGGAGACTGCTCCCTTTTTGTGCAGCCACTCATAGATCTGTTTCGCACGAAACGTTTTTTCTCCGATAGATGTCATAAATTCTTGCATCTCGGGGATCGTCATAGAAAGAAGATCTCTCATATTCCTCTCTTCCTGAACCGCGCAATAAAGAATCCGTCCGCCTCATAAATTCCCGGAATGATCTGCAGATAGCCCTCTGCCGTTGTCAGAGAGCGCAGTTCCTCCGGCAGATAGGGATCCAGACTTTCCGCATCAAACGGGAAATTATCCAGGAACCACTGACGGTTGTCGTGATTCTCTCTCTTTCCGATCGTACAGGTGCTGTAAATGAGAACACCGCCCTTCCTCACATAGGAAGCCGCATTTTCCAGAATCTGTCTCTGAAGGCGGACCAGCTCCTCTATTTTCTGCGGTGAAATTCTGTACTTAATGTCTGATTTTCTGCTGATGACGCCGAGTCCGGAGCAGGGTGCATCTACCAGAACAATATCGGCCTTGCCCTCAGAGAGCGGATCTCTCACGAGCGCATCCTTCACATTGGGCCGGATATTAATCAGATCCGCCCGTTTAACATTGTCGCGGATCAGGGCAACCTTATCCTCACTCAGGTCTCTCGCATCAACCATTCCGTATCCGTTCATCTTGTCGGCAACATGCAGACTTTTTCCTCCGGGTGCGGCACACATATCAATGATGTAATCCCCCTGATGCGGATCGGCGATCTCACCTACCAGCATAGAGCTTACATCCTGTGTGAAGATCCATCCCTCACGAAATGCCTGAACAGCGGAGAGATAGTTGTATCCGGAAATGTTATAGGCATAGGGCAGATACGGCGCGCGCTTCACTTCTACCCCCTGTGTCTTCAAAGAATCCAGAATCTGCTGTCTGGGGAAACCTCCCCCTGTCTTAAATCTGACAGTAGTCGGCCTCTCCTTCAAAAAGCTCTCCAGCATAAGGTTCGTGACATAGGAGCCGAATTCCTTCTCCCAGTTTGCCACAAGCCACTCCGGCATAGAATACTTAACAGAGAGTGCTCTGACAGGCTCCTTCTCCACATCCGGATAGGTCACCTTATCCCCGTCTCTGACGACGGTTCGCAGAACGCCGTTGACAAATCCCTTTAAATTATAAAATCCTTTTCTCTGTGCCAGCACGACCGCCTCGTTGACGGCGGCGGAATCCGGGATTCCGCCCATAAAGCGGATCTGATAAACAGCGGATCTGAGTATTTCCTGAATTACCGCCTTCATCCGGCTTACGGGGACACTGGAAAACCGGTTAATGATGTAGTCGATCTCGATCCTTCTCTCGACCGTTCCCTCCACCACCTTCGTGATGAACGCACGGTCTCTTTTTGAAAGATACTGGTATTTCTCCAGTGCGCCGCGAATTGCGATATGACTGTAGACACCGTTTTTTGAAATATCCAGCAGAATATCGAGAATGATCTCTCTCACATTATCTGTTGCCATTCCTGCTCACTTTCTCATACAAGATGATTGTCTCTGATCACATATCCTCTCAGGAACTCAGCGGCAGTCATCTTCTTCTTTCCTGCCAGCTGCACCTCATCCGGACAGAGGATACCTTTTCCTGTTGCAATGTAAAAACCGCGATTATCCTGACGAAGGATCTTTCCGGGCTCTTCCCCTGTAAGATCTGCCTTCTCAATGTGTGCCGACCAGATCTTCAGCGCCTTTTTATCCAGCATCGTATAAGCACTCGGCCAGGGCGAAAAGGCACGGATCTTTCTCATGATCGTCTCCGCATCCTCGCTCCAGTCGATATGTCCCATTTCCTTTTTCATCATCGAGGCATAAGCGGTCGTGCTCTCTGCCGGCTGAGGCGTATAAACTGCGGAGCCGTCAACGATCGACGGAATGGTATCAAGGAGAAGCTCCGCACCGAGAACAGCCAGCTTATCAAACAGAGATCCGCCGGTCTCATTTTCGGAAACGGGAATCTCCCGCACGGAAATGATGTCACCTGTATCAAGTCCCTCATTCATGCGCATGATCGATACGCCGGTGCTGTCGCAGCCATCCAGAATCGCGTGCTGGATCGGAGCCGCCCCGCGATAAGCCGGAAGAAGAGAAGCATGCACATTGATGCATCCGTACTTCGGAAGATCCAGGAGCTCCTTTGAAATGATCTGACCGAAAGCTGCCACTACGATAAGATCCGGATTCATGGCGCGCACGGTCTCCACAGCCTCCGCCTCACGGATCTTTGTCGGCTGAAACACCGGTATATCGTGCTGCAGCGCGATCTCCTTCACCGGTCCGGGCTTCAATTCTCTCTTTCTTCCGCTGGGACGATCCGGCTGAGTCACAACTCCCGTCACTGTATAGGATGCATCCAGCAGCGCCTGCAAAATTCCCGCCGCAAAATCGGGCGTTCCCATAAATACTACGTTCATATTCAGTCCTCTATCTCCTCATATTCGTCAAAATCATCCGGCATCGAAACATCATGGACCTCACCGATCACTTTTTCCATATACATATGGCCGTCCAGATGATCGATCTCGTGGCAGAACGCACGGGCAAGCAGATCCTCACCCTCGAGGGTGATCGGATTCATGTCGATATCCAGAGCCTCTACCTTTACATAGCGGGGACGAATCACTCTTCCGGACTTTCCCGGAAGTGAAAGACAGCCCTCTTCTCCGTCCTGCTCACCCTCTGTCTCGACGATTCTGGGATTGATCAGAGTGATCGGATCTTCTCCTGTGCAGTCAATGACAACAATACGCTTCAGGATACCGACCTGCGGTGCGGCAAGACCGACGCCCTGTGCCTCATACATAGTCTCAAACATATCTCCGATCAACTCACGGAGTCTCGGAGTCATCTCCTCAACCTCTCTGCACTTCTTCCCTAAAACCGGATCTCCTGCGATTCTGACTGTTCTTAATGCCATTTTTTCTCCTTTGCATTCTCTCATAAAATATGTATGCACTGCTGTGATCAAATACGATCAAACTGGATCTGGACATCCTGAAATCCCGGATTGATCGCAATATATTTTTCCAGTCTGTCCTTCAAAAGGATGAGGTTGTCCTCACTCTCACTTCGAAAATAGATCACATCACGATATCGATCCCTGATCTTTGAGACGGACTGAGGAGCAGGACCTACAGTCATCATTCTGCCTGACCGGTCGATCCTGTCTATATATTTTCTTAAATATGTCATCGCCGTATGCAGGAGCTCCTCGTTCTCAGATGATCCGAGTACTGCCGTCATCCCTGCAGCCGGCGGATATCGCAGAAGCGTTCTGTATGCGATCTCAAATGAATAGAACTGGTTGTAATCCTGCGCGGCTGCCGTCGTAATACTGTAGTGATCCGGCCGATAGGTCTGGATCAGGGCAAGCCCCGCCTTTTCCCCGCGTCCCGCACGTCCCGCTGCCTGAGTGAGCAGCTGATAGGTGCGCTCTGCAGAGGTATAATCCGACGCATTCAGGGAAAGATCCGCAAGGATCACACCCACAAGCGTGACATGCGGGAAATCGTGGCCCTTGACGATCATCTGGGTGCCGATCAGGATATCCGCATCTCCGCTGCTGAATTCCGTGAGGATCTTCCGATGACCGTCTTTACCTCTGGTCGTGTCTCCGTCCATCCGGAGAACACCTGCCCCGGGAAACAGCTCCCGGACCTTCTCCTCAAGCTGTTCGGTACCGATGCTCATTCCTCCTATGTAGGGAGAACCGCAGTCCGGACATTTTCTGACTGCGGGCGTCTCGTATCCGCAGTAATGACACACCAGAGACTTTTTCCCGTGAAGAGTCAGTGCAACATCACAGTGCGGACATTTCATAACGGTTCCGCAGGATCGGCAGGTCACGGAGCCGCTGTAGCCGCGCCTGTTCAGAAAGAGCATGATCTGTTCTTTCTTATCGAGCCGTGTTTTCATTTCCCTCTGAAGCTCTTCGGAGAACATGCTGCGGTTTCCCGCTTTGATCTCCTCGCGCATATCAATGATTTTTGTCTCTGCGAGGGACTGACTGCCAAAGCGCTCAGGGAGAAAGACCCCTTTATAATGCCCCTGCTTCATCTCAAAATAAGAGTTCACAGAGGGCGTTGCGGAGCCGAGAACCACATGGGCGCCTTCCAGACGTGCGCGCTCAATGGCTGTCTCCCTGGCATGAAAGCGGGGAACTGTTTCGGAGTGATAAGACTCCTCATGCTCCTCATCAATAATCACGAGTCCCAGATTCGGAAACGGAGTAAACAGGGCAGACCGCGGTCCCACCATGATCCTCACCTCTCCGCGGCTTGCGGTTTTCATCTGATCATACCGCTCGCCGTAGGTCAGGCGGGAATGCATAAAGGACACACCGCTGCCGAAGCGCTTCACAAATCGCAGCACGGTCTGCCAGGTCAGCGAGATCTCCGGTATCAGCACGATCACCTGTCTGCCTTCGGCAAGCACGCGATCGATCAGCTCCATGTACACCAGAGTCTTTCCGCTTCCGGTGACTCC
>JAUNAN010000010.1:0-12692 GCA_030527595.1 Lachnospiraceae bacterium | reverse complement strand
GCTTTCCGCACTCATCACCTCCCGGATCACCCGGGCGCGTGCCTTTTGATTTTTTTGCTGATAAAGTGAAAGCAGCTCTTCACCGTCCTGTCCCGGAGCAAGGGAAATCTTTTCTCTCTCAGCTGTTTTCATTTTCTTTCTGAGAGGGAAAACGGTCTTCAGCGCACGGATCATGGTAGATCCGTACTTTCTGCTCATCCAGGCTGCAAGAGAGACAAGATGTGCCTCCTGTGTCTCCTCTCCGATGATCACAGAAGAGATTTCCTTTATTTTTTCAGGCTCGAGCGTGCAATGCTCCGTGAGTCCCACTACATATCCGTGCAGCACTCTGGAACCGAACGGGATCTCCACCACGCTTCCCGGCGAAACACTGCCCTCCAGTGTCTTCGGAACAGCATAGGTAAACGGGTGATCCAGCTTTTCCAATGCGATATCTACGATAATTTCAGCGTACTGCATCTGTCCTCTTTTTTATTTCTCCCGATCCGCAGCGAGAATATCCGCAATGATCTCTCTCTCATCCATCGGATACTTTTTACCGCAGATCTCCTGATAATCCTCGTGTCCCTTTCCGGCAAGGACAACAATATCTCCCGGCCTGCCGTTGTGGATCGCCCAGGCGATGGCTTCTTTTCTGTCAGGGATCCGGATATACTCTCCGTCTGTCTTTGAGATGCCCGTAACAATATCCTCTATAATTGCTTCCGGTTCCTCAAAGCGCGGGTTATCTGAGGTGATCACCGTGAGATCGGCAAGCTGACCCGACACCTCTCCCATCTCGAATCTTCTGGACCGCGCACGATTGCCTCCGCAGCCGAAAACGCAGACCAGGCGGTTCGGGTGGTAATCCCTCAAAGTCTCCAGCAGGCTCTTGAGTGCCATAGCGTTGTGCGCATAATCGATCATGAGTGTGAAATCATCGGAAACCTTCACCATCTCGATCCTGCCCTTTACCCAGGCCTCCTTCAGTGCCGGACGGATCGCCTGCTCTTCGATTCCGAAGTGACGGCAGATCGCAACTGCCGATAGCGCATTGTATACGGAAAATTTCCCCGGAATGTCAAGCTCCACCGGAAAATTCATACTGCCTGCAAGATCAAAGCTCACGCCAAGATAGCCCGGCTCATGTACATGACGGATGTTTTCCGCTCTCAGATCCGCCTTCTGATTGTCGATGCCGTAGGTCTCTACCGTACAGGTATGTCCCTCCAGCATCTCCTGTGTATGAGGATCATCCGCATTAAAGATACCGTGTCTGCATTGACGGAAGAGCAGACGCTTGCAGCCCAGATACTCCTCGAAATCCGCATGCTCATTCGGTCCGATATGATCCGCTTCCAGATTTGTGAACACGCCGATCTCAAAAGGAAGTCCCGCTGTTCTGTCCAGCTTCAGTGCCTGTGAGGAGACCTCCATAACGACGCTGTCAAGCCCTTCCTCTATCATATCGTGCAGGTATTTCTGAACCAGATAGGATTCCGGCGTCGTATTGGCAGCCGGAATATGGGTATCTCCGATAATGATCTCGATCGTACCGATCAGACCGACCTTATGGCCTGCATGCTCCAGAATGGACTTTACCATGTAGGTCGTTGTCGTTTTTCCCTTTGTTCCCGTAATACCGATCACAGCGATCTTCTCTGCGGGGTTGCCGAAGTAAGCAGCAGATGCATAGGCAAGTGCCTTTCTTGTATTTTCCACAGATACGACCGTACAGTTTTCCGGAAGTTCCGGAAGCGCATGCCCCTCTTCCACGATCAGGGCACGTACGCCGTTCCCGATCACGCTGTCGATATAAGCATGACCGTCACTGACGGCACCGACCACACAGACAAACACATTGCCGGGCACTGCTTTTCTGGAGTCATATACGACATCCGTGATCTCGATATCCGCAGACCCCTGAATCAGACGGTAGTCCAGCTTCTGTAATAATTCCGAAAGCGTCATAAATCCTCAGATCCCTTCTTCGCATTCATAGTTTTTAGTGTGCATGCCAAAACGGCATGCTTCGTTTTATTGTACTCTATATGTGTTATTGAGTCAAACAAACCGGTTCCCGGAAACAGCTTGTGAGACGGAAATAAAAAAAAACGGCTTTGTTTCATATTTGATTTATAAATTTTAGTTTTTCTTTCGTAAGCAGACACATTCCCGCCACATTTTTTCGCTAAAGTATGTATCAGATAGTTGATGAACCACTTCACTATCTCCCCCCTCATTATTAGACATTGAAAAAGAGGCCTTTCCGACAGGCCTCTTTTTCAATGTCTGAATTTCTCCGAATCAATTATTGTATTTCTGTTCCGGCCTTGCCCATGTAGGCAGCCTTTGCTCTCGGAACAGATGTGATGATCGCACGTCTTCCTTTTCCTGCGCGCACAAACTCTACGGAGGCCTCAAACTTCGGCAGCATCTTGCCTCGCTCGAAGTGATTTTCCTTCATGTATTCCTCAGCCTCTTCTGCAGAGATCTTTCCGAGCACACGCTCATTGGCAGCTTTATAATTGATCGCCACCTGATCTGCGGAAGTCAGGATCATTAGGACATCCGCATTCACTTCTCTCGCCAGCAGACCGCTGATCAGATCCTTCTCGATAATAGCGGAAGCACCCTTCAGATCCACGCCCTGCTCCATGACCGGAATTCCGCCGCCTCCGCAGCAGATAACGATCTGATCTGCAGCAAGAAGCGCACGGATCGTATCGATCTCAACGATCTCCTGCGGAGCCGGAGAGGCAACGATCCTTCTGAATCCGCCCTCTGTCTCCGTCACAAAGTTACCCTTCTTCTCCTCTTCCGCGGCTTCCTCCTCACTCAGCACACGGCCGATCACCTTAGTCGGTTCATAAAAAGCCTCATCATAGGGATCTACCTTCACCTGAGTGAGAACCGTAGACACGGGCTTATAGATGCCTCTTATCATAAGCTCGGCACGGATCGCATTCTGCAGATCGTAGCCGATGTATCCCTGGCTCATAGCCGAGCAGACAGACATAGGGCAGGAGGTATATTCCGGATGATTTGCGGCAAACTCACTGAGCGCGGTATGGATCATTCCGATCTGAGGCGCATTGCTATGGGAAATCAGGACATTCGCCCCTGTTTCAACCAGATCGGCAACTGCCTTTGCCGTCTCCTGAGCCGCAATTTTCTGTTCCGGAAGTGTCGTCCCAAGTGCCCTGTGTCCCAGAGCAAGGACCACTGTTTTTTTATTTTCCATCTTGTACTCCCTTAGAATACGCCGACTGCCGTGCAGATCAGCACAACAGCACCTAATACAATACGGTACCAGCCGAAGGCCTTAAAGTCGTGATTGCGGATATAGTTCATCAGGAACCGGATGGCAAGGAGAGACACGAAGAAGGCAACTACCATGCCCACGAGCAGAGCACCGAGCTCACTTCCGGTAAAGCTGCCGAATTTGATCAGCTTCAGAAGACTTGCGCCGAACATAACCGGGATCGCCAGAAAGAAGGTGTACTCCGATGCTGTCTTTCTGGAAAGACCGATCAGAATGGCTCCCAGAATCGTTGCGCCTGAGCGGGAGGTTCCCGGGATCAGCGCGAGGCACTGAAAAAGACCGATGATCACGGCCTGCTTCCAGGTGATCTCTGTCAGCTTGGCGGTAACCGGCTTTCTTCCCTGATTTCTGTTCTCCACGATAATAAACAGAACACCGTAAAGGATCAGCATGACGGCAACTGTAATACTGTTGAACAGATGTGCGTCGAGCCAGTCATCCAGCGGAAGACCTATGACCGCCGCAGGGATGCAGGAAACAATGATCTTCATCCAGAGAATCATTCTCGGACGACTGACATACTGATAAATTCCCTGCGCCTTCGGCCTTTTTCGGTGAAACGGCCAGAGCTTTTTAAAGAACTCAACAATAACGGCAAGAATCGCACCGAACTGAATCACCACAAGGAACATTGACCAGAAGGCCTCCGTTGTGTCGATACGGAACAGCTGGTAGAAAAGAATCATGTGTCCCGTTGAGCTGATCGGCAGCCACTCGGTAATGCCTTCCACAATACCGAGCACTATCGCTTCCAGAATCGCAAGCATATTTTTCTCCTTATTACTCTCCTTTATTTCCTGCGCCCTTCGCACAGGATATACCAATGCTTCTTAAAAAATCCGCGCGTTTTGTCCGGCAGCTGACATCGCTTCCGTTCCCTCAGACCGAATGCTGACGTCACTTCCTTTTCCGCAGACCGGATGCATATGTTACTTCTCTGCGATATTGACGAGAGACAGTCTGCCACGGTCTGTATTTTCAAGAGAAGTGACGAGTGCCTCTGCGGTATCGATCGCAGTCAGTACCGTAACGCCTGTCTCAATGGCATTTCTCCGGATAAGAAAACCATCGCGCTGATGATCAATGCCTCTCGGAGGAAGATCAATGATCAAATCGATCTGATGTCCGAGAATCAGGTCCATAAGATTCGGATGTACCTGCTCGATCTTATTGGTGCGGACCGCACGCACACCGTGCTCCTTCAGGTAATTTGCCGTGCCCCGCGTGGAGAAGATGCGGTAACCGAGCTTCTCAAACCGCGCCGCGATAGGCGCAATTGCCGGCTTATCCTCGTCACGCACGGTGATGATCATATTTTTATGCTTCGGAAGGTTGATTCCCGCACCGAGGAAGGCCTTATAAAGCGCCTCTTCCGGTGATTTGGAGATTCCGAGCGCCTCACCTGTGGATTTCATTTCCGGTCCCAGAGAGATATCCGCGCCGCGAATCTTTTCAAATGAGAACACCGGCATCTTGATTGCCACATGCTCTGCCTCAGGCTGGAGTCCCGGCTCGTAGCCCAGCTCCCGGATCGTGTGTCCCAGAATGACCTGCGTCGCCAGCGGTACGATCGGAATTCCCGTTACCTTACTGATATACGGCACTGTTCTCGAAGATCTCGGGTTCACCTCAATGCAGTAGATCTCATCATCCTGATCAATGAACTGGATATTGATCATGCCTTTCACATGCAGTGCCTTTGCCAGCTTCCGGGTATAATCCACGATACGCTCCTTCGCCAGCGGGCTCAGAGACTGTGCAGGATACATGGAGATCGAGTCACCGGAGTGAATACCGGCACGCTCCACATGTTCCATGATACCCGGAATCAGAATATCGGTGCCGTCACAGACAGCATCGACCTCAACCTCCTTGCCGAGCATATATTTGTCGACAAGGATCGGGTGATCCTGCGCAATGCGGTTGATGATGCCGATATACTGATCGATATCTTCATCACTGATCGCGATCTGCATGCCCTGTCCGCCAAGCACGTAGGACGGGCGGACAAGCACCGGATATCCCAGACGGTGTGCGGCTTCCTTTGCCTCTTCCGCCGTAAAGACCGTCTCCCCCTTGGGGCGGCGGATACCGCAGGCATTCAGAACCTCATCAAACCGCTCTCTGTCCTCAGCCGCATCAACATCATCCGCAGAGGTACCGAGAATCGGAACCCCCATCTTCATGAGTGCCTCTGTCAGCTTGATGGCGGTCTGTCCGCCGAACTGCACGACAGTGCCGTCCGGTTTTTCCACGTTTACTACATTTTCCACGTCCTCGGGAGTCAGCGGTTCGAAATAGAGACGATCCGCGATATCAAAGTCGGTGGAAACGGTCTCGGGATTGTTATTAATGATGATGGTCTCCCATCCCTCTCTCGAAAACGCCCAGGTACAGTGCACGGAGCAGAAGTCAAACTCAATACCCTGCCCGATCCGGATCGGACCCGAGCCGAGAACCAGCACCTTCTTCCTGTCATGCTGCGGAACAGATTCATTTTCTCCGCCGTAGACAGAATAATAATAGGGGGTTTCCGCTGCAAACTCCGCCGCACAGGTATCTACCATTTTATAAGCCGCGGTGATGCCGAACTGATTTCTTAAAGTCCGGACCTCATCCTCTGTCACGCCGTTGAGACGGGCAATCAGATAATCCGGGAATTCCAGTCTCTTCGCCTCTCTCAGAAGATGCTCCGAGAGCTTCTGATTTCTGAGAGAATACTCCATTCCCACAAGGATCGCGATCTTGTCAATAAACCACACATCGATCTGAGTGATCATATGAATTTCTTCATAGGGGATCTGGCGGCGGATCGCCTCTGCCACTCTCCAGATACGCATGTCATCGACAATGGCAAGCTCCTCCAGAAACTCCTCATCCGGAACTCCGGAGAAATCATAGGAAAGCAGAGAATCCACATGCTGCTCCAGAGAACGGATGGCCTTCATCAGGGCACCCTCGAAGCTTGTACAGATCGACATTACCTCGCCGGTAGCCTTCATCTGGGTGGTCAGCGTGCGCTTTGCACTGATGAATTTATCAAAAGGAAGACGCGGCATCTTGACAACGCAATAGTCCAGCATCGGCTCGAAGGAGGCATACGTCTTCTTTGTGATCGCATTCGGGATCTCATCCAGTGTGTATCCCAGGGCGATCTTGGCCGTTACCTTCGCGATCGGATAACCAGTCGCCTTTGAGGCAAGCGCGGAGGAACGGCTGACACGCGGATTTACCTCGATGACACAGTACTCAAAGGAATCCGGGTTCAGCGCATACTGCACATTGCAGCCGCCGGTGATCTTCAGCTCATTGATAATATTCAGAGCCGAGCTTCTCAGCATCTGATACTCCCTGTCTCCGAGCGTCTGTGAAGGCGCTACTACGATAGAGTCACCGGTATGAACGCCGACCGGGTCAATATTTTCCATATTACATACGGTGATGCAGTTTCCTCTCGCATCACGCATGACCTCGTACTCGATCTCCTTCCAGCCTGCGATACATCTCTCAACGAGAACCTCGCCGACACGGGAGAGACGGAGGCCGTTTGCAAGAATATCTCTGAGCTCGGCCTCGTCACGGGCAATACCGCCTCCGGATCCGCCCAGTGTATAAGCGGGACGAAGAACCACCGGGTAACCGATCTTCCGTGCAAATACAGCGCCCTCATCCACGGAATGCACAACGGTGCTGGCAGCAATCGGCTCTCCGATTTTTTCCATGGTGTTCTTGAATTCCTGGCGGTCCTCAGCCTTCTTGATCGTCAGGGAGGAGGTTCCGATCAGACGTACATTATTTTCCTCAAAATAACCCTGATCTGCCAGCTCCATGGCAAGATTCAGACCTGCCTGGCCTCCCAGAGTAGGAAGCACGGAATCCGGCTTTTCCTTTTCAATAATGCGCTTTACGACCTCTGTAGTCAGCGGCTCGATATACACCTCGTCCGCAATATCCTTATCGGTCATGATCGTGGCGGGGTTGCTGTTCAAGAGAACAACCTCTACCCCTTCCTCACGGAGAGAGCGGCAGGCCTGAGTGCCGGCATAATCGAATTCCGCCGCCTGTCCGATGACAATAGGTCCCGAACCGATCACGAGTACCTTTTTGATTTTCGGATTCTTAGGCATGCTTCGCTCCTTTCATCATTTCAACAAAGCGGTCAAACAGGAAATTGGAGTCCTGCGGTCCGGGACATGCTTCCGGATGAAACTGCACTGTAAAAATATTCTTTCCTATATAAGAGAGACCCTCATTTGTTCCGTCATTTACGTTTTCAAATGCAGGAACAGCAATCTTCGGATCTACCGTATCCACATCCACCACATAGCCGTGATTCTGTGAGGTAATATAGACGCGTCCGTCTCCCATGAGATCTCTCACAGGATGATTTCCGCCTCTGTGTCCGTATTTCATCTTGTGCGTATCCGCTCCGGTTGCCAGAGCCATAAGCTGGTGACCCAGACAGATCGCAAAAATCGGAACATCGGATTCATAAAGTTTGCGGATTTCTTTAATGATCTCCGTGCACTCCTTCGGATCTCCCGGTCCGTTTGTCAGCATGATGCCGTCCGGATCAGAGGCGAGAATCACCTCTGCCTTTGTGTCTGCCGGATAGATCGTGACATCACAGCCCCTCTTTCGAAGGTTATCGGGAATATCTTTCTTTACGCCGAGATCAAGCATGGCAACCTTTTTCTTCGCACCGGAAAAATGCTGAATCTCCGGACAAGTCACCTTCTCCACAACCTTGCCTGTTGTGTACGCGCGGATCTGATCAGCCACGTCCTCATAGCGAACATCCTCTGTGGTGATCATTCCGTTCATGGTTCCCTTCTCACGCAGCAGGCGTGTCAGGGCACGTGTATCGATGCCGGCAATACCAGGTATATCATTTTTCACAAGAAAATGCTGGATGGTATCCTCCGAGCGGAAATTGCTCGGTACACGGGAGAGTTCCCGCACGATATAGCCGTCAGTCCAGGGCTGCAGAGATTCCATATCCTCATAGCAGATACCGTAATTGCCGATGAGAGGATAAGTCATGCAGACTGCCTGTCCCGCATAGGACGGATCCGTCAGTACCTCAAGGTACCCGGTCATAGATGTGTTAAACACAATTTCGCTGATGCACGTTCGGGTGGAACCGATGCTGGTTCCCTGAAATACCGTGCCGTCTTCCAGAATAAGAGATGCTTTCAAGAATTCTCCTTTCTTTGCGCAGGCCAACGGGTAAAGCGCTCATGAACATGAGCCAAATCAGACTTCCGTGTGCGCAAACAACTGCCATGATTCAGGGATCCGCTTCGTTTTCACCCCAAACAACACACAGGAATCGTCAGTATTATATCAATTACTATTTTGATTTGCAACTTGAGCGGAATCTGCCGGAAGCCCTGCATACTCCCGTTTTCCCGCTATACACAGCAAAAGGAAGCCCGGACCTGCGGGCTTCCTCCTTGAACCGGTCATCCTCGACCGGCAGTCTTTTTTTCTTTTAACAGTTTTATATACTCTTTTGTCTCTGCCGCAACGACACCGCTCAGAGCAATGAGGGCAATCAGGTTCGGGATCGCCATCAGGCCGTTTACGATATCGGCAATCGTCCATACTGCCTGAACAGTCATGTACGGTCCGATAAATACACAGAAGATATAGAGCCAGCGGAAACGGCGGATTGCTTTCTCACTGTTTCCTGTCAGATAATCGAGACATCTCTCGCTGTAATAATCCCATCCGAGGATCGTTGTAAAGGCAAAGAATACAAGGCAGATCATCAGAATGAAAGCGGAGATCTGTCCCGGAATCGGGAGACCGATCTGAAATGCCCTTGTCGTAACCGCAACACCCTCGAGACCCATATCCCAGGCACCTGTAATGACGATTGCAAGACCTGTCATGGTGCAGATAAGAATGGTATCGATAAAGGTTGCCAGCATGGATACAGCACCCTGCTGTGCCGGATAATTCGTAGTAGCAGCTGCGGCAGCGATCGGTGCGGAACCGATACCTGCCTCATTTGAGAAGATACCGCGGGCAATACCCTTCTGCATCGCTACGATCATAGCACCCGCAGCTCCACCGGCAGCAGCTCTGAGGCCGAAGGCACTCTGAACGATCTCGGCAAATGCAGCCGGAATTGCGGCAGCATTGGTAACCAGAATAAATACTGCGGCAATCACATAAATAATAGCCATAAACGGAACAATGACCTGTGCAACGGAGGAAATTCTCTTTAAGCCTCCGATGATGACAAATGCAACGGCAGCTGTCAGGAGAATTCCGGCGATCACGACAGAGATGGAGTAAGAACGTCCGATGAGAGAAACTGTGTGTACATTTTCCGCATCAAAGAAGCCGTTTACTGCACTGGTGATACTGTTGATCTGAGAGAATGTTCCGATTCCCATAAGACCGACCAGAAGTCCGAAGACCGCAAAGATCTTTGCCAGCCACTTCCAGTTCTCGCCCATGCCCTTCTCGATATAATAGAACGGGCCGCCGACTACATGGCCGTCTTCCGCCACTGTCCGGTACTTGATCGCAAGAGTACATTCCGCATACTTGGTTGCGGTTCCCACAAGTGCTGCGATCCACATCCAGAAGAGAGCTCCCGGACCTCCGGCGACGATCGCGGTTGCGACACCGGCAATATTTCCCGTTCCGATCGTTGCGGAAAGTGCTGTACAAAGAGCGGCAAAACCGGAGATCTCTCCTTCTCCGCCGGACTCCGCAAACATGCTCTTCCAGCCATGTCCGAAGAGACGGAACTGCACCAGTCCGAGACGAATCGTCAAAAGCAGACCTGTTGCCAGGATCAGAATGATCAACGGCAATCCCCATACGAGATCATCGATGGTTCCCAAAAGTGAATTAATTGCTGCAAACATAGTATTTCGGCCTGTCATGTCCGGTCATTAAAGCCTTCCCCCTTCTTGTTTTTTTGTGCAGCGATGCTCTCTAAAGTGTATTTGATTACACAAAAAAAGAAGCTGATTCCGGAATCCAGCTTCTAAGGAGAAAGTATGAATAGTTCGATTGTAAGCGAACTCTGTCCATTTGCCTGAGAGATTGGCCTTCGCATCTTAACGAAAACCTTACACCTTCGGCGCCCCTTAGATACGACTTTCTCTTAAAAATACAGAAACTTAAGAAAAATGTCCGATCGTGGGGACTCTCCAGAGAATATGCTGTATATGCGCATGTGCTAAACATGCGCCTTTGACATAGTAGCATACAGGTTTCTCTATGGCAATCCAAAAATACTCATCAGATAAAAAAATGTTTGTCAGCTTTTGTCTGTTGGTCTCCGGATAGAAGCTCGTGCAAGCACGGCTTCTGCCTGCCGGCTTATCACACAAAAAAGGAATCCTTTCGGATTCCTTTTCGTGCAGGAGATGGGACTTGAACCCACACGATCTTGCGACCACAGGCACCTGAAGCCTGCGCGTCTGCCAATTCCGCCACTCCTGCGAACCGTTGATGCGTTACCGCGTCAACAGTGATTATTCTACTATGTGTTTTCTCATTCGTCAACACAATTTTGAAAATTTATTCAATTTTCTTCAGAATCATCCTGCAGCTCAATCGGATCCTCAACAATGATCTCATGCACCAGGCTCTCCTCCCGAAGCTTCTCGTCAGAATCAGTCTCGGTGGGTTTTTCCTCCGTAAGGTTCTCTTCTTCCGCTTCAGCGGTCAGCTGTTTTTTCTCCATCCCGCCGACTGCCTGCTTCAGCTCGATCCTTGCTCCGCATTTCGGACAGAATGCGGCATCCGGAGCCATCTCTTCCTGACAATTGGGACAGATCTGCATTCCCTTTACACCCGCAAGCTCACGCTTCATCTTCAGAATCTTGACCCGGTGCTCTCTGACGGCATGTATGAGTTCCGCAAGCTCCGGATCCTCCGGCATTTCTCCCTGCAGCGTCTTCTCATAGACCAGCTCACCGATATCCGCATAAAGCTTTTCTACTTCCTTCTGCTCTCCCGAAATTTGTGCACTCATCTTTGTGGATTCAAAAAATGTCCCCGTTTTATTTGCAGCCTTCTGTGCACTTCTTGATAAGGATTTTCCAAGATCACCGAAAAAATCGTCTGACATAGCGCCTCCTTCAGGCCTGTCCGCGAAGAAGAATTCTCGGACTGCCGTTTTGTTCAATATATTCCTCTGTGATGATCACTGTACCGATATTGTCGTCCTTCGGAATCTCATACATAATATCGAGCATATATTTTTCCAGGATAGAGCGCAGCGCTCTTGCGCCGATATCCCGCTCCATCGCTTTTTTTGCGATCGCCCTGAGTGCGCCTTCCTCAAATTCCAGCTTCACTTCATCCATCGCGAGCAGCTCCTCATACTGGCGAAGGATCGCATTGCGGGGCTCGCAGAGAATGCGCATCAGCATCTCCTCTGTAAGTTCCTCCAGCGTGAGAACGACGGGCAGTCTGCCCAAAAATTCCGGTATCATGCCGAAGCCTCTCAGATCCTCTGTCGTAACTTCCCTGACCAGATTCTTCTCATGATCATATTTATCTTTCAGATCTGCGTAGAATCCGATGGAGCTGTGACGATTCAGCCTCGTTTTTATGATTTCCTCAAGCCCCGGGAAGGCACCGCCGCAGATAAAAAGGATATTTCTGGTGCTTACCTTCTTCATAGGAACCATCGCATTTTTGCTGCTGGCTCCGACCGGCACTTCGATCTCCGCTCCCTCGAGAAGCTTCAGCATTCCCTGCTGTACCGATTCTCCGCTGACATCGCGCTGATTCGTGTTCTTCTTCTTTGCGAGCTTGTCGATCTCATCAATAAAAATAATACCGTGCTCAGCCTTGTCCACCCTGTTTCCCGCTGCAGCAAGAAGCTTTGAGACAACACTCTCAATATCATCTCCGATATAGCCGGCTTCTGTAAGCGAGGTAGCATCCGTAATTGCGAGCGGAACATCCAGAATTTTCGCAAGCACCTGTACCAGATATGTTTTTCCGGATCCCGTAGGGCCGATCATCAGCATGTTCGATTTCTCGATCTCTACCAGATTCTCTTCCCCGTCCGCCCTGCGTGCCGCATTTCTGGACTCCCCGATAATTCGTTTATAGTGATTATAAACGCCGACAGAGATCGCTTTTTTTGCGTCATCCTGTCCGATCACATATTGATCGAGCATCGCCTTGATCTTGTGCGGTGCGGGAATGTTTTTCATAGTGAAGACTTTTTCATCCTCTGTATCCTCCGGTTCGGCGTTATGCATACCGGGCATTCCGGGAAATCCGTCAAGCAGATCCGAAATATCAAGAAAAGAGGTTCCTGAAAGGCTTTTCAGAAAACTGTTCAGCTCCGTATGCTTCTCTGCGGATTCCATCCCTTTCTGCATACAGTCCGCACACACCC
>JAUNAN010000079.1:8218-9575 GCA_030527595.1 Lachnospiraceae bacterium | reverse complement strand
TCCTATGGATCGTTTTTTTATCAAGTGTGCAACTTCATTTTACAATCGGCGAATGTTTTTATTATCATATCACGGTCTGTTTCAGATGTAAAAATTGATAACCGCAGAGGCACTCCCACCGAAAGTGTCCCCTCAAAACAATTCACCAGCTCATACGATCCGGCTGCCTCTGTTAAATACCATGGAGAGGCGCAGTTCCGCATCCAGTCCTGCAAGAGATGCGGTTTTTCCCGCCTCAATGCTGCCATAGGAATCATAGATGCCCAGGACCTTTGCCGGTGTCACGGCGCAGGCCCTAACGGCAGCTTCCAGAGGAATATCTAGCGTCTTCACGGCAGTAACCAGATTCTCCATAAGATTTCTGCTGGGTGTTCCCGGTGTACCGTCCCGGCGCACCGGTCTGCCTTCGATCACTTTAAATTTCTCTCCTCCAAGGGTGTAGCTCCCCGATGTCATGCCCGCTGCAGGCAGGGCATCACTGACAAAGAGAATATGATCCTCTCCGTACAGCTCAAAGGCCATACGCACCGCCGCAGGATGCACCCGCACGCCGTCACACACAAGCTCCGCATAGATTCCCCCAGCATCCGCACCGGCAGGCACCGGTCCCGGATCCTTCGGGGTAATCGGCCGCATGACATTGAAGAGGTGAGTCACCTGCCTGACTCCAGCACGAAATCCTGCAAGAGCCTCCTCATAGGAGGCATCGGAGTGAGCAAGCGATAAAATCACTTCCTCCTTCACCTCACGGATAAACTCTATTGCACCCGGCAGCTCCGGAGCGATGCCCAGAATTTTCACAAGTCCGCCGGAGGCCTCCCGGATCTCCCTGAAAAAATCAACATTCGGATCTGCCATATAGGACGTATTCTGAACGCCGCATTTTACTTTGGAGAGGAAGGGGCCCTCCATATATATCCCGACAATGGCTGCCCCTCCGGACTCTCCCTCAACAGTATTTTCGACAGCGGCTGACTCTCCGGGCTCTCCCGCATCAGGCTTTTCGACAGCGCTGTTCTGCTTTTTCACATATTCCGCAGCTGCTCCGGCAATTCTTACCAGCTCCTCTTTGGGAAGTGTCATCGTCGCGGGGCAGATCTGAGTAATACCGTGAGCCTCCTCATAGGCGGCAATGGTTCGAAAGGCATCCTCTGTTCCCTCTGAAAAATCTCTTCCGTCCGCTCCGTGGAGATGAATGTCCGTAAGACCCGGGATGAGGTACATTCCCTCCGCATTGATCGTCTCCTCATCCCGATCTGCCAAGGCGGGATCCGCAAACCGGTCACCCGCAATTCTCACATCCCGCCGCTCAAAGGATCCATCCGGACCATAGACGAGACCGTTTCGAATAATCATA
>JAUNAN010000079.1:0-8118 GCA_030527595.1 Lachnospiraceae bacterium | reverse complement strand
CTGCTTGCATAGCCCTGCCATACCGTATCATCTGTTTTCAGAATTCCTGCCTTATTGTCCCCATCAAAGCAGAGTCCGATATCCGTATCATTGTGAAGCGTTGAATAACCATTGTATTCATACTCATATATCTCTTCACACCGGGAATCTGCATCTGTGAGGCGCAGCGCCTTGAAGCTCACTGCCTCAAACTCATAATTATAGTTTTCTCCGGCAGGCTGTGCTATGAGCATTTCCTGTGTGCCGTCTCCTGTCAGGTCAGCAAAGCTAAGATGTACCTCCTCCGGATTCTGCGATTCCTCACCGGTGAGTATTTCACGAAGATAGTTGTTCCAATATGCTTTCCACTCCTCCGGCTTCACCGCTTCACCTAATTTTGATAGATCCGGCTCCCCTCTGTCTTGTTTTTCCGGGCTGTCGGAATAGCTTTCCAGATACAACTCGCCCTCCTTCACATCGGCTTTTACGCCTGTCATCGGAAGGATCTGATGAGCCGGAAACCAGACCTGGCCTCCGTACACGGGAAGTGCCCCGACGCTCACCTCAACAGAAGACGCAGACTGCTCTGTCCTAAGGGTGCTCTTCTCCAAATCTATCCCGATCAGGTTATCAGAGCTGTCCCGAAGCGTCATATTCTCCGGATCCAGAGTATAACCTGTATACCGCTCCAGTGTCTGTTGAGAAATGTACCAGTTTCCGTCCTTTCCCAGAAGCGCATTCTCCAGTCTCCAGTTCTCTCCCATATGGATCACGATCTGGGTCAGGCGATATGCTGTACTTACGGGTGCGGCTGCCTCTTTCACTTCTACTGCGGTTTCCGCCTGCTCATCCGGAGATGCGGCAAAAACTGTCAAAGCCGGTGAAGATACTGCCATACATGCACCGATCAGAGCGCATCCAAATGAATACATCATTCTGATACTTTTCCGTTTCATATCTCTCTCCCTCTTATTCTCTTGTCTTCAAGAAAAGTCTTTCATGAAACTTTTTTCCCTGCTGCTCCGCAGGGATCGCTTCGCTCCTGACATTTATGATTTTTCCTCTCCCGGCATGTCAAGGATCTCCAGCTTTGCCCGGTATGCGATCGACCTTGGCGTCGGAATGGACGCAAACTGAATGACATAGGCGGACTTATCATTATCAAGACGCAGGATCTCTCCCTCTCCGAATACAGGATGTCTCACCTTTGTCCCCGGACGCACCTGCTTTGCCTCCTCCCTGCCCCTGAAGCTTCTTTCAGAGGACTCCACATAGCGTTTCGCCGACTTCAGCAGTTCCTCCGAGGGCCGGGGCAGAAACCAGATATAGGAAGGATCGATCTCAAGCAAAAATCTGGAAGGATATCTGGGGGAACCGTCAAAATTTCTTCCCCCTGCCTCTGTCAGATACAGCTGCTTTTTCGCCCTGGTCATAGCCACATAGGCAAGTCTCCTCTCCTCCTCCATGGCTGCCTCTGTTCTGGTCTTTCCCGACGGAAAGATCCCCTCGTTCATGGCACACAGGAATACATAGGGGAACTCAAGACCCTTGGCCGTGTGTACCGTCATGAGCTTCACCTTATCTCCGGCCTCCGCTGTGTCTGCATTTGTAAAGAGAGCGACATGATTCAGGAAATGCTCTGCCGTGACCTCTTCCCCGCAGCTTGTCTCGTACTCATAGGCACTCTGCTTCAGCTCCGCAAGATTATCCAGCCGCTCCTGACTGCCCTCCGTGCGAAGCATTGTCTCATATCCGCTCTGATCCACGAGCCGGGATAATACTTCTGTCACAGAACGACCCTCGTAGCTCAGGATAAACTCATTGATCAGCTTCAGAAATGATTCGGCTCCGGTGCCCTTGAAAATGTTATCTCCGTAAGTCTCCGTCAGAGCCTGAAAGAGAGAGATCTCCCTCTCAGCGGCATACTTCTCAAGGAATTCCATTCTTCTTATGCCTATATTTCGCTTTGGCTGATTGACGATGCGGCGGAAGGACAGATCATCCCGATAGACGACCATGCGCAGATATGCGAGTGCGTCCTTGATCTCTGCCCTTCCAAAAAACTGTACGCCGCTGTAGATCGTGTAGGGAATCTTCTTTTTCAGAAGAGCCTCCTCTATATTTCTTGTCACATAGTGGGCTCTGTACAGCACTGTCATATCCCTGTAGGGAATTCCCTGCTCCTCATGCAGCTTTTCGATCTCCCCGGCGATCCAGGCACTCTCATCCGCTGCCGTATCGGCGAAATGACAGATGGTTCTCTCCCCCTCCGGCCGGACGGGAATCAGATCCTTCTTCATACGGATTTTATTTTTGCTGATAAGAGAATTTGCCGTATCCAGGATCTCGGGCGTGGATCTGTAATTCTTCATCATCATGATCGTCCGGCACTGAGGATAATGATGGTCAAAATCCAGCAGATATCTGACATTTGCCCCTCTCCAGGTATAGATCGTCTGATCCGGATCCCCCACAATGAATAAATTGTGATGATACCCGGCCAGGACCTCCATGAGCCGATACTGAAGGGCATCGATATCCTGGAACTCGTCGATCATGATATATTCCAGGCGCTCCTGCCACTTTAATTTGATGTCCTCATTCTGCTCAAAAATGTACAGCGAAAATTTGATCAGATCATTGTAGTCCAGTCCGAAGCACTTTTTCTCCTGATAAAGATACCCGTAGAAAATGATCTCATCCGGAGACACGGCATCCTGATACTTCTTCTGCAGAACATCCAGAGGCATGGTGATCATGTCCAGATAATACTCCGGCTTCATCACCAGCTTCTGCATTTCGATCATGTCTCTTGCCTGTCCGAATGTCCTGTTTCTCAGAGTCAGCCCTCTCTCCTCATAGATGATCTTCAGCATATCATCGATATCCGAATTATCCAGAACAAGAAAATTCTTGGGATAGGAGACGGCATGACTGTCCTCCTGCAAAATGGAAACACAGAACCCGTGAAACGTATTGATATATCCGGTGTCGTTGTCCCCTGTCAGCATGTGTATGCGCTGTCTCATCTCATTGGCAGATTTATTGGTAAAGGTCACACAGAGGATATTTCCCGGCAATATTCCCAATTCATTCACCAGATAGGCAAACCTGTGGGACAGTGCTCTGGTCTTTCCCGATCCCGCTCCGGCAATCACCCGAACGACTCCTTCTGTTGCGGTTACGGCCGCAAGCTGTTCTTCATTTAATCCCTCTAATATATTTTCCATGACTCTCCGCGGGAAATGCCCTGCCCGCACCGCATATAACTGAAATCTCTCTGAACGATGTTTTCCGAAAGGAGGTCATTTTCAACCTCCTGATCCTATATTGACTATAGCACAAATGTTCGATTAATAAAAGGAGGGTCCGGCTCTCGCCAGACCCTCACTTTTGCCTCTTGCGGCAAACTTATTATTCAAGAGGTGTTGCTCTTCAACGGAAAGTCACTGTTCTCAGTGCAGATCCTCCCGTTTTTTCAAAACAGCCAGCACTGCAAGACAAATTGCAGAAGCTTCAAACAAGATCAGATATTTCATGACCGGATCACCGGTCTTTGGAACGTCAGACTCAGGTGCAGCGGTCTTGGACGTACTGTCCTTGGATTTTCTGTTCTTAGATTCCTCTGTCTCAGACTCTTCTTTCTCAGACTCCTCTGTCTTGGGATCTTCAGACTTCGGATCCACGGGCTTCGGATCTTCAGGCTTTAGATTTTGACACCGCCTAGACCGTATTTTTTTGCCGGAATTTACATACCAAATCCCTCAAAATAAATGTACCCGCTCCGGATATCTGATAATATCATTGTCAAGACACTGGCGGGTCTGCCTTATCACATCATCCAGCACCGATCCGAACTTACCCATATAATACTTCTCTGCCTTTTGAATATACCTATCCGCCTTGTCTCTGTTTTCTTTGGTTCGAGAAGATCCAACTCCGCCGAGAACAACAATATCCTGCAGGTTGTGAATTTTATCCGCTGTTTTCACAACAGATGCCATATGGTCTGTCAAGATATTCGCCACATACACAGCCTCATCCATTCCATCCGGTCGCGTCAAAAGTTTAACTGAATGCAGGATGTCTTCACCAAATACCAGAATGTCATCTTCAGCTGCATCCGTATCCTCTAAAGTATCATGTAATACGGCAACTGTCTGGTATCTTTCATCGTACTCTGCATCCTTTACCATTTCCGCAACATGCATAGGATGGAAAATATAAGATGTTCCGTCCTTTCTCTTTTGCCCGGCATTATGTCTGTTAATTGTTAGAAAGTGCAAACTCTGCATCTGCGGTATCCGGTTCACAGGCGAAGCAGGAAATCAATTCGCCGCCCTCGGTCTTATCCGGATTTTTTCCATAGTCCAGCCGATCCGACAGGCACTGTTTTATGGTTTTCCCTTTGTTTTGGTGCATGGGAATAATGCGTGTTGTAGCCATCAGACAAGCCTCCTCTCAAAGCAAGAGGCCCAATGCCGTAAAGCATTGAGCCTCTTGCCTTTTTAACTTATTCGATCAAGAACCTTCTGTTCAATTTGCTCAATCGTTTTTATAAATTCCTCATCAGATTTCCCCGTTGGATCTTCCAAGCCCCAATCTTCATCAAAATCTTTTCCCACATAGGGACAGGTCACATTACAGCCCATGGAAATCAGATAATCAACTTCAGGAATATCTGAGATTAGCTTGGAATACTGTGTTTTCTCCATGTCAATCCCGTAAAGCTGTTTCATAAGTCGGACAGCATCTTGGTTGATTTGTGGCCTTGTCTCGCTTCCGGCAGAATAAAAGTCAAATCGGTCTCCGGCATGGTGCTTACCAAGAGCTTCTGCAATCTGACTACGACAGGAATTGTGAACACAGATGAAGGCAATTTTCTTCTTAGCCATGAAACCAACCCCTCTTGCTATTTGCAAAGCGTACCAAAGCCAGCATAACAGGAACCTCTGTCAAAACCCCTACTGTAGTTGCCAGAGCCGCAGGGCTGGAAGTGCCAAAGAGGGCAATCGCCACGGCAACGGCCAGCTCAAAGAAGTTGGACGCACCGATCATGCCTGCCGGAGCAGCAATGTCATAGGGCAGCTTGAATAACTTGCAGGCTACAAATATGGCGAAAATTAGAACTGTTTGCAGAATCAGTGGTACGGCAATCAAAACAATGTGCAGCGGGTTGGAGAGAATCACCTCTGCCTGAGATGCAAAGATAATCACCAGCGTCAACAGCAGTCCAATGGTGGTTGCGCCATCAAACTTATGGACAAACACATTTTCAAAATAATCCGCCCCACGCTTGTTGATAACGGAAATTCTCGTGAGAACGCCACCGCAGAGTGGAATGACCACAAACAGGATTACACTGATAATCAAGGTGCTGTACGGAACGCTGACATTGGAAACGCCAAGCAGGAACTTCACAATGGGAACGAATGCCACAAGAATAATCAGGTCATTGGTAGCCACTTGTACCACTGTATAGGCCGGATTTCCTTTCGTAAGCGTACTCCAAACAAAGACCATTGCAGTGCAGGGAGCAGCACCTAACAGGACAGCGCCAGCCAGATACTGTGTAGCCAACTCCGGCGTGATAAATGCTTTGAACATGGTAAACAGAAACAGAGAGGCAATGCCATACATGGTGAAAGGCTTAATAAGCCAGTTTACTACCCATGTGATAAACAAGCCCTTGGGGTTCTTACCCACATTCTTGATGCTCTGAAAATCCACCTTCAGCATCATAGGATAAATCATGACCCAAATCAGAACAGCGATGGGAATAGAGATTCCCGCAATCTCCAAATGAGACAAGGTCTCCGGGATTGCCGGAATAAATCGACCGATGAGGACACCGGCTACCATGCAGAGAAATACCCACAGCGTCAGATAACGCTGAAAAAAGTTAATGCCTTGCTTTTCTTCCATTATGCCCGCACCTTCTTTACCAATTCTGCGACTTCGGCGGGCTTCAGTACCTTGCCGTAGCTGACTACCTTGTTGTCAACGACCAGTGCAGGGGTGGACATGACTCCGTAGGTAGCAATGACCGCAAAATCTGTAATCAGTTCTACTGGTTCCTCAATACCCAGCTCTGCAAGAGCAGTCTTTGTGTTTGCCTCCAGCTCATGGCATTTGGCACAGCCTCCACCCAACACCTTAATGCCGCCAGCAGCCTTTTCCTGCTCTGCCTCCGCCATTTTTTCCGGGGTGCAGATGCCGCCACAGCAGCAACTCTGTTCCTTTTTTTCTTCCTTTTTCTTACCAAAACCAAACAGTGCCATTGTGTTGTTCCTCCTTAAATGAACAGAAATTGTAATAGATTGAATACATAGCCGACGAATATAATGCCGACCGTACAGATTGCTACAAATACGCCCAGCAGCTTCGGCTTAATTGCCTTGCGCAGCATAATCATAGATGGAAGGGATAGCGTTGTCACACCCATCATAAAGCTGAGTACCGTGCCAAGCTGTGCGCCCTTGCTAAGCAGTGCTTCTGCAATGGGAATACTTCCGAAAATATCTGCATACATGGGAATGCCGATAACGGTTGCAAGAATCACACCAAAGGGGTTCTTACCGCCCAGAACAGTCTCCACCCAGCTTTCAGGAATCCAGTTGTGAATGACAGCTCCAATACCGACACCGACCAGAATATAGGGAAATACCTTCCTGAAGGTTGAAACCACCTGCTCCTTGGCGTACACCAAGCGCTCCTTCTGCGTCAGACTTGGAGAATCAATATCTACCCGGCTGGCATTACGAATAAACTCCTCTACATACTGCTCCATGTGCAGTTTCTCAATAAGCGTACCGCCGATAACCGCCACAATGAGGCCAAGTATTACATAGACCACAGCGACCTTTGTTCCGAAGATACTCATAAGCAAAACCAAACTGCCCAAATCCACCATGGGGGACGAAATGAGAAATGAGAAAGTCACTCCCAGCGGCAAGCCTGCGCTGGTAAAGCCGATAAACAGCGGGATGGACGAGCAGGAACAAAACGGAGTAACCGTTCCCAGCAGAGCAGCAATACAGTTCGCCCAAATACCGTGGAAGTGTCCCATAATCTTCTTGCTTCTCTCGGGTGGAAAGTAGCTCTGAATATAAGAGATGATAAAGATCAACACGCACAAAAGCACCGTGATTTTAATGACATCGTATAGGAAAAACTGTATGCTTCCTGCAATTCGCCCTCCCGTGTCCAGCCCTATTGCTTGAAGTCCGCTGCCAATCAAGCGATTAAGCCACTTCATACCAAGAATTTCATCTTGAATAAAAGTCCACATCAGCAGCACCCACAGCTTTCTCCGTCTACCGGAACACAGGATAGGGTTTCAATAAAGTCCTTAAACTCGCAAAGTGTCTTGCAGTTGATAGAGTAATGATGCCATTTTCCTTCTTTCCAATCATTGACGAGACCACAATCGGTCAAGATTTTCATATGATGGGAAAGGGTCGGCTGAGTGATATCAAACTCCTCCAATAAATGGCATCCACATTTCTCGCCGTCTGAAAGCATCTGAATAATACGAAGGCGGTTGCTATCACCTAAAGCCTTGCAGATTTTTGCCACTTCAACACTATCCATAATTTCACCTCACATAGATTTCTATCTATGTGTTATTGTAGGCTATACATAGACGTTTGTCAATGTGTTTGTAAAAATAAAAGCTCCCACCGAAGTGAGAGCCGATCACTTTGCGCCAAGTTGGCGCGAAGTTCATTCTATTCATTTGCGCTAAGTTTCTGCCGATTGACTTGTGACCAAGTTGGGCACAAGTGATCAGCCATATACACTGTCCTGAATCCAGAATCTGAATCTCTGAACCTGCCCCAACAAAATGATGGAGAACATGGGCAGTCCGAAGGGGCTAAGCAGAAGTGCTACAACCAGTCCGGCGATACCCTGAGCGACACTTCCGCTCCAGAGAATATACAGCGCGCCAAGGGCAACAGCGATTGCGATAAAGTTCAGAACTACGGCAGAGACCTTGACCAGCTGAAGAGCCAGCCAGGTGAAAATGGCGAGAACTGCAATAATCGGAGCAGCGATAACTTTCATCAAAATCCTCATGGTCGTGACCTCCTCATATAATCAAGTGTTTTTTATTGAAAACACAAGGTTTTTAAGCCT
>JAUNAN010000175.1 GCA_030527595.1 Lachnospiraceae bacterium | reverse complement strand
AGAGCACTGCTCCTGCGGCAGAGAGCAGCGGAGCGGAGGCCGAAATTCCCGAGGAGGTGATTCCTACGGCTGCCGAAGCCTCAGAGACTTATCTTGCGGCACTCGATCGGGCACCGGTCACATCGGAATATACCTCCTTTATGAACAACAACTATCAGTATCAGGCTGATCTGAATACCGGTGTTGTCGGAGCTGTCATCGATGATACGGACGGTGATCTCGAGGACGAGCTGATCTACTTTGAGCTTGTGAACCGGCCGGATACGGACGGGACAGGCGTCAAGAATGTACTGGAAATGGTAGTCTGCGAGTATGCCGGCGGCACTATGCAGGAAGTATCCAGAATGCAGGTCCTCGAGGAGAGCATCCTGAACGGTGCATCTGAGGAAGAGATTACTATCGCTTATTCAGACGGAAGCGTACTGTGCACCTGCGTACATATGCTGACTGAGGCAAAAACGGCGGAGTATGCAGAGGTCTTCTATGACGGCTCTCAGATTCAGCAGGTGCGTCATCTGTATGATCCGGGATACACAAGCGCTCTGGGGCTTTATGATGTCTTGGAGACGGGAACTGAGTATTATGATCAGGGAACGGAAATTTATTATGAGGACGAGTCGGGAATCTACAGTGATTACGACAGCTATGAAACCGCTGTTCAGGCGATTTTTGAGGACTTCGGGCTGACGATTTTTGATGCGGCGGGCTATAAGGAATTGAATCTTCCGGATGGGTCGAAGCAGATCGTCTGTGTTCTGTCTGCCGAAGAACAGAATGACAGAGTTGTCTCAACGATCGAAAATGGAGGGATTTCTGTACTGAACGGAAATTAATGATCCCGGAGGAAGCGCATGGATCCGGACGGAGCAATGTCCGGGTAAGCTGACCCGGATCCGGTGCCTGAGCTTACAAAGCTCAGGCACCGGAATACACATAGCAGTCATACCGGATCGCACTTCCCTTCAGAGAATAGGAGGGTTTTTTCCCGGAGAGAAACGGCCCCTTTGCGGGTCTCTTCACAATGATTTTTCCGGGAGCTGCGGCAATCGCCGCACCGAAAAGTTCATCTTCAGAGGAACAGGGAGATTCCAGCTGCTGCAGCAGCTGGAATTTTTTCTTGATCAGACCGCTCTTCTGCCGTTTCGGAAACATGGGATCAAGCAGAATGACGGCAGGGCGTTCGGATAACTGCTGCATACCGTGAATGCTGTCCCCGGAGATGAGTGTCATGCGTGAAACAACAGGCGACAGCTGCTCATCTTCCGAGGCTCTCTTCAGGGAATCCGCAAGCAGAGCGGCAATGACGGGATCATACTCAAAGAGCAGTACACGGAATCCGGAAGCAGCCAGAAGCAGGGCATCCTCACCCATTCCGGCAGTCGCATCGACTGCAAGCGGAGCTTCCCCGTTTTTCTTTGCGGCTTTCACCAGAAGCTCACGGTTCAAATTGTTTTGTTTGAGTCTCGGAAGCATGGAGGTCAGGTCTCCCTTCATAAAGAGGTTTCCGTCTGTAAGTGAGAGACCGTCGTCCTCTAATCTCAGCAGAAGCCCCCGGGATTTTTTTGGGGGTTCCGCCTGCAGAAGCGGAAGATCCAGTTTGTCTGCGAGTTGTTCGGCTTCTTCGCGCAGAGTCTCAGAAGAAGTGTAAATGCCGATGCCGGTAGTGAGCGCCATATCTGTTTCCTTTCGGGAGTCATTTCCCATATAAAAAGTCATAACGCTTGTCAGTATACCATGGAGGATCGGGAAAAGTAAAAAAACCAAAATTGCAATAACAAGTTGCACACTTTTGCTCCACACCACACCTGT
>JAUNAN010000078.1:3223-9773 GCA_030527595.1 Lachnospiraceae bacterium | reverse complement strand
AGACCGGCAAATGCCGGTCTTTTTGTTACTTACTCTCTTCCCGCTCCCTTGCATCCCTTCCTGCAGCATAGATCTGCTGCTGCCTCCGGGCGTATTCCCAGAAGTTCTGCAGGTTTTCATCCTCTATTCCGTGTTCTTCCGCCCAGGCAGGCATATTCAGATACTGAGGCTCGTACCGAAGCCTGCCCCGATCCAGAGTCACCTCGCCGTACTGCAGAGGATATACCGAAATACAGGAGGTAACGATATTCGTAAAGTTATTCTCCGTCATCTCATCATGATAATGCACATGACCGGAGAACCCGTATGTGACACCGTATTCTCCGAACAGGGTAAGAATTTCGTCGAATTTATCGATCCTTGTATACGCATCATCGGTATCCTCAAAATCCAGAAACGGCTCATGACTCACAGCAAGGATCTCCATATCATCCGCATATTCAGCCAGCACCTCTTCTATCCATGTCAGGGTCTCTTCGGAGATCTCATCCTCCCATTCACCGGCATTCGCATCGATCATCAATACGCCGAGCTCATCCGTGAGCGGATACAGATAACTGAAGGAATTCTCATCCACACTGAGGGACTGAGCCGGACCGAATTCATAATAGAATTCCCGGAATTCACCTTTGAAGGTCCGCTCCGCTTCTTCCTGCCCCGCCTCAGAGTAGCTGTTCGCTTCATAAAAGCCCACATCATGATTGCCGGGTATCACCAGGACCGGAACACCGGAATCCTGCAGCGCGTTCAGCTTCCCGATCAGATCCCTGTGGCTCTGTGTTTCCCCGTAATAGGTCAGATCTCCGCTTAAAATAAGCGCATCCGGCTTCTCCTCACTGACTTCTTCCAGAAAAGCATCCGTGATCTCCTCGATGTACATCATTGCCTTTCCGCTTCTCTCGAGCGCCATCTCATGAAAGGCTTCACTGTTGTCCGTCAGAGACTGAGACAGATAATGCACATCAGATCCCATGATCAGGTGAATCGCATTCTCCGATTCAAAATGCGCAGCCGCATCCTCCATACCCGCATTCTCCAGAAAATTTCCGATCGCCGGCTCCATCGCATGCATGCGTTCCGTGACGACGGAATAGATCCGCGAGGGAAGTTCCGGCAGCTCTTCCCTGTATTTTACAAATAAAAACAGTGCCAGAAACAACAGTATGATCCGAAGTACTTTTTTGAATATGCTTTTTCCGATAACAAAACCTCCTGATTTCTTCATTTAAATCGCGCATCGCGAAGCGTTTATCTCAGACGCATCACGGACTCCCTCAGTGATGAATCAGCCTGCATACAGATGCAGGAATCTTATCCGTTGAGATAACGCTTGATCAGCTGATACAATCTTCCCACCGGCAGTCCGACCACGTTATTATAATCTCCCTCTATGCCGGAAATATAGGCTGCAAAGGCGCCCTGTATCCCGTAGGCGCCGGCCTTGTCCATAGGCTCTTCTGAGTCTGCATAGCCTCTGATCTCCTCCTCGCTCATAGGAAATACATGAACCGCTGTACACTCGGCAAAGGACTCCCGGAAGGTCGGAATATCCCCCTTTCTGCATCCCCTGACGATCGTAACGCCGGTAAACACCTCATGGGCACGTCCCTGAAGCGTGCGGATCATCTCCGCTGCCTCCTCATGATCTGCGGGCTTTCCTAATATGCGTCCGTCGATCGTGACAACCGTATCAGCAGCGATTACGATCGCATTATTGTCATCGATCCCCGCTGCAACCGCCATCGCCTTCTGCATGGAAAGATCCTTGACCACCTTCTCCGGAGAGGAAAAGGCTGTCTGTTCCTCTACATCACTTACGATTATCTCCGGCTTCAGCCCGATCTGTGCAAGCAGCTCCTTTCTTCTCGGAGAACCTGATGCAAGAATGATCCGTGTATTCATTTTTCTTCCCTTTCTTTATGGAACTTTTTCTCTTTCCGCACGCTGTCGCGGTCTAAAACTCATGCACATGCCGCGCCCTCTCTGCCGGCATGCGCGATTAACCGATTAGCGTACTTTTCGTCTCCCGGCATGTTTAACCGGTCAACACACGTTTCTACAAACGGCTTGATTGACCGGTCAGATCATTCTCCTCCGATATACATGAGCAGCGTCACGAGCGCGACCAGAAGAAACAGAAGGGTCATCATCCACATTCCCGCTTTTCTGGGTGTAACTTTCGGGTTTTTCTGCAGAAGGCCGATCGTCAGAATGACTTCGCAGGCTACAATTGCCAGGATGACGATCGTCACGGCAGCATATAAGATTTCCATATTCATTCCTCCATGATCCTGTTTCATAAAATCATTGTTTTTATTTTAACACAAGATCGCTGTGCAGGCAAAAAACAGACCTGCCTGATACGACGCTCTCCTGAAATATTTTCCTTTCCGAATCCGATCCCGCGCACGCTTTCTCTTTCTTCCCGGACACTATTTTGCTATACTTGGAAAAGAAAACAGCGGCAAAGCTTCGTGCCTGCCTTCTGCTTTTTCGGAAATCCGTATGTCGCATACATACTACAGCAGGAAAGGAATTTTACTATGAATATTGTCTGCCTTGATATGGAAGGTGTTCTTGTCCCGGAAATCTGGATCGCATTTGCAAAGGAAAGCGGAATTCCCGAGCTTTCCCGCACCACACGTGATGAACCGGACTATGATAAACTCATGAAATGGCGCCTCGGTGTCCTGAAGGAGCACGGTCTCGGATTGAAGGAGATCCAGGAAACCATCGCAAAGATTCAGCCGCTTCCCGGTGCACTGGAATTTCTGGATGAGCTCCGCTCTCTTACGCAGGTGATCATCATCAGTGATACCTTCACACAGTTCGCTGCTCCTCTCATGGAAAAGCTGAAATGGCCGACACTCTTCTGCAATACGCTTGAGGTTGCCGACAGCGGCGAGATCACCGGCTTCCGCATGCGTATTGAGAATTCCAAGCTCTCCACCGTCAAAGCACTGCAGTCTATCGGCTATGACACGATCGCCAGCGGAGACAGCTACAATGATCTCGGCATGATTCGGGCAAGCAAGGCAGGCTTCCTCTTTAAGAGCACCGATCAGATCAAGAACGATAACCCGGATCTTCCGGCTTTCGATGAATTTGATGATCTTTTGGCTGCGATCAAGGAACAGCTTGACTGAAGTCTTTCCAATATCATATGATGAAATTACAGCAAAGGAGCTGAAGCAGAGAAAAATCCTGCATCAGCTCCTTTGCTTATTGTCTATTCTAATGCTGACAGGATCATTATTTGTGCGTTTTTATCTGTCAGGTCACTTGTTTTTTGTGGCTTCTAACTATTTGTGAATATAACTAAAATAATGTTTGAAATCGCTTGTACACTTGGTGATAATGACGTACAATAATGAAATAAATCGTCCATGCGGCAGAAGGGAGAAGTGGCATCCTGTTTGCGGTCTCTCTGCCTGATGCTGCTCTGCTAATCTATCGAGGGAGGAAAGTTTATGGACAAAAAAGATCAGTTTAACGGTACACCTTATGATCTTGAGGGAAAACCGCCTCTGAAGCAGGCCATCCCGCTCGGTCTCCAGCACGTACTTGCGATGTTCGTCGGAAACCTGACACCGCTTATCGTGATCCTCGGAATCTGCGGCATCACCGGCGATGCCGGTTTTGCGGAGCTGCGCGTCTCCCTGCTCCAGAATGCCATGCTTGTGGCAGGTATTGCCACTCTGGTTCAGGTCTTCAGCATCGGTCCGGTCGGCGGAAAGCTTCCGATCGTCATGGGAACCAGCTCCGGCTTCATCGGCGTTATGTCCTCCGTTGCAAACTCCATGGGCGGCGGTCTGATCGGCTACGGTGCGATCCTTGGTGCAACCTTTATCGGCGGCTTCTTTGAGACTGTCCTCGGCTTATTTTTAAAGCCGCTACGCAAGTTTTTCCCGCCGGTCGTCACAGGTACCGTCGTAATGTCTATCGGTCTTTCTCTTCTGTCGGTCGGTATCAATTCCTTCGGCGGCGGAAATAATAACAAGGACTTCGGTTCTCTTGAGAACCTCTTTGTCGCTGCGGTCGTACTGATCATCATCCTTGTTCTGAAGCACGGCACAAAGGGCTTTACCAGTCTCTCAGCGATCCTGATCGGTATCATCTGCGGATATATCCTCGTCGCGATCATGGGTGCTGTCCTTCCGCACACCTTCACCTATACAAATGACGCAGGTGAAGTCGTAGAGGCAACCAAATCCTGGGTTCTGAAGTGGGACTCCGTAAAGAATGCGGCATGGTTTGCAATTCCGGCCATCATGCCTGTCAAGTGGGTATTTGACATTAAGGCGATCCTTCCGCTGCTGATCATGTTCATCGTAACAGCAGTTGAGACGATCGGTGATATTTCCGGTATCACAGAAGGCGGTCTCGGAAGAGAAGCAACTGACAGTGAGCTCTCCGGCGGCGTTATGTGCGACGGTCTCGGTTCTTCCTTCGCTGCACTGTTCGGCGTTCTTCCGAATACATCCTTCAGCCAGAATGTCGGTCTTGTTGCACTGAATAAGGTCGTCAACCGCTTCACGATCGGCATCGGCGGATGCTTCCTGATTCTCTGCGGTCTGTTCCCGAAGCTGTCTGCTCTGCTTTCCATCATGCCGCAAAGCGTTCTGGGCGGCGCAGCTGTCATGATGTTCGCATCGATCATCGTATCCGGTATCCAGCTTGCCACCAAAGAACCGATGACTGCAAGAAACGTATCCATCATCGCTGTTTCTCTCGGTGTCGGCTATGCGCTCGGCGCTACCTCCGCGATCCTCGCAAATCTGCCGTACCTGGTACAGCTGATCTTCGGTGAATCCGGTATCGTATCTGCCTGCGTCATCGCAATCGTTCTGAATATTGTGATTCCGAAAGATGCAATGGACGGAGCAGCATCTGCTAAGAAATAAACATCTTTGATATGACAATTAATTTGTTCTGACATTGAAAAAGGGAGCTGAAAAATCGATCTGATCTTTCAGCTCCCTTTTGCTCTGTAAATGAATACATTTTTTACAGACAGACATATCCATATATCTGTTTGTATCTGTTTATATCTCTTTCACCTTTCAAACTCAAAATTCTTCAATCTGTTTATATCTCTTTATATCTATCTCTGAATATCCGTATCGGATTCAGATGAATCCGGCGAAGACAGATGCTCCTATTACCGTCAGCAGCCCCGAAACAACAATTGAGAGAGAACTCATTGCCCCCTCGGTCGTTCCCATCTCCATGGCTTTTGCGGTCCCGACGGCATGCGATGCGCTGCCGATTCCGATTCCCTTGGCGATCGGCTCCTCAATGCGACAGAGCTTAAGAAATGCAGGTGCGATCATATTTCCGATGACACCGGTAATGATAATGACTGCTGCTGCAAGAGTCCCGTATCCGCCGAGCTCTTCCGCAACGCCCATGCCGATGGCGGTCGTGATGGACTTCGGAAGGAAGGTAACATATTCCGCATGTGTGAATCCGAAGAGAAGTGCCATCACCAGTACACAAAGCAGAGAAGTCACCACACCGGACAGAATTCCGGCAATAATTGCCTTCCAGTTGTCCTTCAGGAGCTGCAGCTTCTCATAGAGCGGAACCGCCAGGCATACCGTTGCCGGAGTCAGCAGATAACTCAGATACTTCGCTCCGTTATAGTAGGTATCGTACGGGATCCGCCCCGCAAGCAGCACCGCGATCGTTGCCGCAATGGAGACAAGCAGCGGGTTCAGGAAACCCCATCCTGTTTTTTTATTGAGCAGGTAACCGACATAATAGGCTGCCAGGCTGACAGTTACGCCGAAAAATACAGAAGTCTCAAAAAACTCAGCCATGCTTCTCTCCTTTCCCGCTGCGGCGGATCACCGCCTGTGTAACACGTCCCGCAACCAGCATCACCACACAGGTGGATACAAAGGTCAGGATCACATAAGCGACGAGATTGCCGCGGATCAGATCCCAGATATCAATGAGTCCTACCGCTGCCGGAATAAACATGACCGGCATAATTTCGATCATAAACACAGATGTTTCCCGCACAGATTCCAGCTTCACGATTCCGGATACCAGAGCCGCAAGCATCAATACCAGTCCGTATATACTTGCCGGTATCGGAAGCGGAATCAGAAAATGAAGGAATTCTCCGATCAGTGAGATGAGCATGATCACGCCAAACTGCTTCAGATATTTCACTTTTTTCTCCTCTAAAATCAAGTTATCGTTTACAATAAAAAAAGAGTAACACAGTTTCGGAACGGATTCCAGTCACATCCTGTATTCCGTTCGCCATGAAATACCAGGACCGGGCATCCCTGTATCACAGATGCTTTGTTTTTATTTTCCAAGAAAGGATTTTTATGAATGATAACCCCCGCGGTCTGAGCCGCGATGCCATCAAATATATCGCCATGCTGACCATGCTGCTGAATCATATCGCCAACGTGTTTCTTATGAGAGGCGCACTGCTCACGGAATGTCTGAAGGCGATCGGCTATTTTACGGCGCCTGTCATGATCTACTTTCTTGTCGAGGGCTTCTACTATACACGCTCAAGAAAAAAGTA
>JAUNAN010000078.1:0-3123 GCA_030527595.1 Lachnospiraceae bacterium | reverse complement strand
AAAAGCATCCTGTTTTCCGTCATCGACTGCACAGGCGTTGCTCTGGCGGCAGCCGCTATACTGTACGGCTACAACGGAGAACGGGCGAAACACGGAAGGACCTTATCCAAGTGGTTTTTCTACCTCTTTTATCCCGCGCACCTGCTGATCCTCGGACTGCTGAAAAACTTCATTTTTTAAAAGAAGCATATGAGTATGCCCGCGGATGCAAGCATGCCGGCGCACGTAAATATGCCGGCGCACGGCTCGTTGTTTTCCAATCGCTACGCGATTGCATCCGACTCACTGCGCTCGTTATTAACACAAGAGACCCGTACAGCCTTGGCCGTACGGGTCTCTTGTTATCTGTATTTTCCCTGCGGAATCAATCATCATAAACAAATCTGTGGAAAGAGATCCACTGATTCTTTGTAAAACGGGTGCTGATATTCAGAGCCTTAGTCATAGCATCGAGATACTGATCCTCATTTGCCTCGATCGTGATGTATGCGCCGTCCTCTGAAACTGCCGCATCCTTTACAGACTCTAATTCTTTTACCTCTTTCAGAATCTGCTCTGCAATTTCTGCGTTCACTGCCTTCGCAAAGGAATACTCTCTCTTCATGCTCGCCCTCCTATACCAGGGAGACACCTCTGTGTCCATTACTGTTCCAATATTTTGCATTTAAAAGAGTATCGCTTTTTTTATCATGCGTCAAGAAAAAAGACAGAATCACCGAATGCTCTTTTTCACGATAATCCGCTCTCTGATCACCGGCGCAAAAGATCCGCTTCAATCCCCTCTGAAGGTTACTGCCTTCCGCATCAAAAAGCGCAAAAATCGAGTTTTTCGAATTGTTTTCTGATATAATTGGATCAATATGAAAGCAGGAGGGATCACCTTGATTGAATTCACCTTGAAACAGCTTGAAGTGTTCACTGCCATTGTTGAATACGGAAGTTTTTCTCATGCTGCGGAAGAACTGTTTCTCACCCAATCCTCGGTGAGTGCTCATCTAATGACACTGGAAAAACTGCTCGGCACACCGCTGATCGATCGCAGCAGCCGCAGAAAGACAACACTCACACCTGAGGGTGCGCGTCTCTATCCTGCCGCAAAGAAGATCCTCACGGCCTGCGAAGAGGTCCTGCCTCTCTTTCAGAAAGCAGAACAGGAGGAAATCGTTCCTCTTGCCGCCTCTACGGTTCCGGGAAAATATCTGCTCCCCCAGTATCTTGCCGACTTTCTGGCGGCGGACCCCTCCTTCCGCTATACCTTAACGCGCGGGGACAGCGCAGATGTACACAGACAGCTTACGGACGGTGAGATCCGCATCGGTTTTGTGGGAGCAATCAGCGAGCCGGAAACGGTAGAGCATTTCCCTCTTGCGGAGGATCGGCTCGTCATGGTCACTCCCAACAATCATCTCTATCAGAAAATGAAGAAAGCAGGTCTTTACGGGAAAGACCTGCTGGGGGAACCGACCGTCGCAAGAGAAATCGGTTCCGGAACAGACCGAACGGCCAGAAACTATATGCATAATATCGGCTTCCCGGTTGAAGATCAAAATATCGTTGCAAGAGTAGATGATCCGGAATCCATCAAGCGAATGGTCGCGGCAGGATCCGGCGTCTCCATCCTTTCCTCCATGGCTGTTTCAGAGGAGGTAGAGAACGGCACACTGCTCTCCTTTGATATGGATCAAAGCGGACTTCGCAGAAATATCTATCTTGCAACTCCCCGTAATGCGGAATTCACTCCAATGGAGAAAAAGCTGATCCGCTTTATCAAAAACCGTCCGTTAAGCTGATTATTTTTGTTTTCTGTATTCTCTGGGTGTACATCCGAAATACTCCCGGAAGGTCTTCCCGAAATAGCTATCCGAGGCAAATCCGCACTTTTCGGAGATCACAGAGATCGGCTCACTTGTCAGGAGAAGCTTCTCTGCCGCAAGATGCACTCTGTAATCAATCAGGAAGCGAATCGGCGAACTGCCGACGGAGCGCTGGAAACAGCGGGTACATTCCCGTCCGCTTACGCCTGCCGAGGCTGCAATTTCATCCAGAGTGATCGGATCCATGTAATGCGCATAAATATATTCCAGCATCACCTTCATGCGCTCTACATCCTGATTGCTTGACAACAGGCTGTTTGCCCTAATCTCCTCCGTCTCATCGAAGAGGCGCATCCAGAGACGGCTCATCTGCTCCCTCACGGTCAGCTCAAATCCGGTCTCCTCATCGCGCATGGCCTCAACGGCAGTGATCATATTTTCTACCATGCGAATCCTTCTTGGCGTAACCGGCTGCAGCAGTACACTGGGCAGATTCGCGCAGCGAAGGATCGGAGTAAAATATTTCTGTTCAATCGCACTGTTATAGGCTCCCGAGAGAAAGTGATAATCCAGTAACAGGGCATAATATTTTACATTTTCCAGAAAGTCCATGTGATGCAGCACATTGGAATTGATAAAGATCAGATCTCCTCTCTTCAGATTGTAGGTGTGATCCTGTGTGAAGATCCGCACCTCCCCGTCAATGACATAATTAAATTCAATCATATCATGCCAGTGCCAGGGCACTTCTTTAATGGCGACAGTCGAATTCTCATTCAGCACACATATGCACGGAAAGTCCTCATCCTTTTCTGTCAGAATTTCCCTGTTGTTCTTCGCAAGCTGAATGGGAGATCTTCTCACCTGAATCATGACCGTTTTCTCCTTCACATAGACTGTTTCATGTAACTCTTCAGACACTTATATCATATCATAAACAACCATTTTCCACAGCACATCACGTAAAAGCCTTGCCAGTATTAATCCCTGCCTCTATTATTTACGGTAACTGCAATTTTGCTCTCCGGCTTTTGAGCCGGCAGCATCATCTTAAGAGAGGAGTTCACCTTCATGAGAGGTACTTTATACGGTGTCGGCGTCGGTCCCGGAGATCCGGAGCTTATGACTTTAAAGGCACTTCGCGTCATACAGGAATGCGATGTGATTGCTGTCCCGGGGCCGGATCCGTCGGACAGCACCGCATACAAGATTGCGGAACGCACATATCCTGAGATCCGGGAGAAACAGATCCTCCCCATTCCCACACCTATGACAAAGGATCAGACTCTGCTCTCCCGAAATTACCGGG
>JAUNAN010000009.1 GCA_030527595.1 Lachnospiraceae bacterium | reverse complement strand
TGATATACTTAAGTAAATTGAATCACTAAGGAGAATACTCCCTTACCGAAAAGGATCAGTCTGTTGTTCCGATTTTTCAAACCATCTGCAAATGATCTTGATGATCCTATAAAGAAAATGCAGCTGTAACTATGCTACATTGACAAAAATGTGACTGTCATCAGAACAACTTAGGGGGACTTATATAATGAACATAACATATACGGAACAAAAAAATTTCACTGTAGAACAAGTACAGGAACTATTTCTGTCAGTTGGCTGGATATCAGGACAATATCCAACAAGGCTTTACAAAGCGCTTATGCATTCCTCCACCGTTATAACTGCATGGGATGGAGCACGTCTTGTAGGACTTGTCCGCCTGCTTGATGACACAGAGATGGTAGCCTATATGCACTATGTGCTTGTGCATCCGGACTACCATCATAAAGGTATTGCAAATCAGTTGATTACTATGGTAAAGGAAAAATATAAAGACTATCTTTACATTGAACTTATGCCGGAGGAAAGCAAAAACGCTTCTTTCTATCAAAAATTCGGATTTGAGATTATGGCTGACGGTGTTGCCATGCAGCTTTGTAATTTTTCAGATAAAAGATAGTTTCTTCATGAGATCGGCCAGCTTGACTTTCCGGACCTCCTGTTTTATTACCATAGATTTATCAAACCTGCCAAAACTCCTATGACGCCGCAGCTTGACATCACAAGGATCGGGTTTTTCTTCCACTTCCGCAGGACAAAAAAGGCTCCCGCAAACAAAACAGCTCCAACAACATTAAATTCGGACAGTGCTGCGGATTTATCTCCGAACACCACCAGAAGCAGCATGGACACCCCTGATGATGCGATCAAGGCAGCTACAGCAGGTCGCAGACATCCCAATACTGACTGTGATCCGGTGAGATTTTTATACTTGCGATAGAGATAAGCCAGAAAAGAGACGATAAACAATGACGGAAAAATACAGCCAAATGTGGCAGCCACCGCACCTGCAATACCACCGATACGCAGTCCAACAAATGTAGCGGAATTTACCGCAATGGGTCCAGGCGTCATCTCCGCAATCGTGATTAGATCCGTGAAGGAACTCATGGAAAGCCATCCGTGCTCTTTCACTACCACCTCCTGGATCAACGGGATCGCCGCATATCCGCCTCCAATAGAAAATAAACCGATCTGCACAAAGTTAATAAAAAGCTGAAGATAAATCATGCCTTCTCTTCCCCTTTCTTTCGAGCACTATATGCACGGATCACTGTGCCGGAAATTCCCAGTATTGCGACTATTAAAATGATGATCATTACGTTCATATTCAGCCAGAAGACTGCTGCAAACACAGCTGCCATAATGCCGATGGAGACCCGGGATTTCTTTCTCACTATATCTCCGCCCAACGAGCAGACCACATCGAGTATGACGGCCGCAACACCGGCCTGCATGCCTTTTAAGGCATACGCAGCGATCACATTACTTGCAAATTCGTTATAAAAAAATGAAACGACAAACAGAATGATCATGGGAGGCATGATCGTAGCAAGGACAGATACGATCATACCTACAAATCCTGCGATGCGCCATCCAACCAGAATCGCTCCGTTTACCGCAATTGCTCCGGGCGAAGCTTGTGCCAAAACAGTATAGTCCAGCATCTCTTCTTCTGTGATCCATTGTTTCTCGTCAACGAATCTTTTCTTCATCAAAGTAACAATGACAAAGCCGCCGCCAAACGTAAAGACACTGATATAGAACATATTCAGGAATAACTCTGATAATACTTTTATCTTTGAATTTTGTTTCATCAGCTTTCACCATCAAATAATATTTTTCAAAGTCATCTAAACTCTCTTTGTGCAGCTTTGATCGTCTGATCCATACCATGTACGAAACTCTTTGATTTCACTCCCACACCATAGAACATTGTATCATCATCCGCTTGTTCCCTGAATCACAGAACCGACATTTCCCTTGCAGTCTTTTCCTGCCGGGCATAGTGCCTGCAATTTTGGACACCTCACCAACCCGAGGCATCCATTCCCTGTTTTTCTGATACGCCGGCAGATAAGTAAAAAAGGCGGCCAACCTCTCAGGTTGACCGCCTTCATCGTTAAAACTGTCTGTACTTCCTTACTTACCGATCCAGTTCCAGAAGAGCCTCCATAAACCGCTCCATATACTGCTTCTCACCGATAGAGGTTCTGAGGCAGTCGCCGAGTTCTCCGACATTCGGATAGGACTTGATCAGGATCTTCTTCTCTGCCTTCATGCGCTTGACCAGCTCCGCAGCATCCGTCTTCGGCTGAATGAAAAGGAAGTTGCCTGCCTCGCCCTTATGAAGGTAGCCGTTTTTGTCGAGCTCCTCGAGCAGGTAGGAACGACCCTCTCTGAATTTCCGGACCAGCTCATCGATCATGCCGGGAGTCGTGAGGATCTCCTCCGCGAACTTCAGTGCAAATGCATTGGTGTTATGCGGTGTGCATAACTTCTGAACAAGCTTGATATCCTCCTTTGCACCGACCACATAGCCGAGTCTGCAGCCTGCCATAGCAAAGACCTTGGAGAAGGTTCTGGTGACCAGAACGTGGCGCTCCTCCAGTGCATAGTGAATAAAGGTCTTCGGATGGAAATAGTGATAGGCCTCATCGATCAGAACCGTGATCTCTTTCTTACGGCATTCCTCCATGATGAGCTCCAATTCCTCATCGGTATACACATTGCCCATCGGGTTATTCGGATTGAGGAGCACCAGAAGCTGGGTATCCTCTGTCAGTGCATTCAGGATCGAGTGTACATCCATGTTCAGATCATCTTCGTAATTGACCCTTATAAATTCTCTTCCGTACATCTCAGAATAGACCTGGAACATAAAGTAGGACGGAACAACGCCGACGACTCTGCCGCCTACGGAAGTAAACGCCTCGATGATATAGCGGATTCCCTCTGCGGAGCCGTTTACCAGACAGATATTTTCCGGCTCGGCATTGTGAAACTTCGCAAGCAGCTCCTGAAAATGGCGGGTCTCCGGATACTCGGAAACAAACTCCTTGTCGACATTCTTTAATACCTTCGCGATAAACTCCTCCGGGAGACCGCCCGGATTTTCATTCAGATCCAGTCTCAGATATCCTTTTCTCTCATTCTGATCAAAAATTCTCTCCAGCTCCGGAAGATTCGGATTTACATAATACATACCTGCGTCTCCTTATTTTCTTTTGCACACAGCGCTGTGCACTTCGATCGTTCCTGATTATTTTTGAATTAATGAAAACAGATAGCCGCCACCCCTGCAGGTGACGGATTTCCGACTTTCTATTGTAGCACAGTTCCATGATTTGTGAACACCAAGATTCTTTTATTTCATGAAATACAAAAAAGGTGCCTGCCGGTCATGAATGCGCTATAATTTAGGCAGTCGGTTTTTACCGTATTACAGATCAGAGGTGCACTATGCTTGACTTTCATGTTGACAATAATCAGGTAGAAAAAATATCCGGTCTTACCGTAGAATACCCCTACACCATGCATGAGCGGGATATAACGGAATTCACCGTTCCCTGGCACTGGCATGAGGAGCTGGAGCTCAACTATGTCAAGTCCGGTACCCTGAAGGTGACCTCTGCCACGGCTGAATACGTGATTCGGGAAAATGAGGCATTTTTTGTCAATACGAATGTCATGCTGACTAAGGAAGCCGTTTCCACGGGAGATGTGCATACCGTTGAGATCACCCATCTCTTCCATCCTGTTTTTCTGAGCGGACACTTTCAGAGTCTGTTTGAGACAAAATATCTGAATCCGGTCCTCAAAAATCGCGGGATCGAGATTGTGATTTTCCGTGATGCCACGGAAAACGGACGCAGGATGCTCTCTCTTTTGAAGGAAGCAGAATCACTCTTCCGCAGGGAAAACTGCGAGTTTCAGATCCGCAATACCCTCTCCTCCGCATGGCTTGTACTGATGCGGGAGATTCGTGAAAATGAAACGAACCTCCCGACTCCGACGATCGCATCCCAGGAGCGCATCCGCTATATGCTGACCTACATTCACCAGCATTACGCAGAGAAGATCACTCTCGCTGACATAGCCTCCAGTGCTGCGATCGGAGAACGCGAGGCACTCAGATGCTTCCAGAAAACACTGAAGCGCTCCCCCTTCGACTATCTGACGGAATACAGACTGAGCGTTGCGCAGAAGCTTCTCATAGAATCCGACCGTCAGATCACGGAGATCGCATTTGAGACGGGCTTTTCCGACAGCGCCTACTTCGGCAAAGTGTTCCGCAAAAAATTCGCCATGACACCGAAGGCCTATCGCATACGCTTTTCCAATACAGAAGCATAAAATCGGCAGGAAGTTCAGTACTTCCTGCCGATTTTTACATTCAGCATCGTATAAAGATCATACAGGGTAGATCCCGTCTTTCCTTTCTCAGGATATTCATTTTCTCCGATCTCGATCAGATAGGACCCGCAGGCATTGATCAGCCTCGTTCCGGACGGATAGGTCCGCTCTCTCTGAAATCCGCCGTATTCCTGATGGACATGCCCGTGAAAGAGATACTTCGGTGCATAGCGGTCCAGAAGGTCGCGGAAGCAGTCAAATCCCTGATGCGGCAGATCCTCAAGATCTCCGTATCCCTTTACGGGAGCATGCGCGACAACGATATCCACGCCGTTCATCATCGCAATACGCGGTCCCGCCTTTCGCACACGCGCCTTCATTTCCTCCTCGGTATACATGGTATCTCCGGGACGGTAGCGCATGGAACCGCCGAGTCCGAGAATGCGCAGGCCCTCCACATTCACAACTTTTCCGTCAATATCCGTACATCCCTCGGGCGGTCTGCGCGAATAGGACTCATCATGATTCCCGCGCACATAGTAGAGCGGGCAGTTTGTCATCGTAACCAGGAATTCCAGATATGCGGCATCCAGATCTCCGCACGACAGAATCAGATCGATCCCCTCCGTGCGCTTAGGATCATAAAAATCCCAGAGAGCCTTCTCCTCCTTATCCGCAACAACCAGAATCTTCATATCGTTTCCTCTTCTGATCCCACGGTTTCAGCCTGCACGCCGCTCATGCGCATCAGCTTTATCGCCTCCGGGATCAGCTCTTTCTCTGAAGGAATCCTTCCTTCCACGTTTTCGTAAAGCCAGTTCATGGTAATGATCTCTTCATTCGTAAGCCCCGGATCACCTGCTGTCCGAATGATTCCGTCCTGACTGTGCAGCTCTCCCTCAAAGGGATGCAGCGTTCCCGCCGCAAGGCTGCTCTTCAGCATATCCGCAAGCTTTCTTGAAGAATAGGAAAGTGTCCTGGAAAGAATCACATCGATTACCCCCGATGAAATTCCCAGCCAGTAATTCAGTCCCTGATCCTCACGCACCAGCGGATCTGCGTTCCAGGATCCCTCCAGGCAGGAGCGGATCAGCAATTCATAGTAGCGCCCCCAGTTGCACACCGGTACAGCCAGATTCCGGATCGATCCGTCCTCCTGCACCCTGTAGAGACCGTATTTCCGTGATGCATCATTCGGCCTGATCAGGTCCGGTCCGGAGAGCACGTCCACTCCCTTTGAGAGCTGTTCCGCATTCCAGCCGCCCGTCTTTTCTCCCGTCCAGTGAAGCTCGATTCTGACGCAGGGATCCGTAAGAGAGGCACCGATCGCAAACGCATTGATCTCGGCAATCGTTCCATAGATCGGGAAATCCGCGCAGTAGGCGATTCTGTGCGTCCTCGTCAGAGACGCCGCCAGTGCACCCATCAGGAACTTTGCCTCATACATTCTGCCAAAGTAGGTACGCACCGCATGATGAGGCAGATTGACCGAACAGTTCAAAAAATGCATCTTCGGATAGTGGATCGCACTGCGCAGTGTCTCTCCCATCTGTGCCTGAGAGGTCGTAAACACCATCTGTGCCTGATCCGCCGCTGCGGCATCGATCGCCCTGCGGATCTTCGCATCCGTATCGCAGCCGTCGAAGCGCACCGCCTCCACCCTTCCTTCAAAGAGATCCGAGAGCGCATTTCTTCCCAGCTCATGTCCATAGATCCAGGAGGATTCCTCCGGAGAGCGGTCATAGAGAAAGGCTGCCCGGAAAGGATTCTCCCGGGTATAGACCGGCGTTCTTCTCAGGATGCCGAACAGGCCTCCCGACTCCTCCTGCTCCGGAAGCTGCTTCTCATCTTCTACGAGGTTGACGCTGTTTTCATTTCTTTCTGTGAGAATCTCTTTCCTGAGTCTCTCGATCCGGCTCTGAAGCGAGGCCTGCGACTCGGAGAAAATGCTCTCCAGCGGATAAAAATCCAGATACACAAGAAGCGCATCTCCGACAGACACGTCCTCTCTGAACTTTTTGCGAAATGCAGCTTCAAAAAAAGTATACGCACTTTTTACATTTGCAAGCAGCTCCTCCGGCCAGGGCGTTTTCAGGTCCTGACCCAGCTTCCCGGCAAATTTCCGGTAGCTGCCTGGTCTGGAGAAGGAGATCTCATACATGGGGGCTGCGCGGTAGAATTCCACGAATTCGTAGTAAAGCCGGGATTCCCGGTCTTCCGTGCGGGGCGGAAGGATGCGGACGACCTCTGCGTTGATAGAGGATGCCTCTACAAAATTCAGAACAGAGACGCGCTTATTTCCCTCCTGTACATAGAACCGGCGCATGTATTCGTAAACCTTGATCGGCTCCCGGATCCCTTCCTCCAGCTGCGATTCATAAAGTGAGGACCACTTAATGGCAAATTCCGACTTTGGTGCAAGAATCGGCATAAAATTATATGCGAAGGCATTCTGTCTTCCCACGGTCTTCGTTCCGACGATCATGGAGAGCGGAATCTCCGTGAGTCCGATCACCTCTTCCGACAGGGGAGGCAGTCCCTCCAGCCAGGCATCAAGAGCAGGCAGATAGGGGTATTTTCCCTCCGCACCGGCACGGCGCACGGCCCGCTCTCCTCTTTTTTTCGCTTTTTCGTAATCTTCAATCATCTCAGGCTCCTCCCGGCCGCCCCGTCACATTCTATTTTTCTGCCGATCGATGCATTCGTTCAGGACCGTTTCCGGGAACTCTGTCGATCCCGAATCGTTCCGGATAACTCCCTCAGTCCCGGATCGTTCCCGACTCTCCGTCAGTCTCTGAATATTTCCTCGATGCTCGTGAAATGAAGGAACTCGCCCTTATCCGCACAGGCACGGATCTCCTCAAGAGATGCGATCTCATATCCGGAGACCTCTTCGGGCTGCACCTTCACATCCTCCTCCGTAAAGTCCATACGGAAGCGGTAGACATCCACAAAATAGTTGTTCTGTTCCTCCGGACTCTCTCTCCGATAGGTAAAGGTCTTATATAATTCCGCCCGGCTTACATCCAGTCCGGTCTCTTCCAGTACTTCACGATTGACCGCTTCCCTGGACGATTCGCCGGCATGCACACCGCCGCCCGGAACCTCCCACCAGCCGGGAGCCCATTCCTTATCGAGTCTGCGCTTTGTGATCAGATATCTGCCGTCACTCCGCTCTACAAGACCGAGTACCGTCAGGTGATAATCGCCCGGCTTCATATGCCAGTCATTGCGGTTCATCAGCCGTCCGGTCTTCTGTTTATTCACATCATAAATATCCCACTGTTCCATGGTTTCTTATCTCCTTATTTTCCACTCTTTTGTAACAGCCGGCACAAAATGCCGGATCACGCGCCACACGATCACCAGATAGATCAGCTGGTAAACCGTTGTTGTAGTCAGAAGCTGACCGAACAGACAGTCATCGATGGAAATAAATCCGATCGGGAAAAACAGATAGGCATAGAGAAGGATCCCTCCCATGCTGTCCGGGTTTCTTCTGAGTGAATACCAGCCCCATCCGTAGGCTGCCCCCGCGATCAGCATCACGAGATACATTCCCGCATATCCGTAATCCTGAATATATCTGGCGAGCGCCGTATACACGTTGGAATCTGTTCCTCTGATCAGTGTCGTGAAGGGCAGGTAGGTGAAGGTGTAGTTGACATCCGTAAGTCCGAGCTGATTCGTGATGGAATACAGACTCTTCAGGGTATATCCCCCGAAGATGCCGGATTCCGGAAATCCGTTATCCAGAAAGATATCAAAGCCTGCAATACTGAATCCGCTGTATTTGGAAATATAAACCACAGCCGAGCTCGTGGTCCCGCTGCCCTTTAAGAACCCCGTTACGCGAAAGAACAGGAGGAACAGCACGATCGCCCCGACGGCACCTCCTGCAATCAGGAATGAATTTCTGACAGTCCATCCGTCTCTGCTCTGAAGAAAATAGGCCCCGGCAAGAATGACAAATTCCACCAGATAAATAAGGCCTCCCCGCTCTCCGATCACGATCAAAAAGGGCACATAGAGCACGAACGGAAGCAGATAGACAATCTGTCTGAGGTGAAATCCCTCATACACAAAATCCTGAAGTGCGATCGCCGTAAACACAAGTGCGACTGCCTTCGCCAAAAGTCCCGCATGGTTCGCAGCCTTGCTGATATCATATCTCGCTACGATTGCCTCCCGGGCAGCATAGACCATATCGCCGAAGCCTCCTGTATTTCCGTGCTCCAGCGAAAAGAGATAGACGGTCCGTACATAGTAGGCGAGCAGCACCAGCATCAGTGCCAGCACCAGCACCATGATGCCTCTGCCCGGACGATACATTCTGACAGCCTGCACACCTTTCGGAGAAATATTTTTCTCTCTCTTCTCCAGCGCGTATGCAGATAAGGTCTGTCCCGCACCGAAGACCAGTACCGCTGTTACAAGTACCGTGATCGTCCTCGGCTGTGCGCTGAATCCCCAGAATTCAGCATTTGCCGCCGCTACACAGGAGCTCAAAAGAAACAGCGCACTCACGATCGTCCATGGCGCGGCAATATCCCTGTTGCTGAGATAGAAGGCGAGCAAAGTCGTGATAAATAGGGAAAGGATCAATATTTCATTCATGCCTCAGCGCTTCCCCGCACCTTTCTTCAGGAGCAGAATATCCGTGCTGCTCCTGACCTGCCGCAGTGCGCCGAGCACGCTCCGCAGCTCTTTACGCTTTGTCTTTTCATCCGCAAGGATCAGGATCCGGCCGCTCTCAACGGCGAGAGGCAGCTGCTCAGCGCCCATGCCCCTCTCATTCACAAAGAGCAGCTCGCAGTCCTTCTTCGCAGCCATTGTCTGTCTGATCCGGATCGGATGATGCCAGTCACCTGTTCCTTCCGTCTCCTCTGCACGCATCCCGATCTCACTCAGCTCTTCTGCAAGAAGCGTGCTCATGGAAATGCGCTCCTTCTCCAGATGAAATACCGCCGCAGGGATCGGAGCGTCCTCACCCCTCGCAGGCATTCCATAGATCAGCCGCTTTCTGTCTTCCGCGCGATCCAGCTCATACAGGGCGATCCCCCATCGATCTGCCTCTGCTGTAAAGGAGCTCATTTTCGGGTCATGCAGGAAGCGGAGCAGGATCAGGAGAAATGCACACGCAATTCCTCCGGCAGCTCCCAGAACGAGAAACCATTTCATGGAGCGGCCGCCGCCGTCCTCATTCCGGGACGCAACTTCCAGTGTGGAGGTATCCAGCTTTGCCACTGTCATGCCGCTTCCGGGAAAAGCTTCCTCGATCACGCCCTCTGCAAATGTATTGTAATCCATCAGCATGGATTCCATATTTGCGAGCAGATACTCATAATTTCCGGCGTTTGCCTGAAGGATCAGATAGATCTCATAGTAGGGCTGACCGTTTACTGCATGTACATGAAAGCTGTCCCTCACCCAGGTCATCCGATCTGTCTGGGCAGTATTCTTCCAGCTGCTGTCCACAAGATTCATGTCATACTTCTGATCCAGAACATTCACAAAATCAGTGAGATATTCATTGCGGATCCAGAAGCCGGCATAGTCTGTAAGACCGGCTGTTCCCTGACCGGATACATTGTTTTCAAAATACAGCATTTCCGAAATCGTCATGCTGTGCGTCTGAAAGGAATACGAAGGTGTTCCCTTCAGTTCGTTTCTCCTCCGATACCCGGCAGTCGAAAATACTGCGGCGACCACGATCACAGTGATCAAAAAAAGCACGATCTTCTTTTTCAAAAATGAAAAAAATTCTCTCAGTGAGAAATTCCCCGTCATAACCGATCCTCTCTTACGATTCCTTATTTCAGCACGGCAAACACGGTCTCCGCCATGGTGGCGATATCCGTGATACAGTGAAAATGCTTCAGTGAATTCAGATTGATCTCCATTTTTTCCGGCAGGACCTGTGTCAGGTAGACCTGATCCGGATCCGCGGCACCGTCAAGGAGACGTTCCTCATCCTTATACCGGATACTCGCGGCAGATGTCACACCGGCCGGCATCAGCAGTGTCGCGTACATCTCCGGAGAATAAGCCTTCACATACCGCGGCACCTCCGGCCTGGTTCCGACAAAGCTCATATCCCCGAGAAAAATATTGATCAGCTGCGGCAGCTCGTCGAGACGGTATTTTCTCAGGATCCTGCCGATCTCCGTCACACGGCTGTCTCCGCCCACCGTCACCTGCGTGCCGAGCTTCTCGGCATCTGTCACCATTGTGCGGAACTTAAAGATCCGAAAGGTCCTTCCGTACTGTGTCACCCGCACCTGACGGAAAAAGACAGGTCCGGCGCTGTCCTCATGGATCTTCCATGCAAGCACGGCAAATACGGGGATCAGCAGGACAAGCAGCACGGCAGACATCACAACATCAAACAGTCTCTTGAGCATCAGCTCCGGCATCCGCCGGTGCAGTTTTTCATAATAAGGCCTCACAGCCTCTGTCTGCAGATAACGGGGCAGTTCCTCCCACTTTCGAAACGGCATGATCTTCCTCCCTCTCTTTTCCTGTCAGGCAGCACCGCTTATCCGAGCAGCTCCCGATAGACCTTTGTAAACACCTCGATCACCTTCTCTACGTCCTCGTCACTCAGGCGGGTGTGAAGCGGCAGTGTGATTTCATTTTCAAAGAAGCGATAGGCGTTGGGATATTCACGGATGTCAAAGCCCAGATTTTTGTAAGCGGTCATCATCGGCAGGGGCTTATAGTGGACATTGGCGGAAACTCCCTCCTCCGCCATGCGCGTGATAAACCTGTTTCTGACTGACAGATCCGCTCCCGGAATACGGGTAATATAAAGATGTCCGGATGCCGTAAAATTCTCACCCCAATGTGAGAGATGCCATACACCCAGCGCATCCAGTGCCTCGTTATACCTGGCAATGATTGCCCTTCTTCTTTCCAGCAGGCTCTCATAGCGGTCCAGCTGCCTCAAGCCGATCGCAGCCATAATATCCGTCATATTGCACTTGTACCAGGGACCTACGATATCATATTCCCAGGCACCGAGCTTTGTCTTGGCAAGCGCATCCTTTGACTGTCCGTGCAGACTCAGAAGCTGATACTGATGATAGAGCTCCTCATTGTCTATCCCCGGTATCGTTTTCCAGACAGCGGCACCGCCCTCGGCTGTAGTCAGATTTTTCACGGCGTGGAAGGAAAATGAAGTAAAGTCGGCAAATTCTCCCGCCATTTTTCCCTCTCTCTGTGCACCGAAGGAGTGAGCGGCATCGGCGACAACGGCGACGCGTCCCAGTGCTTCCTGGATCCTGCTGTTCGGGCGGAAGCAGGAACGTCCGGATTCCACGGCCTCATAGATCTTCCCGTAGTCACAGACCACGCCGCCCAGATCCACCGGGATCACTGCCTTTGTGCGCTCTGTGATCATGTCGGCGAGCCGGTCATAGTCAAGCTCTGCGGTATCCTTTCCCGAGTCGATCATTTTCACCTCGGCGCCGACATGGATCGCTGCCGAGGCGGTTGCCGTATAGGTATAAGCAGGTACGATCACCTCATCTCCCGGTCCGACACCGAGCACGCGGAGATTCAGCTCCTCGGCAGCCGTGCAGGAATTCAGGCAGACAGCCTTGTCCGTATGCACATACTCCGCGATCCTCTTCTCAAATTCCTTTGTTCTGGGTCCGGTTGTGATCCATCCGGATTCCAGTGTCTTTACTACTTCTTCGATTTCCGCCGCACTCATATCCGGCGGGCTGAACGGAATTGTTTTCATTTTTCTCAGATCCTCATATTTTTAAATTTCCGGGGAGTTTCGGGAGCAGACGGCTTTCAGATCTGCCGCTTGCTCCCGACTCCTCTTTCGATTACAATAACCTCAGCAAAACAGACATCTGATGCCGGCTGCGTACAGACCCGCAGTGCATCGGATCCTTATTTTTTCTGAGCAAAAAGGAGCTCCTATGACAGATATGACTTCCGGGACACCCGCCTTCACTCCGGGGCTTGTCTCGATCATCACCCCCGCCTACAACGCAGCAGCCTTTCTCGAGGAAACCGTACGCTCGGCGCAGGCACAGACCTATACAAACTGGGAAATGATCATCGTGGATGACTGCTCCACCGACAGCACTGTGGAACTCGTAAAGCGTCTGCAAAAGGACGATCCGCGTATCCGTCTGATCCGCAGAAAGCAGAACGGCGGCCCCGCTCGTGCCTGGAACACTGCCTTTCGTGTGATGCGCGGTCAGTACGCTGCCTTCCTCGATTCCGACGATCTCTGGACGCCGGAGAAGCTTGCACATCAGCTTGCCTTCATGGAGTCCCATCACTACGGCTTCACCTACGGAAGCTATGACTGGATCGATGAGCATTCGGAAGCGCTTGATAAAACGATCCGGATCCCCGACCATCAGAATTACCGGGACATGCTGATGAACAGTGTCATCGGTGCATTGACCGTCGTAATTGACAGAAGCATCTATGAGATCCCGCAGATCCCGCCTGCTCAGATCAATGATTCCATGCTCTGGCTCACGCTGGCAAAGAGCGGGGCGGAAGCTTACGGTCTTCAGGAGATCATCGGTCACTACCGCATTGCATCGAACTCCTTCTCCAGAAACAAGGGGAATGCCGCAAAGGGACTCTGGGTCCTCTACCGCGACTATCTGAAGCTTCCTCTCCCGAAGAGAGTCTGGTATTTCTCCGGATACGCAGTAAACGCCTTAAAGAGATATGCACCCTTCTCCTGAAACTATTATGGATTCAGCTGTCATCAATTTAATGATCATCTATTCGATGTCACTGGAGCCGGCTTTGCACACATGCCGGCTCTTTTTTCATGCCTCCGGATCCATTGTCTCCGAGAGCCGGACGAACATGTTCCGCAGATCTGTGCGTGCCCGCCATCCCAGTGACCGGAGCTTCTTCGTATCCAGATTCATATGCAGCACCGGTGCGTAGCCCCGGCTCTCGTTGTCTTCCTCTTCGATCCGCACCCTGACCGTTCCCGTCTCATCCAGAGAAGCGGCCAGCTCTGCCATTTCGCAGATCGAGCAGTAGGTGTTGTCATTTGACGCGTTGTACGCCTCACCTGTCTTTCCGTTGAGCAGCACGGTCAAAATCGCGGATACCGCATCGGCAGTGTAGAGATAGACCCTCTTTGTCTCTCCCTTTGTGTGCAGAACGATGTCACGCTTTTCTTTGACGCAGCGCATAAATTCCGCAAAGACCCTTCCGTCCCGGTAAAAGACTCCCGGGCCGAAGGTCTGTGTCAGTCTGACGACCTTTGCCGGCACGCCGTACTCTGCCGCATAGGCTCTGCAGAGAGACTCGCACATACGCTTTGACTCCGGATAGCTCGTCCTTGTCTCCATGGTATTGAGATTGGTACCGTGATCCTCGCGGATCTTCTCATCCGTCTGCGGACTTCCGTATACCTCCATGCTGGAGAGATACACGAAGCTCTCCGCACGGGCCGCAGCAGCGTATTTCAGCATGCACTCGGTTCCGTTCAGGGCTGTGCGGATGGTCTCTGCCGGCTGTTCCACAAACGCACGGCTGGAGGTGACAGATGCCGCATGAATGACATAGTCTGCCTTCTCCGCATCCTGCGGGAACTCCGTAACATCCGCAAGGATCCATCTGACCGCGGAAGTATCTAACCCCTTATACAGCTTTTCCGCCTTCTCCCGGGAACGGATCACCGCCAGGACTTCCGGCGGATTCTGACTCATTTCCCCGTACACCAGGAACACTGCGGCAAGATTCAGCCCCAGAAGTCCCGTTGCCCCCGTGATCATGATCTTCTTTCCATCAAATCCGGAAAAATCAATTTCGCTCTCCCGAATCACCTGCAGGGCATCGCGGCGCAGGGCGTTGCATAACTCCATTTTTCTTCCTCCGTCTTCTTTTCAGACAGCAGCAAAAAGACCTTCTCAGCTCTGGATTTCCGCTCTGAAATATCTTTTCTGCCAAAAGCCGCTCAAACCAGATTCATCATGACCTTCGCGCGCCACGCCGCCGCGGATTCTCCGCTGTATACGGCCTGTCCGCTGTCCGCAATCAGTCTCCGCTTCAGCTTTGCACTCTTTGTATAAAAAGCAAAGGTGCGCAGCAGATCTCTGTGATCACCCAGCCGGTCCCTGTATCTCAGGCAGATCTCCCGGCAGAGTCTGCTTCTTCCCTGACGCAGACTTCTGTCTCCAAGCTTCTTCTTCCACATCCGGGCTACATCCCCGAAGCCGGATTCTTTTGCGCCTACTACATTGGACTCATGCTGCCGGTAAAGGATATGTGCCTCCTGATCATAGATCACGGTACCTGCCACTGCCGCAGCCATTGCGGTCCAAACGTCGTGGATCCGGACTTTAAGAAGTGCGGGATCCGGTCTTCTGCGTTCATCCCGGTAGAGCGCGTGCATCCTGCTGTTCCACACAAAGGTACAGCCGGCAAGCTTATTATTATGCAGGATCTGCTGAACAGAGGTCCCGGGATTACTCTCGTACCGAAGCCCGGTCTCGTTCCCCGCCGCATCTGTCAGCATCTGATTGGAGGTATAGAGGGCAGGTCCCTCCTCTGCCTCCAGCTTTCGTTCCGCAGCCGCAAGCTTGTCCGGCATCCAGATATCATCCTGATCGCTGAAGGCATAATAATCGAACTCCTCCGGCACGGAATACAGCAGCTGCATAAAGCTGTTCCCTACGCCTGCATTCTGACCGAAGGTGACCACGATTCCGTACTGCTCCATATAGCGCATCAGCAGCTCTTTCGTCTCGTCCGTGGATCCGTCATCTCTCACAAAGAGAGTCACCTCCGTCCCCTCCTGGGCGAGAATGCTCTCGATCTGCTCCTTCAGATATTTTCCGCCGTTATAGGTGCTCATTAATACGGCTGTTTTTTTCATTCTTCCTCCTGTGTCCCGCGCCGGGCACTCACTCTTCCTTCTGCATGCCGCGGTACAGGGCCTCAAATGTATAAAAATCGTTCGGTGTTGTGATCTTGATATTTTCGGGACCGCACTCAACGGTATGCAGGCGCACACCGAAGCTGCTCATCAGTGTGGCAGAGTCGATGCTGTTCCGGATTCCTTTTTTCAGTGCTTCCTCGTGGATGCATGCAAGCTCCTGCAAATGAAAACACTGCGGAGCCTTGGCACTTCTGCACTCCGACCGGTCAACTACCTCTCTGATCTCCCCGTCCTCTCCGATTCGGATCACCGTCTCGATCGCTTTCGAGCAGGGAATGCAATTACCGTTTTCCGAGGCGCAGGCGATCACCCGGGAGATCAGATCATGATCGATCATCGGGCGCACACCGTCGTGGATCAGAACCAGATCCTCCTCCGGAGTCTCCGATCTCCTTCCTGCCAGATACCAGACCCCTCTGCAGATCGAGAGCTGTCCCGTCTCGCCTCCGGGAATCACATCATATACCTTCGGGACCTCGTACTTCTCGATCATGGCACTGCAGTAGTTCAGATAATCCGCATTACTCACTACGACGATTCCGTCAATATCAGGGTGTTCGGCAAACTTACGGATCGTATGAATGATCACCGGGACACCGTCCACCTCCAGAAACTGCTTCGGGATCCGGCTTCCCATTCTCGAACCGACACCCCCGGCAAAGATGACAACTTCATTCATGCCGTTTACTCCTTTGTACAGTAATAAGTTCCTTTATACTTCCGATAGCCGTTTTTCAGATCCATAAAGACCGCATCGTGATGTGCGTGCTGCTTGTCCTTTGGCGGAAGCTGCATATAGTCACCGAAGGTAAGTCTTAAGAATTCATCATATCCCACCGGTATCGGCAGCTCCGTATCCTCAAAGGGCACCCAGACCGCCTCCGCGAAGAGCTCCCTGCGAAAGCGGTTCTTCATGCAGCCCGGACCCTCGCAGAGCTGTGTGATCATTTCATAATCTCCGCTGCCGTACTTTTTCATCTCATGCTCCGCGCGCTTCCAGATCCGGTAGCGCATCTCTTGCGTGGGAAAAAGCGCCAGCGCCGCGCGGCAGGCAAATGCCATGAGCTTTCCGTGGTTCTCCGGCACCTGCTGGGAGCAGAACAGGGAATAAATGAGTGCGTAAATATGCTGTTTTTTCTGATCCGACGCTCTCTTCGGAAGTGCATCGATGGCAAAAATATCCAGCATGAGACCATGCGGAATGTCCAGGTCCTTCTGATACGGCTTGATAAAAGTCGTTCTTGTATCCCGCAGCGTCATGAAGGAATTTCTGTCATTATAGTGCCTGCCCGGCTTCAGAAGCCGGTAGTAAGGCCTGTCTGACTTTTCGTGCCAGATCTTCCTGAGCCTGTCATAGTCCGCTCTCGGCATAAAGAAATCAAGATCATCGTCCCAGGGAATAAAGCCCTTGTGGCGCACGGCACCGATACAGCCGCCTCCGCATAAATAGCAGGTCAGACCGTTGTCACGGCAAAAATTGGCAAAATAAACCGCCATCTCCAGATCGATCCGGTGCAGCTCCCTGAGCTCGTCCCCGGAAAGCATTTTCTCTGACATGTTTTCTCCTTCCTACCCGGATCAATTCCGCTTTTTTCCCAGTTTTCCGGCAATTTTCGGCAGGATCTTTCCCTTTGCAAATACAAAAATAAAGGAATCCCGCAGAATCACCAGCACAAGAATATAGACCGCTGCACCCGCAAGGATCTGAAGCACCACGCTGACCGCAGCGCTGCCGATCACCGTACCTACCCAGTAGACCGCCGGGCACATAACAAGACCTGCGATCAGCTTTTTCCAGCTTAAGAGGATCAGCTGCTTCACGGTCAGATAACCATTGCAGTTTGCCATATAGAGCACAGTGATCACAGTCTCGGCGATCAGTGTGCCGAAGATCGCACCGGTGCCGCCGAAGCGCGGGATCAGCAGCAGGTTCATGCAGAGATTCACCACGGATCCGGTCACGATATAGCCCGCGCTCTTCTTTCTGTAGCCCGCAGGCGTGTAGTACTGTGATCCCAGACAGTTGCTGATACCGATGATCACGACCACCGGTGAGAGCAGCTGCAGCATGGGGATCACCTCGTAGTATTCTTCTCCGAAGAAGAAGGGTACAAACCGGTGTGCGATTCCGACAAGTCCCAGACAGCAGGCAATTCCCATGAAGAAAATATAATCCATAGAATCGTGGATCAGACGCTTGATCTCATCGTATTTCTTCTCTGTATAGAGATAAGAGGTCCGCACCTCCAGAACCGCATTGAGAGAGGTGAAGGTAACCGATTTTACCAGATTGACGATCTTGGTCGCCTGCTCATAGTAACCGTTTTCCGCTGTGTTCTTTGTGATCACAAAGATCAGTGTTTTATCCAGGTAGGTGTATACCGAGGTGGCGATGGTCGGAATAAAGTAGACCAGGGTCTCCCGGAAATGACGAAGAACACGGAACTCCCTCCGGTCCACGCGCACCAGAAATTTCGGCAGATAGATCCACATGGACATGGTGCCGAGAAGTGAGGTGCCGCTCATAAGTGCAATATAAGGAATCAGATCTCCCCTGTCGCGCACGACCACGAACAGCAGCACGATTCCGAGAAGCTTGAAGATCGTATTCTGACGTACTGTGTAACTGAACTGCTCCAGTCCCTTGTAAAACCAGGAAATATCAAACATGGCGTTGAGCAGGTTCATGGTGAGTACGATATAGCACATCCTGTATTCGGGTGTCATAACAATGAAGACGCCCCACACGGCAAGGCAGACAGCGGAGGTCAGGATCGTCAGGAGCTCGATCTCCCAGAACAGTCTGCTCCGCATCCGCTCATCGTAACGGTTTCTTGAGATCTCCCTGGCACCGTACGATGCCGTACCGAGTGCCGCAAACAGTGAGAAATACATCTCGATGGAGTATGTCGCACTGTAAATACCGGTATTCTCCGGTCCGAGCACACGAGATACATATGGCGCCGTAATCAGCGGCGCCACAATGAGCAGTACCTGATACAGGGTGCTCAGCATAAAATTTTTTCCGATACTAACTTGTTTGAGTTTCTTCTGTTCCGACATTTGTCAGCTTTCCCTTACGCCAGCTCCTGCTCTGCACACGCAAGTGCGGAAGCGATCACTGCATCCATATCATAATATTTGTATTCTCCGAGACGTCCGCCGAAGACGATCTTCTTTTCATCCTCCGCAAGTCTCTTATACTCTCCGTAAAGAGCCGCATTTTTCTCATTGTTCACCGGATAATAGGGTTCGTCTCCCACCTTCCACTCTGAACTGTACTCGCGGCTGATCACGGTCTTCGGAAGATCGTTTCCGTCATCATCCTTTCCGAACTCGAACCACTTGTGCTCGATGATCCTGGTCCAGGGAGTCTCGCGATCCGTATAATTCACTGCCGCATTACCCTGGAAATTCGGCTGATCCAGAAGCTCGTTCTCAAATCTGACCGAGCGGTATTCCAGAGGGCCGAAGGTATATCCGAAATAGGCATCGATCGGTCCGGTATAAATGACCCTGTCTGCCAGTGCATCATAGGTCTCCTTCTCTGCCAGATAATCCACGTTCAGACGCACCTCTGTGTCGCCGAGCATATTGGCAACCATTTTCGTGTAGCCGCCCATCGGAATTCCCTGAAACAGCGCATTGAAGTAATTATTATCAAAGGTAAGGCGGACTGGAAGTCTCCGGATAATGAAGGACGGAAGCTCTGTGCAGGGTCTGCCCCACTGCTTTTCCGTATATCCCTTGATAAGCTTCTCATAGATATCCGTACCCACGAGACTGATCGCCTGCTCCTCCAGATTCTTCGGCTCCGTGATACCGGCAGCCTTTCTCTGCTCCTCGATCTTTGCAGCAGCCTCCTCAGGCGTCACAACTCCCCACATCTTATTGAAGGTATACATGTTGAAGGGCAGGGAATACAGCTCCCCGTGAAAATTTGCCACAGGAGAATTGGTAAACCGGTTGAATTCCGCAAATTGAGTGACGTAATTCCAGACCTTGCGGTTATTTGTATGGAAAATATGGGCACCGTACTTGTGTACATGAATTCCCTCAACATCCTCTGTGTATACATTTCCCGCAATATTCGGACGCTTGTCGATCACAAGGACCTTCTTCCCCGCTTTACGCGCGCGCTCCGCAAAAACAGCACCGAACAGACCCGCTCCGACGATCAGATAATCATATGCAGCCATGGCTTTTTTCTCCTTTTTCTGTCTCAATGATTCTCAGTTTTTCTCCTGCAAATGCAGACACAGCCCTCACGCCTCGCTCTCCGGCCAGACGATCGGCTTTCTGCCGCTTGTATATTCCGTATAGGGCGTATCCGGATCAAAGAATACATCCCCGTGTGCGCTGCCGCCCTTTACAAACTCATGCCATTCCCCGAACACCTGGGTCAGGGCATGCTCGTAATTCTTCGGCACCGGAATCTTCATAAACTCGAAATCCCAGTCGATGGTCTCCAGCATGTCCTCCCTGAGACGGATCTCGCTCCGTCTGTCAAAGGTAAAGCTCAGAGCACCGACATATTTTGTCTCCAGATGGTTGTATTTCTGACAGACACGCTCGTACTTCCGATAGGTACGGTCATAGTCCGCAAGAAACTTAAGCGGTCCCTGATAGAGGAAATGCAGAACGTCTCTCACACGTCCCTTCAGGCCGCCGATGCGATTATATTTATCGGTCAGACGATACTGGCGCTTCCATTTTTCCCGCAGCTTCATGGCTTCCGCACGCTGTGCCGCATAGAGCTTCTTATCCCCGATCATGGCATCCAGAGGGAAAATATCGATAAAGATCCCCTGGTGAAACTGGTAGAGATCCTCTGCTTCCGTTCTCAGGATCGCGGTCGTATTGGAATTGCGCAGCTGGGCATGTCCGCGGAAGGAACCCGGATCGGTATACTCGGTCTGGAAAAAATAGGGCTCACGGAACTCATTCGGCGCAACCTGACAGAATCTCTCGTAGTCCTCTCTCATCAGCATGACATCAAGGTCATCATCCCAGGGGATGAAGCCTCCGTGGCGGACCGCACCGAGAGCAGTCCCTCCGTCAGCCAGATACGGGATCCCGTACTTCTTACAGACTCTGTCAAACTCGGCAAAGAGATCCAGCTCCACTGCCCAGACCTTTTTCATTTCAGGGGAAATATAATAATCGCATCTCGTCTCCCCCTCCAGAAAGTTTTCCGGAAGTGTAATGTTTAATTCAGTCATCTTCTGTCTCCGTTTCATGATTGCTCAATGGAATATCTGTCATGCCGCTTTTTCACGGCTCTTCTTCTCAGGTTCAGCGCCGTTCCCCGCGGAAGCAATGCAAAGGCACTTGCAAACAGCAGGATCACCGGAATATTGTAAATATCGATCGTATAATTGTTGATGATATCCATCACCAGATAAACAATTACCCAGGCATACAAAAAGCTCTCCTGCTTCAGGGAAATATACCGCATGATCACGGAATACATGAACAGCAGGATCACCGCCATACAGATCCCGTAGGCCAGAAGGATATACATATATCCGCTGTCAATATAAAAGCTGCTCTCAGCCTGTCCGTACATCAGCTTTGTATTTCCAAGCATTTTGATGTCACTTCCGAAGAGGTGGATCCCGTATTTATCGATTGCCTGCTGCGTGTAATTAAAACGGGACCAGAGAGTATAATGCTTCGATCTGTCGATCGTGAAGATGCCCCGCTGATGCAGGATGAAGATCAGAGCCGTAGCCGCAAACAGAAGCCACGGTGCAAGAATCCCCGCATACTTCCAGAATCTCCCGCGGAACTGAAACCCGAACTTGCTGATGATGATCACAGCGATCAGTGACGCGGTGCAGATATAGTAGGGCAGATTCGTGGTATGAAGGCGATATAACCCGTAATTCAGCACAAAGCCCAGAAGGATCTCAGCCCAGGTAACGCGCTTTCCCCGGAGAAAGGCCCACATCATGACAAATGCCAGAACCAGATTTCCCCAGAGGCTGTAATATTTAAAGCCGAAGGAATGTGCGATCGCCCCCTCAAAGGCCTGTGCATGCGGGAAGGTGTAATCCTGCAGAATACCGACAAAGCAGCTGAGCATGATCACGGCGGTCCAGAATATTTCCCCGAACAGAAGGTGTCTGACCATTTTCCGGAACGGTATCCCCTCGCCGGAGACTGCCAGTGAGACGGCAAGCAGGAGAGACGTATACCTTCCCACAAGAACCGAAAGAACGGCACATCCCAGCACTGCGATCCACATGAGAGTCTTCTTCAGATCATATTTTTCATACAGGATCCACTTCAGGGCAAGAAACAGCATCATACTGTACTTGATCGCCTGCAGGATCAGTCTGTCCCACATATAATCGTACAGAGACATCTCCAAAAATGTATCTGCGATGTAAATATGCAGCGCGATAAAGAAAAGAGTCTCCTCTCTCCCTACCGCGCCAATGTTTTTCCATGTTCTCAATGAAAATTCTCCACTTTTCCGGCATAGACCAGATATCCCGGATAGCCGGTCAACCGCATGCCGGCAATTTTTTTACTGTATTTACCCGCTGCACGATAAAGCTCCGGCATCAGCTCCTTCGTCCGTTTCTCAAATCCGCGAATTCTGCGATACGTTTTCCATGACGGCGGCATAAGCAGTAATGTCACGATTCCATAGTAATAATAGAGTGTCGCTCTGGACATGACCGCTTCCTTGTTGTCTGCAGTCAGCTCTCCGCAGGTGCTCAGATACTTCACCTGAGCAGCTACGACCTTCATCTCTTCATCAGCATGCTTGATCCTGCTCTCACGGCTGACACTCTGGCCGTCACGTCCAACTCTGTAGCAGTAGAGCGGTGTAAATTCAAACTGCACCGTGTGTACAAAAGGCATCGTGCGCATGATAAAGATCTGATCTGTGTACAGAGTGTGCTCCGGAAGCGTGAACGGATGCTGCTTCAGAATCTCTGTCTTAACAGTGGTATGCCAGATTCCGATCGTAAACTCACAGTGAATATCGCGGATATTCTGTGTGGTTCCCTCCAGCTCGCCCCAGTGAGGATCACTTAAGGTCCTGATATCCGTGCCGTCCTGGCAGGTGTAGATGCGGTTGATCACATAGTCCGCCTCAGACTCTCTTAAGGATCTGATATACTCTGCGAGACCTTCCTTATCGAACCAGTCATCTCCGTCAAGCAGACGGAAATACTTGCCGGTCGCCTCTGACATGGAGCGGTTCACGGTAGAACCGTAGCCTCCGTTTTTCTTTTCGATCACACGGAAGGTATTCGGATATTTTGCCTCGTATTCCTTTCCGATCGCAACGGTTCCGTCCGTTGCGCCGTCGCTCACGATCAAAACCTCCAGCTCATCCATAACCTCCGGAACAATACAGGAGTCAAGTGTCTGGCGAAGATAGTTCTCCACATTATAAGCAGCGATAGAAACCGTCAGTGTCTTTTTCATGCTTCCTTATCTCCTTTCCCGTAAATGCCCATATCATACTGCAGATAGCGGCAGCGCTCTCTCTTGTCTTCAGGCGGAATTTCCATGTAATTTCCGTATCTTCTTGTCAGATACTCCTCACAGTTCCTTGAGACAGTGAGCTTTCTGCCCTCAAAGGGGACCTCCTTTGTATTCAGAAGATCCTCCCTCTTATACATTTCTCCGAAAAAATGATAGTCATCCGAAGGAATCGAAACATATTCCGAGTTTCTGTCCCTGCAGATGCTGTACCAGAAATCCGTCCATCTCGCCCAGGTATTTAAGGACGCAAAGCTGATCAGGAATCCGATCGCCTTTCGGATCCGGAATTCAACGGCATCCTTCGAGAAGCCGCGGTAATACTGGGAATAAAAGTCCCGTCCCGCATAAATTCTTCTGCAGCTGAGCAGAAGTCCGAAGGCAAGATCCACAAACCCCTGAACGGATCTCAGGGCCTTATTCTGAAAAACATTCTCGATCAGATAGATATCGATAAAGATGCCGGGATCATCCAGATCCTTCTCCAGGATCGTCTGATAGGTCGTGCCGTTCAGTCTGATCTTCGGAATGATCCGGCCGTAATTATTTTTATCCTTGGGATGAATGACCGAGTACGTGTCGCGGTATTTGCTGCGGACGATTTTCACAAACTTATTGTAGTCCCTGTGCGGCATGGCGATATCAATGTCGTCATCCCAGGGAATAAATCCCTCATGGCGCAAAGCTCCGATCGCAGTGCCGCCGATCAGGATATAAGTGAGATGATACTTCTCGCAGATCTCCACGGTATCATCAAGGATCTTCAGCAGAACGCCCTGCAGCTCCCTGACCTGTTCATCCGTCAGACGCTCACCGGCCTGTCCCGCTGCCTCTGCCTTTTTTACAATTTTGCTGAGTCTCACTGATCGTTCCTCCGCTTCTTAAGGATCACGCTTCCTGCTCCTCATCGACAGATTCGATTGCATGGGCATTCTGATCTGCCTCTGCGGGCGGTGTCATGTAATCTCCGTAAAGCTTTTTCAAATATGTGTCATACTGCTCCGGTCCTTCCAGCATCAGGTGCTCAAACCGGTATTTCTTTCCTTTTCCGTACACGGATTTCGGAAGCAGCTCCGTAAACTGATAGGTTGTCTGGCCCATGAAATTAATGATCCAGTTGGACTTTTCGATCGGATACTTTCTGAGCAGCGTATCGATCTCATCCAGACAGGTCTTGACATCTCTCTTGCTTCCGATTCCGGTCAGAAGCGCTGCACGGATAATGATCTTCTCGATCAGCTTTCTGTCGGGACGCTTGACGTTCAGTCTTCTGACGTTTGCGAGAGAGTATCTGAGACGCGCATGCATCAATCTCACCTTATGCACATTTCTGCCGAACGGAGAGCGCGGCATGCCGTCGAGCGGGAAAAGATCCAGCCAGACCTCTTCGACTCTCTCCTCCGCACTGCCTGTTCTCTTTACATGATAGCGGGTATCTACCACTCTCGAAAAATAATAGCGGTGATCACTCTCATCCCAGTAGGTCCGCAGCTTCATCTCAGGAGGAAGCTCCTTCTCCACGATCGCAAGAAACCGGTCATAATCCTTTCTCGGAAGACCGAGATCCACATCATCGTCCCACGGGATATATCCGCCGTGGCGAACCGCTCCCAGCATGGTACCGCCCTGCATAAAGTAATGAATATGATGGCGTTCCATGATCTCAACACAAACCTCAAGAATGTTCAGCACCTGCTGCTGTACCGTACTCAGCTTGTTTGTATTTGTCTGCTTTTCTTCCATCTCTTCTTATTCCCTTTCCCCTGAATTTTTTCTCTTCATTCACACCTGTCCGGTCTCACTTCTCCCCCCGGGACAGCAGCCTTTACGCCTGTGTTTCTTTCAGAATTCTCATGGTGCGGGAAATGCCTTCTCTGATCTCATAGACAGCCTTCCAGCCGAGGCTCTGCAGCTTGCTGCTCTCAAGTCTCGCCTTCGTCGCCTTACTGAAACCCGCACTTTCCACCTCATCCGGAAGCTCGAACACGACCTCCGTGCCTGCTTCCTCTGCAATGATCTGTGCGAGATCCTTCAGCATGATATCAGATGCGTCATCGGCAATATTATAAGCCTCACCGCATTCTCCCAGAAGGAGAACAGTCAAAAGACCGGACACGGCATCCGGCGTATACGTGTAAGAATAATATTGTGTTCCGGCGCTCTTCAGAACGATATTTTCTCCGTTCAGTCCCTTTCTCAGGAACTGGGAAAGCGCCTTGGTATCGCTGTTAAGCAGCGTCGGTCCGTAGGAGCGTGTCAGTCTCGGGATCACCACGTCAAGATTTTTCTGACGGATGTATGCCTGGCACAGTGCCTCGCCGCACCGCTTGCTCTCCGGATATCCCGCGCGCAGCGTATTGGAATCAATATATCCGCAGTAACTCTCGTCAAACTTCTCGGTATCGCCCCTGTTTTCTCCGTAGATCTCATTGGAGGAGGCAAAGGCGAAGCGCTCCGCTCCGTGCTCCGAGGCATAGACCAGAAGATTGGACAGTCCCATGACGTTAGCCATAACTGTTCCGATCGGATCTGTCGCATATGCCACCGGATGCGTATTGCTTGCCAGGTGAATCACATAGTCCACATGCGCGGGGGCCGCACTGTCTACGGGATCATTGACATCCCATTTCAGAAAATGCAGACACGGCACCTCTTTTCCGAAACGCCTTTCCGCCTTTTCTCTGTTTCTGCCCAGGATCGTGATCTCGCAGCCAAGTCCCTCCGTACGGTTCTTCTCAAGAAGCACATCCACCAGAAAGGAACCGATCATTCCGGTTGCTCCGGAGATCATGATCTGCTTATCTGCAAGCTTTTCCCAGGGAAGCGCAAGTGAAGCGATCCGCTGTACATCCTCGCGGTAGAGGGAATTTTCGTATAATGTTGTCATTGTGTACTCTCTTATCATTCACAGTCACCTGCAGGAGATTCCTCAGGCCGACCTGTTCTTTTGTGTTTTTATTTCAGCCAGTTATCCGGATCCATCTTGAGATATGCCTTGAACATCTCGAGATCATCCTTCGTAGTCAGCTTGATATTTTTATCCGATCCCGCCGCAAAGTAAAGGCGGTGTCCCAGCTCCACCATCATCGTATTTGTGTAAGAGGAACCGTAGATGCCGATCTCCTTCTCAAAAGCCTCATGGTACGCATCGTTCACGGTTCCGAAGCGGTAAGCCTGCGGCGTAGATACGCGGCGCAGCGTCTCGCGGGGAATATATTTTGTGGTGGAACGCTCATCGTCCACAACAAAGATCTGCTCATTGTACGGCATAGATGTGACACCGTTTCCGTACTTCTTTGCAACGGCAAGCACATCTGTCAGAACCGCGGGCTCGACAAGCGGACGAATTCCGTCATGGATCACAACGATATCGTCTTCGCCGCAGATACCCTCCAGATTATAAATTCCGTTCCGGATAGACTCCTGCCCGGACGCACCGCCCGATACGATCCACTTCAGCTTTGTAATTCCGAACTGTCTGGCATACGCCCATACCATATCATGCCATCCGTCGATGCAGACCACCTCGATCGCATCGATCTCCGGATGCTTCTGAAAGCCCTCAAGCGTGTAAATAAGGACCGGCTTATCATAGACATTGATAAACTGCTTCGGAATATCCTGTCCCATTCTGTGACCGGATCCTCCCGCAATGATGACTGCAATATTCATGCTGCCTCTCCTTAAAATGAAATAACCTCTCTCTTGTCAAACTTCTCGATCAGTCCGGCGATGGTTCGCATTTCCTCACGCGTATAGTGATAATGCGTGAGATTTCCGTTATTGATCATGCGCACAAATTCCAGGATCTCGTAGCGCATTCCGGCGCCCTCAGACTTGAAGAAATACTTCTCCGTGGCGCGCAGATCCTCGTGGCGCAGCTCAAAATACTCTGTCTTCCACCAGGGTGCCGGCACATAGATATATCCCTTTGTTCCGGTTACGATCAGCTCACCCTCCGACTTAATGCCACGCCCCGCTTTCCAGGTTCCGATAGCGGAGTCATAGCGAAGCATTCCCTGTGAGAGATAGCTGAAATTATCCCGGCTGTAGTCGTACATCTGCACATCCTGGTACTTTGTGCCGAGGATCTTGATGATCGGAAGCAGGGCGATCGTACCCCAGTCATAGAGACTTCCCTCATAGGGATTGCTGAGGAAATCCGGATCATCCGGTATCTGACTGCAAGCAACATCCACGCTTTTCACCGTTCCGGCAACACCGCTGTTGATCAGAAGCAGCAGATGCTGGAAGGCCGGATACCAGAGCGTCTTTACAGCCTCAAAGAGGACCAGCCCCTTGCTGTCCGCAAGCGCATATGCGGCCTCGGTCTGTTCCTCGGATAAAAAGAGAGGTGTCTCGCAGATCACGTGACAGCCTGCCTCAAGTGCCTGCATGACCAGATCAAAGTGCCTGTCGATCGTGTCAAATATATACACAGCATCCGTATCGGCCAGCATTGCCTCGTAGGATGCATATTTCTCGATGTCACTCTGCTCACAGAAAATTTCTGCGGCACGGGTATTCGGACTGTATGCGCCCTTCACAAACAGACCGCTGACAAACCGTGACTCCTTCAGAAATCTGACTGTTCTCTCCGTTGCCCCGTATATTCCGAGACTGATCTCATCATTCTTTTCCGTTCGGAGCTGCGTGCTGCTGATCCCCTCCGTACGGCTGAGATAAGTGACCTCGCAGTACTCTCTCAGATAATCAAACTTTCCGACCCAGTCGGAGCCGACCGTAAAGACGTCGACATCATATTTCTGAATATCGTCGATCTTTTGTCCTTCATACTCCTCGACGATAATTTTATCCGCAATTCCCAGTGCCTGCACAGCGGCGATTCTCTCCGCAACAGACTGCTGAACATTCAGCTTGCCTCTTCCCCGGTCAAACTGATCGCTCGTGACGCCGACGATCAGATAATCGCCCAGCGCCTTTGCCCGTTTCAGGAGTGCGATATGACCATAGTGAAGCAGATCATATGTGCCGTATGTAATGACTTTTTTCATGCTGTTTGTCCTTCAAATTTTTTATTCGGGCGGAGATCTCTCATCCGCACCGATCTCTTCTTTGACCGGGCTCTAAGTCTTTTTGTCACTCAGACTCAGCTCCGTCCTCAACCGGCACCCGATATCCCCTATCTCCGTGCGGCTGCTGTGCCTCCTTCGGGGGCATTTTCATGTAATCTCCATACAAATTTGTCAGGTAGATATCCGCGTTCTCATATCCCGGGAACAGGTGACCCTCAAATTCATACATTTTCTGAGGAAGCATGTCCTTCTTGAGCCATCTCTCCTTCTTCCCGTACATACCGTTCGCAATGCCGACATATTCCGCGGTCTCGTAGTCCACGCGTCTGCATTCTCTGTCGAGCATGGCCGCCAGGCGATAGCTGCCGAACTTCTTGAGGGCGGGACGATAAATGTCCTTGACTGCCGCGGCCAGCTTTCCCTTTCTGCTGGTGCCTGCTTTTTCCACGCTTGTGAGCAGGCATCTGCGCAGCTGCCTGATCGTAAAGATCTCCCGTGAAAGTGCGGGTTCGCGCGACGGGAGACCGTCCACGGCAAAAATATCCAGTCCGATATACGGGCAGTCATCCTCCTCCGCCATATCCGGTGTCCGCTTAACATCATATCTGATGTAGCGGGCATAATGGCGGGCAAAGGTCTTATTGTTGAACATGATCAGATCACGGTGACCGGGCAGCTCCAGCTTTCCCTTCAGGTAGAGGCCGAGAAGTCTCCGGTAATCCGGTCTCGGCAGCGAAACATCAATGTCGTCATCCCAGGGAATAAATCCCTTGTGACGGACTGCTCCCAGCATAGAACCGCCGCACAGGTCATACCGCAGATTATACTTGCGGCAGAGTGCATCAAACTCGATCAGCATCTCCAGATAAACCTGCTGCATTTCCGTGAGTGTTAAAAGCTGTTGATTCTGCATTGTTATCCTCGTTCAGCTAAGCGGCAGCGCCTCGATCGCATCCGCCGCTTCGCTGTTCTCCTGAGCTGTTGTATCGTCCGCAGTTTCCGTCTGTTCTCCGTACTCTGCGGCTGTATCCTCCGAATCGGATGCCGTGCCGTTTCCGTAAATGATCTCCTGCAGATACGATGCATTCGCTGCAAGGTCCGGCACAAGGACTGCCATGCTGTTGATGGTCTGGTCCTCATACAGGCCGTCTGCCGGAATACGGTAGGTATCCCCGATCGTCATGTTATTGGTCACGATATTGTAGACGTATCCAAGAATCTGATCATTCGTCATATCCGTTGTGAAATTCGGGAAGATCTTATCTGCCAGCGCGATCGTTTCCGTCAGAGACAGATGCTTAACGTTTTCATATGCAGCCACAAGCACCTTTCTCTGGCGCTCCGTACGCTCATAATCAGAGTTTCCGACATAGCGGGTACGGGCATACGCAAGCGCCTGCTCCGGCGTCATGGCGTTCAGACCTTCGTGAAGAGTCCAGCCTTCTCCGGAGAAGCCTGCTTCCTCAACCCAGTCAGTCTCGGTATTCAGATATTCCGCCTCTTCCGCTCTCAGTTCGATGTTCAGATCTCCGACTTCTGTCATGGCAGCAACAAAGCCGTCAAAATCCACCTCCACGTTGGCGTCGATATGGATTCCGAAATTTTCCTCGATCACCTGATCCAGAAGTGTCATGCCGCCGAGCTGATATGCCGTATTAATGCGGTTATCGCTGTATCCCGTGATCGGCACATACATATCACGCATGACCGAAGTCAGGATCAGCTCATCGCGTTCCGTATTGATACTGACAATGATCATAGAGTCGGATCTGGTCCGTCCCTCACCGTCTCTTCTGTCCTGTCCGATCAGCAGAATATTGACAACATCAGCGTCCTTCATGACATCGACATTTACATTATTCCAGTCAACCTCTTCAGCGGCCATTGTATCAGAGCCGGCATCCTCATCCGTCTCAAAGGTCTCATCCTCTCTGGCCACCTGAGACTCAGCGCTCTTATCGATGCGGTTGATCTGATTCATCTTTCCGTTTACATACACGATCATTGCGGTAAGAACGACCGCAAGCAGAATCACCACGGCAAGTGCGATCTTGACCAGCATGCCTCCGCCCCTGTTCGGTCTTCTGTTTCTCGGGTTTCCGGAAACGCCCGCTGCATTTCTGCGGGCACTGCTTCCGCTTCTGCCCCTGCTGTCCGCAGTGCTTCTGCTTCTGCCCTCAGGTCTTCCCGCACTGCTCCTGCGCGGCGCACCGTCTCTGTACTGCGACCCGTCTCTGTACTGCGATCCGCGGCTTCTGCCCGGAGCTGTTCCTCCCGATGCGGGACGCTGAGTTCTTCCGTAAGCGCCTCTTCCGCCGTTTCTCGCCTCGGCAGCTCTTCTTGCCCGCTCTACATCCGCAGGCATCATCACTTTTCCGCTGTTTCCAGCATCATAGGAAGTTCTGCTGTAGCTTCCGCCTGTTCCGTATCTGCTGTCACTTCTTTGGGTGCCGCCTTCCGGGCGGCCGGAATAATCCGCATTTCTGCCGCTCACCTGATGACGATCGTTTCCCTGCCAGTTGTCATCATTCTGTCTGCTCATTATTTCCCCTCCGTTATGTTAGATTCCCCAAAAAGCAATCCGTATACAGTCAGGACCGCTCCTCTACAAGGACTGTCAGCACCGTTTCATGCGAGCTGTGCTTTTGTCCGTCAAATACCGTATATATTACTTCATGCACTCCCGGTTCCGAGAGACTTTCCATACCGCTGATCTGCATTCTCTGTAAAAGTTCCCCTTTTGAGGTGCGGTCATCCCAGAGATATGCCAAATAATCAATCGGATCAAATTCATCATCCGGTTCAAGCACCAGCGTGTACTGGGTCAGATAGATACGGGGAGCATTCCGCTGATTGGTGTTATTTGCGGATTCTTCTCTCTCCCTCGCCTCAGACTCGGCCTCCTCGCTGATCACAGCTGTCGGTATCTCCTCCGTCGGAATCTCTTCCACCGAGTCTTCCGGAAGCATCGATTCTCCGGAAACAGAGCTTACTGCTTCAATATCCGCCGCGAACGGGGTTTCTTCTGTCCCGCTTTTCCCGGACGGAATCAGAAAAATGAACACACAAAGCAGCACCGCGATTCCCAGAAGTACGATTTCTGCAGTATATTTTCTGCATTTCCCTGCGCTCTTACGTGTTATGTTGCTCAATTTCTGTCCTTTTCCGCCATATTCAGCACCACGCCGAAAACCGGGCAGCCCGAACGGTTCAGCCTCTGTGCCGCAGCATCTACACGACCGGCACTCACGCCTCCGGCCTCCACAACCAGCAGCGCACTGTCGCACAGGGATGCCGCTATGATTCCCTCCGGAGACTCACTCAGAGCAGCCGTGTCTGCCAGAACATAATCAAACTGTCCGCGTACATTTGCGATCAGCTCCGGATAAGAAGCTGCTTCCAGAAGATCCGCATTTGCCTCACGACCTGCCGTCATTACAAACAGATTCTCTGCCACGGAAGCTCTGATCGCGTCCTTCGCATCTGCTCTGCCTGCAAGAACATCATACAATCCCGCTCCCTCTCCGGAAATGCCCAGAGAAGCCGGAAGCTGGTGAGAAAAGCTGTCTGTGTCCAGATAAAGTGTCTTTTTGCCGGATTCGGCAAGGGCAAGTGCCAGAGACGCTGCCGCAGTGGTCTTTCCCTCTCCCTTAGTAGAAGAAACAACGGCAAACACGCGCTTGTCTCCGTCTGCCAGATACACGTTTGCCCGGAGATTTCTCACCGCGGTCCGCATCTTTGCATCGATATCCTTCGCCTTGTCTTTGCGAAGCGGAAGAACGCCGACGCAGGGAATACCGAGATATCTCTCGGAGTCGTCCTCAAAATGAAGTGTGTCGTCACTCAGATAACGAATCAGAAGGATCAGAATCGCAAGGGCTGCGCCGATTCCGCCGCCCATCACTGCCTTCTTCTTTCCCTTGAAGTTTGCGGATGCCACAGGTTTGCTCGCATGATCGAGAATAGTAACATCTGCGTAAGCCATGAGAGACTCCAGCTTCTTTGCGGAAACCTCAAGGATCTCTTCTGTCAGGCTCTGCACAAGTGCACCGTCACCTGTTGTCAGAGATATTTTCACGATTCGCGCATCCGAAACTCTCGTCACCTTGATCATGCCGGCAAGCTTCGAAACCGTGAGTTTCTCAGTGAGGCCGAGATTGGAAATGACCTCCTCCAGAACAGATGTGCTCTGAATGATCTCAACCGTATCTACCGTGAGCAGATTTCCGGCATCCAGATCGTTTTCCGTATAACCGTTCCAATATGGATTCAGGGAATCGTTTCCGCTGGTTTGCTTCGCCATCATGTAGAGGCTTCCGGTGCTGGTATAATTATCCGAGGCATTTGCCTTTGCAGCTCCATAGACCGCAAGCGCTCCCACCACTGCCGCAAGCAGAATCAGCGGGATCCTCTTCACCAGCATGCGGAACAGCTCCATGAAATTCATATCCATGCATCCGCTCTCTGTTTTTTTATTTTCCATAGTTTAATCTTCTCCTGTCAGACGGCAGGCATTGTCCCAGGTCACCCGCTCAACTTCTTCTTCCGATATCTGTTTCAGCTCCGCGATCGTACGCACGACCTCATGCAGATAGAAGGAAGCGTTTCTCTCTCCTCTGTGCGGCTCGGGAGTCAGATACGGAGCATCCGTTTCCAGAACCAGATGCTTCAGTGGGATTTCCGTGACTACTTTCTTCAGTTTCTTTGCATTTTTAAATGTAACAACGCCGCCGATTCCCAGACAGAAGCCCATCTCTGTATATGCTTTTGCCTGCTCTAAAGAATAGGAATAGGCATGAATGATTCCCTTCTGCGGTGCGGCATGTCCGGGGCCCTCTGGTCCGTAAAGCTCCCCGATGAGCTGCATGGTATCCTCTGCAGCTGCCCTGGAATGAACAAAAACCGGCTTGCATATCTCCAGAGCCAGCTTCACCTGTTCCCGGAACCAGTGCTGCTGAACCTCATGAGGTTCAACATTCCAGTGATAATCCAGACCGATCTCTCCGACAGCGACTGCCTTCGGTGAAGCAAGCAGTTCCCGCAGGCGTTCCATCAGTGCCGCATCCATAGCTCCCACCTCATCAGGGTGAATGCCGTAGGCCGCGCGCACGTAGGGACAGCTTTCCGAAACTGCCTTTACTCTTTCAAGTCCGGAAGGAGATGCGGCAATATCGATCACTCTCCCGACGCCGCGGTCGGGAAGAGACCTAAGGATCTCATCCCTGTCCGCATCAAAAGCACTGTCGTCGTAATGTGCATGTGTATCAAAAATCATAATCAGCCGATCTCTGATCCGCCCGGAACGGATGCATCATCCGGAACCATGATGGACAGTTTGCCGTCCGGTCCCTCTGCACAGAGGATCATACCCTGAGATTCCAGTCCCGCCATCTTGCGGGGAGCAAGATTTTCAATGACCATGACCTTCTTACCGATCATTTTTTCCGGTGTATACTGCGGACGCAGTCCGGAAAGGATCTGTACGGTTTTGTCTCCGAGATCGACCTTGCTGCAGAGAAGCTTCTTGGACTTCTTCACCTCTTCGCAGGCAATGATCTCTCCCACACGGAATTCGCAGCGTGCAAAATCATCATAAGTACATACTTCTTTGTGGGAATAGGAGACCTCTGCTGTCTCTGCCGGCTTTTCTTCTGCCGCCTCTTCCTTCTGAGGCTTGATGCCGTTTTTCTTCTGCTGTTCCTCAACCTTAGCCATAACATCGTTCAGCTTCAGTCTCGTGAACAGGATCTCCGGATGATCGGTCACCTGACCCTCAGCCGGATAATTTTCTGTATGCGCAAGATCCTCATAGGAGATCTGCGGTGCACAGATCTGCGCCAGGATCTTCTCTGCCGTCTCGGGCATGAATGAGCTTAAAAGAGAGGCACCTGTCTGGATGCCGTCAAGCAGATTATAAAGAACCGAAGCGAGACGGTCTCTTGCGGACTCATCCTTTGCAAGCTTCCACGGCTCTGTCTCATCGATATATTTATTGCATCTCTTGAACAGATTAAAGACTTCCGTCACTGCGTCCGCAACGCGCAGTTTTTCCATTTTCGCCTCTACTCTGGCAACAGTACCCGCTAAGGTCTGCTTCAGATCCGCATCGATGCCCTGATCATCGGAGACGCCGGTGTTTACGACTTTTCCGCCGAAATACTGGTTGCTCATGGCGATCGTGCGGTTTACCAGATTGCCCATGGTATTTGCGAGCTCGGAGTTCCATCTCTCTACCATGAGATCATAGGAGATCACACCGTCATTCTCAAACGGCATCTCATGCAGACAGAAATAGCGGACTGCGTCCACATTAAAGAGCTCGGCAAGATCATCTGCATAGATGACATTTCCCTTGGATTTACTCATCTTGCCGCCGCTCTGAAGCAGCCACGGATGACCGAACACCTGCTTCGGAAGCGGTTCGCCCATTGCCATCAGGAAGATCGGCCAGTAAATGGTATGGAAACGAATGATATCCTTGCCGATCAGATGCAGATCTGCCGGCCAGTTCTTCTTATAAAGATCAGAATGATTGCCGTCCGCATCATAGCCGATACCGGTGATGTAGTTGCAGAGTGCATCCAGCCACACATAGGTGACATGCTTCGGATCGAAATCGACTGGAATGCCCCATGTAAAGGAAGTTCTGGACACACAAAGATCCTGAAGGCCCGGCTTCAGGAAATTATTGATCATTTCATTTTTTCTGGACTCCGGCTGAATAAATTCCGGATGCTCCTCGATATGCTTGATCAGCGCATCCGCATATTTGCTCATTTTGAAGAAGTATGCCTCTTCCTTTGCCGGATGGACTTCACAGCCGTCGAGCGGGCACTTGCCGTCCACAAGCTGGGACTCTGTATAGAAGGACTCGCACTCGGTACAATACATACCTTCATAATAGCCCTTGTAGATATCGCCCTGATCATAGAGCTTCTTGAAGATCTTCTGGATCTGCTTCTCATGGTCTTCATCCGTTGTACGGATAAACTTGTCGTAGGAAGTATTCATGAGATCCCAGATTCTCTTGATTTCTCCTGCAGTCTCATCGACATAAGCCTTCGGAGTCTTTCCGTTCTCCTTGGCGCGATTCTCGATCTTCTGTCCATGCTCGTCTGTTCCTGTCTGGAAGAATACATCGTAACCCTCCTGTCTGCGGAACCGTGCAATGGCATCTGCCAGAATGATTTCATATGTATTACCGATATGCGGCTTACCGGAAGCGTAGGCAATCGCCGTAGTCATATAATATTTGCCTTTATTCGCCATGCTTTCTCCTTTAAAAGAATGTTATAGTCATAACAAATATACGCTAATTATCGTTTATTTTCAACCTCTATGGTTTTAAGCGTTTGTTCATAATCGAGTAGGAGGATCCTCCTACTCGATTCGTGTGACACACAGGCATCTCGCTTTACAGCTCGATGTCTGTTGGCCGGCAGATAGAAGCTCGTGCAAGCACGGCTTCTGCCTGCCGGCTTATCACACAAAAAAGAGGAAGCGGATTTCTCCGCTTCCTCCTTCAAACACCCTGTGCCGGGTTTCATTATTTACCGAAGTATCTGTCATGCAGACCCTTGAATGCCTTGCCGTGTCGAGCCTCGTC
>JAUNAN010000008.1:24270-35626 GCA_030527595.1 Lachnospiraceae bacterium | reverse complement strand
TTCTCCAGGAATACCTGATAGGCACGATATGCCTCATAAAGGTCGGCCTTGCTGGTAGCCTCATAAGGCGCATGCATGTTCAGTACCGCAACACCGCTGTCAATGACATTCATGCCGTAAAGAGCCAGAATATAAGCGATGGTTCCGCCGCCGCCAAGATCGACCCTGCCCAGCTCTGCAGTCTGAGTCCGGATATCTGCCTCATCGAAAATTCCTCTTAAATGAGCGATGTACTCCGCATTGGCATCATTCGATCCGGACTTTCCTCTGGAGCCGGTAAATTTATTAAATACCAGACCGTTTCCGAGATAAGCTACATTCTTTCTGTCAAAGGAAGAAGCATAGAGCGGATCGTATGCGCTGCTCACATCCGAAGAGAGCATGCAGCTGTTCGCCAGGGCACGGCGCATTGCCAGTTCACTGTATTCTCCCATCAATGCCATCACCTCAGCGAGTGCATTCTCAAAGAAGCGGGAGCGCATACCTGTTGCACCGACACTGCCGATCTCCTCCTTATCGACAAGGAGGCACACAGAGGTACGCTCCGGATTTCTCACGGCAAGCTGTGCGCGGAAAGAAGGAAATGCACACACACGATCATCCTGACCGTAAGCAAGAATCATGCTTCTGTCAAAGCCTGCTTCCCTGGCCTTTCCTGCCGGTACGATCTCAAGCTCCGCAGACTCAAAATCCTCCTCCTCTATTCCATAGCTTTCTCTCAGAAGATCCAGAACAGCCTGTTTCACATCCTCTTTACCTGAGGGTTCCTTACCCTCGCTGCCCTTCTTCGTATCAGCGGTAATACGGATCGGCTGATTGCCGACGATCAGATCCAGGTTTTCACCCTCGATCACCTTGGATGCGCGCTTTTCCATCTGCTCCTGCGCAAGATGAATGAGAAGATCAGAGACGAAGAACACCGGATCCGACTCGTCCTCGCCGATTCTGAGTTCCACAGTCTCTCCGTTCTTCTTAACGATCACACCATGGATCGCAAGAGGTCTCGCAACATACTGATATTTTTTGATACCGCCGTAATAATGCGTATCCAGATATGCGAAGCCGCCGTCCTCATAAAGCGGATTCTGTTTGACATCCAGTCTCGGAGAGTCGATGTGAGCACCGAGAATATTCATTCCTTCCTCCATCGGTCTTTTTCCGATCTCAAAGAGAACAATGGACTTGTTCATCCATACCGCATAAACCCGGTCTCCTGGCTTAAGCTGTCTCTTTTCCTCGATAACACGTGCAAGTTCGATATATCCCGCATCTTCCGCTTCACAGACAAACCGGTCAATGCATTCTCTCTCTGTCTTGCAATCATCTAAAAAGACACGATATGCGTCTGCAAAGGTGTCGCACTCTTTCTGCATCTTAAGATCATATGTGTTCCATGCGTTGATTTTCTTCATGCTTTATCTTTCTCCTTATCTGGCCGGTTCAAAGCAGTAAACCGCAGCGGTTCTCTGAAATGAACTTACCTCCTCTTATTCATTCTCTATATGAGAGTACAGAGTACGGATCTCTCCCTCAATTCTATCGGAATGCATATTTGATGTTATTATAAAGAATATTGTGTCCGCATGCAAGCATGCCGTCCGCGAGTCATTTTCCCGCTTATTTCCTTTGCAGACTCTTCCGAAGCTCTGCCATAAAAATAAAAGAACAGTGCTGCGATATACGCCTCACTGCTCTTCTCATCTTATTTAATCCTCATCGGATGAAATCTCCTTCAGATGATCCAGCACCTGAAAAATGTCCTCCGATGAAAATCCTTTACCCGCAAGAAACTGCGCCGTTTTTCTATATCGATTCGGATCCTCGTGCTTTAAGGAGCGATACTTTTTTTCCGCTAAAGTCCGGATCAGCGATCGTTGATCGATATCCCCGATCTCCTGTATAGTCTCATCTATCAGATCCCGGTCCAGTCCCTTCCTGATCAGATCATATTTGATCCTTCGAAGACTTTTCCCCTCAAGAGAAACTTCCGTGAACCGACGGATATAGCGCTTATCATCAATATAGCCGAAAGATTTTACATAGCGGATTGTTTCCTCAACGATTTCTTCGCTGTACTCTTTTTTCTTCAGCTTTTCGCGAAGCTGATGCTCCGACCGGTCCATATCCGTCAGCAGATATAGTGCATACTTTTTTGCTCTTGTCAGATCATCCATCGATCTCGCCCGCCGGGTCCTCTGCACTGGCAGCGTCATCCGGGATCAGACCATAGGCAATTCTTACCTTATGATCGATCTCCTCCATCACATCCGGATGTGCCGCCAGATACAGCTTGGCATTCTCACGGCCCTGTCCGATCTTTTCTCCGAGGTAGGCAAACCAGGCACCGCTCTTATCCACGATATCCTTTCCAACTGCAAGGTCCAGAATATCTCCTTCCTTGGAAATTCCCTTTCCGAACATGATGTCGAACTGAGCTTCCTTAAACGGCGGAGCCACTTTGTTTTTCACGATTTTGATTCTGGTGCGGTTTCCGATCATCTCGCCGCCGGCTTTCAGGGTTTCGATTCTTCTGACATCCATTCGGATAGAAGAATAGAATTTCAGTGCGCGTCCACCGGTAGTCGTCTCCGGATTTCCGAACATAACACCGATCTTCTCACGAAGCTGATTGATAAAGATGACGATACATCTCGTACGGCTGACTGCAGCTGTCAGCTTTCTCAGAGCCTGACTCATAAGGCGTGCCTGAAGTCCCACGTGGCTGTCACCCATATCTCCGTCAATTTCCGCCTGCGGAGTCAGGGCAGCGACCGAGTCCACTACGATAATATCAACGGCACCCGAGCGCACCATTGTCTCGGCGATCTCAAGCGCCTGCTCTCCGGAATCAGGCTGAGAAATATAGAGATTATCGATATCAACGCCGATATTCTTTGCATATACCGGATCAAGAGCGTGCTCGGCATCTACAAAGCCCGCAATGCCTCCCCTCTTCTGAACCTCAGAAACCATGTGCAGTGCCACGGTCGTCTTACCGCTGGATTCCGGTCCGTAGATCTCAATAATTCTTCCCTTCGGAACACCGCCGAGACCGAGAGCGATATCCAGTGACAGAGAACCTGTCGGTACGGTTTCTACATTCATATTCTCAGAGGAATCGCCGAGCTTCATCACGGCGCCTTTGCCGAATTCTTTCTCAAGCTGGCTGATTGCAGCCTCGAGCGCTTTTTCTTTTTCTGCGGAAATTGCTCCGTTTAAAACGGATGCGTCTGCTTTCTTCACCATGTCTGTACTCCTTTATTAAGCGAACGTTTGTTCGCATCTATTGGTAAGATACTACTTTGCAGGCTTCTTGTCAATCATGATTTCCTGTTTTTCGTCAGGAGGACGCGAAGCAGCTGATGCCGTGCCTGCGAAAGTTCTTTTCATCTTTGCAAGGGCGGCATTTATCCAAATCATAACGGGGTAAAATAAAGATATGCAAAGAAAATAAGAGAATTTGACGTGTGTTCGAATAAAAATATCGGAACAGCGAAAAAGGAAAGCAGCCCGCCCCGCAAAAGGGACAGGCCGCGCAAATAGTCGATCAGCCGATGAGCCAGTCATACAGCTCCTGATACTGCAGTGCGGAATTGTGCCAGGAGAAATCCTTATTCATGGCACGATCAATGATCTTATTCCACTCCCGCTTTCGATCATAGTAGATCTTCTCCGCATAGCGGACAGTTGCCATCATCTCATGGGCATTGTAATTCACAAATGAGAAGCCCGTTCCGGTTCCCTCATACTCGTTATAAGCCTCTACGGTATCCTTCAGACCGCCCGTCTCTCTGACGATGGGCAGTGTGCCGTAGCGCAGAGACATGAGCTGGGACAGGCCGCAGGGCTCGAACTGGGACGGCATCAGGAAAGCATCGGATGCGGCATAAACCTTGTGAGAAAGAGCCTCATTGTAATAGATCTGTGCCGATACCTTTCCGCTGTATTTCCATGCAAAGTGGCGGAACATATTTTCATATCTCTCTTCACCGGTTCCCAGTACGACAAACTGTACACCGTCCTGACAGAGCTCATCCATGACATAGGCGATCAGATCAAAGCCCTTCTGATCCGTCAGACGGGAGACAATGCCGATCAGCATAGTCTTCGGATCTACTTCAAGACCGAGATCAGCCTGTAAAGCTGTCTTGTTCTTTACCTTCTCCTTACGGAAATTACCGGAATCATAATTTCTGTAAATCAGAGAGTCCGTTGCCGGATTAAACAGGTCATAGTCGATACCGTTCACGATTCCGCGAAGATCATGCTCTCTGGCCCGCATAAGACCGTCAAGTCCCTCTCCGTAATACGGCATCTTGATCTCTTCTGCATAAGTGTTGGAGACGGTCGTAATTGCATTTGCATAGACAAGACCGCCCTTCAGCAGATTTGCATCCTTCTTATATTCCAGCTTGTCGGGAGTAAAGTAATAATCAGGCAGCCCGACGATATTTTTTACGGAATCCATATCCCAGATTCCCTGGAATTTCAGATTGTGGATCGTCATCACGGTCTTGATTCCGCGATAGAATTCATTCTCCTGGAAAGAGTTGCTCAGATATACCGGAACGAGACCTGTCTGCCAGTCGTGACAGTGAATCACATCCGGTCGGAAATCGATGCTCGGCAGAATAGAGAGCGCAGCCTTAGAGAAGAAGGCAAATCTTCCCAGGTCGTAAGGCATTCCCGCATAAGGTCTGTCTCCGGAGAAATAGTCCTGATTATCAATAAAATAGAAATGGACACCTTCGTAGACGCACTCAAAAATACCGACATAACAGCTGTTCCAGTTGAAATCCATGTAGAAGTTCGTCTTATATTCAAGAATGTCCTTCCACTTCTGATCCATAAAGGAATAGTAGGGAAGAATTACACGGCAGTCAAAGTATCTCTTGTCCAGAGTCTTAGGAAGAGATCCTACAACGTCTGCCAGTCCTCCTGTCTTGATAAACGGCACGGATTCTGAAGCAACAAAAAGAATATTTTTCATCTAAACTTTCCTCCGCTTTCGGATTTGCCCTCGGGCAATAATTGTTTTAATTATAAAACATCCGCTTTATATTGTCGACACATCTCACGCATTTCGGCTGCCGAGTTGCGGGTAATCTCCGTGATCTCCGCTCCTCCGAGAATACGGGCAATTTCCATAACCGCTTCCTCTTCGCTGAGCGGGTCGATGTTCGTGATTGCGCTCTCCTCGGAGACATCCTTGGTGATCGCATAATGCGTATCCGCCATCGCCGCGATCTGCGGCAGATGCGTGATACAGAGCACCTGATGATGACGCGCGATGGCCGCCATCTTCTCCGCAACCTTCTGAGCCGTGCGCCCGCTGATACCCGTATCGATCTCATCAAAAATCAGCGTATCCGTGGTATCCGTATCGGCAAACATCGTCTTGATTCCCAGCATGATTCGGGAGAGCTCACCTCCCGAAACCACTTTATTCAAGGGCAGTCTCGGTGATCCCGGATTTGTGGAAATAACAAAACTTACCGCGTCCTTTCCGTGCACGCCGAAATCGGGTGTCTCGGTAAATTCCACAGCGAAGTCCGCGCGCGCAAAATTCAGATCTGCGAGCTGCCTGCGCACCTCCCCGGCAAATTTCTCTCCGTATTCCGCTCTGAGTCCCGTCAGCTCTCCGCAGAGCTTCTCCAGCTCACTTCTTATGACCGTCTCCTGCTTTTTGAGCTCCTCGCGCGATTCCTCGTAATTCCTGAGTTCAGCAAGCTCATCCATCCTTGCATCGCGATAGGCAAGAATCTTTTCGATGGAATCACCGAATCTGGATTTTAAGCGGTTGATCACATTCAGCCGGTCCTCTGTCTTGCGGAATTCCTCCTCCTCAAAAGACAGACTGTCAAGATAATCGCTCAGAGAGCGGTTAAAATCATTCAGAAGATCATCCACTTCCGTCAGAGATGCGGAGATCTCCTCCAGCTCCTCATCATAGCTGCTGACAGAGGCAAGGAGACGCATAGCGCGCCCGATCGACTCTCCGGCGCCCTCCTCATATCCTGTCAGTGCATGTGCTCCGGAAGCAGCTTCTACGATCCGCTTTGCATTCGTCATGCGGCGATAGCTCTTTTCCAGGAGCTCATCCTCACCGATCTCCAGCTCTGCATGATCGATCTCATCTATTTCGAACGTGAGGAAGGAAATCTGTCTGGCACGCTCCTCCTCTGTTACCTCTTCCGCACCGAGCTTTGTGCGGATCTCCGCATAGCGGTGATAGCACTCAGCGACCTTCGCCCTGACAGGTGCGATCCGCTCTTTGCCGTACTCATCAATGAGACTGAGCTGATGCTCCCCTCTCAGAAGCTTCTGGTGCTCTGACTGCCCGTGAATATCAATCAAAAGAGACGATGCCCTTCTGACCTCCTGTGCGGTAACTGTCTCTCCGTTTATGCGCAGCTGGGATCTTCCGTCCCTGATCTTCCGGGAAATGAAAACAACACCGTCCTCCGTATCGATCCCCATCTCCCGAAGCGAACCGAGGGTGTCTTCATTTGTCTCCTCAAAGACAAGTTCCACAAGAGCGGGTGCGTCGTCGGTATTCACAAGATTCCTCTGAACCTTGCCGCCAAGCGCAAGTCCGATCGAATCAATGATGATTGATTTTCCGGCACCGGTCTCTCCGGTCAGAATATTCAGACCATCGGCAAAATCCACATCCACCTCGCGGATCAGTGCCAGATTTTTGATATGAAGATTTCTCAGCATATACTCTCCCTGCAGCCGGCTTCGCTCTGACTGCCGCACCATTGCGTTACTCGTAATACGATAGTTTCAAATAATCGACTGAATGCGGCGCACGACCGTATCCGCATCCTCCGGACTGCGAAGCACACACATGATCGTGTCATCTCCGCCGATGCTCCCCAGCAGTTCGCTCCAGTCCAGAGAGTCCAGTGCCGCAGCAGCAGCCATAGCCATCCCCGAAACCGTATGGATCACCAGAATGTTCTGTGAAACATCCGAAGAAACATAGGCATCTGCCAAAACCCGCTTATATTTTCTCGCGAGATTCTCGGGATCCGTCTCACCGGCAGTCGCGTATTTGAGACGTCCTTTCGTCCCCTGAACCTTTCGAAGCATCAGCTGGCGGATATCCCGGGACACAGTTGCCTGGGTAACAGCGAATCCGCTCTCATTCAGCTTTTCCGCAAGATCCTCCTGGGTCTCTATTTCATATTCCGTGATAAGTTTTAAGATCTGCTCATGGCGCGCATTTTTCATGTATTCCCGCCTTTCATTCCGACAGCTTTCTTCTCAGAACCTCCAGGAAACTGATATTGTTAATTTTTAAAATACGCGTGCTCTTATTTGCACGCCGGATCAAGACTCTGTCGCCTGTATCCAGATAATGCTGCTCGCTTCCGTCAAAAGAAACCGTCGCTGCTTTTTTGCAGCTTCCGGTCTTTCCCTCTCCGATCTCGACCTCAACCTGATCATCCTCGGACAGAATGACGCTTCTCGTGTTCAGAACGTGAGCCGCAATAGGAGTCATAAGCATAAGATTTGCCGAAGGTGATACGATCGGTCCGCCGACAGAAAGACTGTAGCCCGTAGATCCGGTTGCCGTTGATACGATCATCCCGTCTGCCCTGTACTCATTCAGATAAATACCGTTGACAGAATTGCGAAAAACGAAGGTGCGCATCGGCTTCTTTCGTCTCAGAACAATATCGTTGAGCGCTTCGCTCTTATAAATAACCTCACCGTCGTGAATGATCTGTCCTGTCAGCATCATTCGCTTCTCGATCTGATACTCCTCGGCGATCAGCTTATCCAGTGCCGGTCTCACTCTCGGAACGTCTACTTCCGCAAGATAGCCGAGTGTTCCCAGGTTTATGCCGAGCAGCGGGATCTGTCTGCCCACAACAGCCTTTGCAGCACGCAGCAGCGTACCGTCTCCGCCGAGCACCAGCACGCAGTCAGTGTTATCCGGTATTTCACTTCCATCCAGACAAACAAGAGTCTCTTTTCCGTAAGAACGCAGATATGCACTGATATCTTCCGCAACGGTGCGTGTATCCGGCTTGTCTGTATTTCTCAGAATTGTAAAATGCTCCATCGTTTTACCTTCAGTCAAGCTCTCCGTGTGCCGCTTTTACGGTCTCTGAAATGAGCTCCGGTGTCACACAGGCTGCTTTTTCAGCCGCACTCCTGTAGAGGTGCAGCAGATATTCGATATTGCCCTCCGGCCCTCTGATCGGCGAGTAGCTGAGTTCGACAGGCGTAAGCTGAATAGATTCCGCATAGAGTACCACAGAGGTGATTACCTCCTCATGCACAGCCGGATCACGCACAACGCCATGTTTCCCTACTTTTTCTCTTCCCGCCTCAAACTGAGGCTTGATCAGACAGACGATCTCTCCGTCTTCCTTCAAGAGATCACGGACGGGAATCAGTACCTTCTTCAGTGAAATAAAAGAAACATCGATGCTCGCAAAATCGCCGGGCTCACCCACGTGTTCCGGAAGAACGTAGCGGATGTTTGTCTTCTCCATGGAGGTCACTCTCGGATCCTGTCTTAACCCCCAGTCGAGCTGTCCCCTGCCGACATCAATAGCATAGACATGACGTGCACCGTTCTGCAGCATACAGTCCGTAAAACCGCCCGTAGAGCTTCCTATATCGAGACAGGTCTTATCCTGAAGTGAAAGCCCGAAGGCATCCACCGCCTTCTCCAGCTTCAGGCCTCCCCTGCTCACATATTTCAGTGTTTTTCCGCGCACCTCGATCTGAAGTTCCTCTGTATCCTGGAAGGAAGTACCGGCCTTATCCTCCTTCATACCGTTCACATAGACGATACCGGACATGATCAAAGCCTTCGCCTTTTCCCTGGATGCAGCCAGTCCTCTTTCTGTAAGAATAATATCCAGTCTCTTTTTCATTCCATCTCTTCCGTTTCTCCGGATCCGTTCAGGATGCGGATTTGCTTCTCATATCCGTCAATTGTCTGACCGACTTCCTTCAGAACCTGCATGCCGCGCTGATAAAGCTGAAAACTCTCCTCCAGCGTAACATCTTCGCTCTCCATCTTTTTAATCATATCATCAAGGAGGGCAAAATTTTCTTCCACGGATCTGCTTTCTTCCGCCTGCTTTTCTTTTCCTTCCATCATATCATTGTTCTCTTTCTGCCTGTTCCGTGCATTCTACTCTGGTATGAATCAGACCGTCAGTCACATGGATCGTGAGCATATCGCCCTTTTGTGTGTCACGAACACTTCTGATGTTCATACCCTCCTGATTTTCCGTATATGCATACCCCTGTCTCAGTCTGTCTAACGGATCAAGACCCTTCATGCGAGTGATCATCAGCATAAATTTTCGTTTTCTCTCCATCAGAGTTTCCCGAAGCGCATCCCTCATTCTTTCGGCGCTTTCCTCATTGCGATCGGAAGCAGCCTGCAGACGGCCTTCCATCGCTCTCGAAAATGCAATCTCAAGATCCGCCAGTCTGCGTCTTTGATCCACCAGACGGACGGCAGGGTTTTTGCCCGAAAAAGTTGCCTCATACCACCGCAGATGATTGCGGGCACGGCTCAGCTTATTGTTCCATGCCTGAAGGATCTCTCTCTTTTTTCCCGCACACTCCTCATAAAAGGAACGAACATCAAAAACCGCAAGTTCTGCTGCTGCCGACGGAGTCGGAGCGCGAAGATCCGCCACATAATCTGCAATCGTCACGTCTGTCTCATGACCGACGGCAGAGATCACAGGAGTCTGACAGGAAAAGATCGCCTCCGCTACTTCCCTCTCATTAAACGCCCAGAGATCCTCATATGAGCCTCCCCCGCGGCCTGCAATAATGACATCGACTCCATAGGCGTCAAGCATACGGATGCCCCGGGCAATTGAAGCCGCAGCACCCTTTCCCTGTACTAGCGCAGGATACAAAATAAGTTGAACATAGGGATTTCTTCGTTTTGAAATGTTTTCAATATCCCGGATCGCTGCACCGGTAGGTGCCGTCACGACACCGACTGTCTGCACATAGCGCGGGATCGGCAGTTTGTAATCCCGTGAGAACATGCCTGATTCCTCAAGCTCCCTGCGAAGGGCAAGAAATCTCTCATAAAGCTCTCCGGCTCCCTCTCTGCGAATTTCCTTCGCATAGAGCTGATATCTACCGTCACGCTCATAGATATCTATTCTGCCGCTTACGACAACCTGATCTCCGTCGCGCATGGGAAACTTCAAGCCGCTTCTGTCTCCCGCAAACATGATGCAGGACAGTGTTCCTGTCTCATCCTTGATTGAAAAATAAATATGATTGGAAGAATGATATTTGCAGTTAGACACTTCCCCCTTTACCGCAACCGCATTGAGAAGCGCGTCCTGCAAAAACATTCCCTTAATATATCTGTTGATCTGACCAACCGAATAAGCTCTCATAATCTGGCGATTTCACCAAGAATACCGTTAATAAAGGAAGGTGATCCGTCTCCACCGTAGATCTTCGCAAGTTCTACCGCTTCATTGATCGCAACACCCTGCGGAATAGATTCGTCGTACTTCAGCTCATACACCGCGAGACGAAGAATTGCCAGGTCGCAGCTTGCAAACCGGTCTGTCTTCCATCCTTTCGCGGTACTGTTCAGCATTTCATCAATTTCCGGAATTCTGATGGAAACTTCATGATAACGCATGCGCAGATAATCTTTTTCTTCTTCCGAAATCACCTCTTCGGCATTATCAAAATAGAGGCTGATCTGTGCCGCCATCTCATCTGTCTCGTTAAAGGCGTACAGATAAATCAGTTTAAATAATTGTTCGCGTAATTTCCTTCTGCTCATGTCATCTCCGTTGTGATCTGCAAGATATCATTTTATTTTATGAAAAAATAATGCGGCCTGCCACTTTCGGGTCGCACGGCCGCTGCCTTCGTATATCCGGTTCCGATTACTCGGCGTTCTCCATGTTGACACCGGCAATATTGACATTTACATCCGTAACTGTCATTCCGGTCATACTCTCAATGGTAGATTTGACTCGTTCCTGTACCTTTTTGCTGATATCCGGAATGTTATAGCCATACTCAATGTTCAGCGTCAGATCAACCGTTACAATATTATCGATTACATCTACCTTAACGCCGTTAGATAATCTCTTGATTCCCATCCTTGCAACAAGCTCGTTGGTAATATTGCCCGCCATGGAGGCAACACCCTTTACCTCTGTTGCTGCCAGTCCGGCAATGATGGCAACTACTTCATCCGCAACCTTCACTGTGCCGATACCTCCATCTTCTTTGATTGTATATGTACTGCGATCCTCCGCCATAATTCATACCTCCGTTAACAGTAATTATAACAAAGTAATCAGAAATTTCTACTTATTTTTTT
>JAUNAN010000008.1:0-24170 GCA_030527595.1 Lachnospiraceae bacterium | reverse complement strand
GCACGCGAGCAGGGACGCACTTTATCAAACTACGTAGAAATGCTGATTCTCTCTGACCTGTACAAAAAAGAAAAATGATGTAACCGGAGCCGGACATGTTGATTTTTGATCACAAGATGTCTGGCTTTGTTTTTTGTTAACACCATGTGTTTACTTTGTTGCCTCATCGCAATAACCGCATTATCACCATGCAGTCACCTCATTATCAGGGAATAACCGGCAAGACCTCGGACGCAAGTCCGAGGTCTTAATTGTTCTATACCGCTCACTCCGGATAGGTCAGAACCGCTGTCTGCTGCTTTAATTCGTCTCCGATCGTGAGTTCATTTCCATCATATCGAATGACATCGTCACACAGGTCCGTGTACGCGCTCAATTCGCTGATCGTCGGATAACCCTTATCGGCAAACCTGTAATGCATCGGAATCAGGATCGTCGGCTTCAGCTCATCAACGATCTTCTTGATGCGATCCGGTTCCAGCGTATAATATCCGCCAACCGGCATGAGCATCACATCCACGCCCATCAGCTTATTTTGATCATCTTCCGAAAGCTCACATCCGAAGTCACCCATGAAAGCAATGCGAAATGATTCATCCTCCAGAATATAGATCGTATTTCTGCCGCGAAGACTGCCGTTTTCTTCGTCATGGAACGAATGAATCTGTGATATTTCCCAGGGACATGTCTTCTCATCCGCATCTGCATAGATCTTCACATTCTCAATTGCGTGATGATCATCATGTTCGTGGCTGGAGAGGACCAAGTCTCCCTCCGTTCGCAGAGGCGCATATCCCGGCACTTTTCCATCCCGATAAGGATCTGTCACAATCGTATATCCCTTATGAATAATCTGAAAGCAACTGTGTCCCAGCCAACGAAACGTTAGTTTATCCATTGTGTTTTCTTTAAGCCTCCTCTTCCCAGCCTCCGAATTCGGAAAGCCGGAGATTTTCATTTCTGTCGAGCGTCATTCCGACACTCCACTCATGTACAAAGAGAAGCAGCGGATTGCCCTTCATGTCTTTTACTTTCTTCATATCGCTTGTACCGTCCAGATGCTCCACATCCACTTCATCCGGATTTTCGATCCAGCGAATGAACTCATAGGGGAGCCCCTCCATCCGGATCTCGCATTTATATTCATTCTCAAGACGATACTTCAAGACGTCGAGCTGCAGAACTCCGACAACTCCGACGATAATTTCTTCCATACCGGCACGCAGCTCCTGGAAGATCTGGATCGCACCCTCCTGGGCAATCTCCTCTACCCCCTTGGTAAACTGCTTGCGCTTCATGGTGTCAACCTGACGGATTCGCGCAAAATGCTCCGGCGAGAATGTCGGAATTCCTCCGAAACGGAACTCCTGTCCCGGCAAACACACGGTGTCTCCTATGGAGAAGATACCTGGATCAAATACACCGATAATATCTCCTGCCCAGGCCTCGGATACAATATGGCGCTCTTCCGCCATCATCTGCTGCGGCTGGGAAAGTCTCTGTTTTCTCTTTCCCTGTACATGCCAGACTTCCATATTGGCATCATAGTGGCCGGAGACAATACGCATAAATGCGATTCTGTCACGGTGATTTTTATTCATGTTTGCCTGAATCTTAAAAACAAAGGCAGAAAAGTCATTTTTCTCCGGCTCGATCAGTCCCTGATCCGACATACGGGCAAGCGGAGCGGATGTCATGGAAAGAAAATGCTGCAGGAAGGTTTCTACGCCGAAGTTGGTAAGCGCAGAACCAAAGAAAACAGGAGAAATCTTTCCGGCACTCACTGCTTCCTGATCAAACTCCGCAGACGCACCGTCCAGAAGCTCGATCTCATCCATCAGCTGTGCTCTCTCGTCATCGGTGATATAATCCGACAGACCCGGATCACTGATCGAGATATCCGTGACCTGTCCTTCTTTTGTACCCTTCTGCGTATCGGAGAACAGAAGAACATTTTCTGTATTTCTGTCAAAAACGCCCTTAAAGCCCTTGCCGGAACCGATCGGCCAGTTGATCGGGCAGCAGGGAATTCCCAGCTCATGCTCGATTTCATCTACCAGCTCAAAGGAATCTCTGGCATCACGGTCCATCTTGTTGATAAATGTAAAAATCGGAATATGTCTGCGTGCGCAGACCTTGAAGAGCTTTCTTGTCTGCGGCTCCACACCCTTCGCACCGTCGATGACCATGACCGCGGAATCCGCTGCCATAAGCGTACGGTACGTATCCTCCGAGAAATCCTGATGTCCCGGAGTATCCAGAATGTTAATACAGTATCCGTCGTAATTAAACTGAAGAACGGAGGATGTAACAGAGATACCTCTCTGCTTTTCGATCTCCATCCAGTCAGAAACAGCGTGCTTTGCCGTTGCCTTTCCCTTTACGGATCCCGCCTGATTGATCGCACCTCCATAGAGAAGAAACTTCTCCGTCAGTGTTGTCTTACCGGCATCCGGGTGAGAAATAATTGCAAACGTGCGCCGCTTTTCAATTTCATTCATTTTCAAGTCTGATTTCCTCTACATGCACATCGAGCGGCAGCTCAGCACGAATAGCACAAAAATACTGATTGTCGATATACAGGAACTGCGACCATCCATCCATGGGCAGTTCCCTGATATCTTCCCGGAAAAGTCCCTTTCCGGTCCATTTAACGTAACTCTCCTTCAGGACCCATTCTCTGAAGAATGCCTCCTGACGATTTTCAGACAGCAAAAACTGACGATATTCATCTACGGAAAAAATGCGCTTTCCCAGTTTATCAATATCTGTGACACGCTTTTCCTGAATATCGATTCCGATCGGCATGGCTGCCAGGCCGAGCACCAGATAATCGCCCGAATGGCTCAAATTATACTGAATCTTCGGATAATCCGCAAGATACGGTTTCCCGTGCTCCATCTTTTCTATCCGCAGAGGTTCATCTTTGATGCCATACTTCGCATGCAGCACCTGTCTGAGAAGACGTCGTCCGCATGCGGTCAGTTCACCCGGTTCCATATCCTTTCTGTTTTCCAGACGCACATAGTAGACAAATGCGTTTCTGTCTGTTTTATGTGAAAGCTTTTCATTTTTCATGAGACAGCTTTTCAATCGCTCGATCGATACGATCCAGTGATTCTTCCTTTCCGAGAATTTCCATAAGCTGAGTTGCGCCTCCCGGAGTCATTGCCTTTCCGGAAACAGCTGTTCTGATCGGCCACATTACCTGACCGTTCTTCCATCCGTTGTCTGCAGCAAAGTTCTTCAGCAGTTCATACAGCGCATCGTTGGAATAATCCTCAGTCTCTGCAAGAACCGGCCGAACCGCCTTCAGTACATCGAGGGAAAGCTCGGGTGTTGTTTTCATTTTTTTATGCTGATACAGCGAAATATCATACTCCGGAACACTCTCAAAGAAATCAAGCAGCTCTTTGATGTCCGGGAAGATCTCAATACGGCTCTGTGCAAGAGCACCAAGCTTTTCCGGATCCATGGGCCTTGTCACGGTTTCCCGAATATAAGGAAGAGCCTTCTCCATAAATGCATCAAACGGCATCTTCTTGATATATTCGCCGTTCATCCATTTCAGCTTTGTGATATCAAAGACTGCCGGAGACTTGTTGATCTTACGATAGTCAAATGCCGCAATCAGTTCATCCAGGGAGAGAATCTCCTGATTGTCCGTCGGATTCCATCCGAGAAGTGCCGTATAATTTACGATCGCCTCTGACAAAAAGCCCTGCTCGAGAAGATCCTCAAAGGAAGAATGTCCGGATCTCTTGGAGAGCTTGTGATGCTCCTCATCCGTGATCAGCGGACAATGCACATAGACCGGAACCTCCCATCCGAAAGCATCATAAAGTAGATTATACTTCGGGCTGGAGGAGAGGTATTCATTACCGCGGACAACATGTGTAATGCCCATGAGATGATCATCGATGACATTTGCGAAATTATAAGTCGGATATCCGTCAGACTTGATCAGGATCATATCATCCAGCTCCGCATTATCCACCGTAATATCTCCGTAGATCTCATCAGAGAACGTTGTCGTTCCCTCTCTCGGTACGTTGAGACGAATGACGTAGGGAGTGCCGGCAGCCAGTTTTTCCTCTACCTCTTCCCTGGAGAGAGAGAGACAGTGCTTGTCGTACATCGCATATTCTTTGCCGTTGACCGTTGTCTTCAGAGAATCCAGTCTCTCCTTTGTACAGAAGCAGTAGTAGGCATTGCCCTGCTCGATCAGCTTTTCCGCATATTTCTGATAGATACCGATCTTTACGCGCTCGGACTGAACATAGGGACCTACACCGCCGTCATTGTCCGGACCTTCATCGATCGTCATTCCCGCTTCCTTCAGAGTACGGTAGATAATATCCGTTGCTCCCTCCACGAAGCGCTCCTGATCGGTGTCCTCGATGCGAAGCATAAATTTGCCGTCTGCATGTCTTGCGATCAGATATGAGTAAAGTGCTGTACGTAAATTTCCGACATGCATTCTGCCGGTCGGACTCGGCGCAAATCTTGTTTTGATCATCGTTTAAAAATCACCCTGGGAAGAATATCGCGAGGCTTGCAGTTATACACGAGGTCTGCGCGGCTGTCCCAGAAGTTTTCCCTTTCGTTAATTAAAATAATTTTCTTTCCGCTGAAATAGTTAATGCACTGCTGTGTCAGCGCCTCATCCATTGAGGTTCCCAGCACCAGCATCGTGTCAGCCTTTGAGAGCTCATTGGCAGCTCTTGTGACCTTTTCGTTCGGCATCATCTCACCATCCAGTGTGAGCTGCGGACGTACGACCGTTCCGCAGTCCTCGCAGTGAGGCAGGCCTTTGCTGTCACGGATGTATTCCATCGTATATTCTTTTCCGCAGTGCGGACATCTGTTCTCGTAGATATTGCCATGGAAATCGATCACGTTTTTGACTCCCGCCCTGCTCGTCAAGCCATAAATGGAGCGAGTCACGACCGCAGTCACTTTTCCTTCATCTTCCAGCTTCTTGATCGCACGAATGCAGTCATCCGGCTCTCCTACGTTGGATAAAATCTTTTCCTTGTAAAACCGGAAAAATTTATCCATGCGTGTGTTATAGAACGAGGCAGAAAAGATCTCATCAGGAGAATAGCCGTACTCCTGCTCGATCGCATATGCATCATCTCCGTCACGGAACATCAGACATCCGCAGTCCACTGCAACCTGACGTCCCATCAGTACTACGATTCTTCCGCCGTTTTCAATTGCATTTTCAAGGTATTGAAGCTCCAAGTCTGTTCCTCCTTTCAAAGAGTGCATCCGGACATATTCATGCCGGCATTCACATAAAAGACAGTACTCTGCTTTCCCGATCAGTCTTCAATTCCGTGTGCTTTCAGATAATCCATGACATCACTGATTTTTTTCATGCCCTCGAGATCGTCCTGCGGAATATCGATGGCATACTCCTCCTCGAGATTCATGATCAGCTCAAACAGATCCAGAGAATCAGCTCCAAGGTCCTCCTTAAGATCCGTCTCCGGTGTGATCTCACTCGGATCACATCCAAGCTGCTCGCTGATATAGCTTCGCATTTTTTCAAGCATAATTGTTTCCTCCTGATTTAACGTTTTTTTCATTTCAAATATACACACCGCAGAAAGAAAGCTTTCGGTCTGCGATATTTATTCGTGCACAAAATCTCCCCAGACATTTCTCTCCTGCTGACGGATCCTGATCTGACGGGAGACCGACAGCGCAATGGAGAATTCCATCATCATCAGCATGACGGAGGTTCCTCCGTAGCTGAAAAAGGGAAGCGTAATTCCCGTTGTGGGAATCAGATTTAAAACAACGCAGATATTCAGAATGACCTGAGTGGCAATATGAGCGAAAATACCTGTCACCATCAGAGCACCGTAAAGATCGGGTGCATTCTGCGCAATAATAAACAGTCTGTAGAGCAGATAGATAAACAGCATGATTACGATCGCCGCTCCGAAGATACCCAGCTCCTCACAGACAATGGAAAAAATCATATCATTCTGCGCCTCCGGAATCGTTCCCAGCTTCTGCATACTGTTGCCGAGACCTTTTCCGAAGATACCGCCGCTGCCTATGGCATATAAGCCCTGCATAACCTGATAGCCGCCGTCCTCGATATATTCTTCGGGATTCAGCCAGACCAGAATTCTCATAATACGAAACGAACCGCCTGAATTCGCCTGTTTTGCAATCAGACGGATCGCAATCCCGATCAACGCGGCTCCGCCTGCCGCTGCCCCGATAAATCCCGCGCTCTTAGGATGTGCGACAAAAATGATCGTGGCTGCAATCAGGAAAATAATGACTGCAGTACTGAGGTTGTCTGTCCAGAGATAAGCCGGCAGTGCAAGTGCAATTGCGACTCCGAGGGGAGGCAGAATCGCCTTAAACCCCCGATACCTGCGCCCCATCTTAACGATCCACACAGGCAGGTATACAATGGCGGCGATCTTCGCCACCTCTGACGGCTGAAAGCTGATGATGCCGAGATTCAGCCATCTCTTTGCTCCGTTGACCGTCATACCGAGAGGTGACCACATGACCATAGCCATCAGCACAATAGACACAATGGTCAGCGTTCCTCCTACATGCCACAATCTGTGATAATCAATCAGCGAAACACCAACGGCAATACCGATCGCAAAAATAGAGAACACTGCCTGTCTCTTAAAGAAATACATGTCGTCCTGATAACTCAGTTCCGCCGTGTAGGCACTTGTACTATACAGCATGATGAGCCCGAACCCTGTCAATAAGATAATGATTGCGAGCAGACTGTAGTCGTAATAATCTACCGAACGTTTCTGCAATGCAGATACCCCCTTATTCCATGTTGCCATCCGAGATAAACATCCCGGATATAGCGCACTGTGGCATCCTCCCCTTTTTCCGCCCACATGTGCAGCAGGAATTCCATTTCCTTTGATGTCCGCTCATGAATAAACCAGGAGCGGGACTTTCCCAATAAATAATATTCCAAGGGAGACCGATCCGTATAATCCGCTCCCTTATAAACCTTACACGCGGAAACTCTGTCAAAGATCATCTCCGCTACATAGCGACGCGGCATGCGGATTCCCGCAAGCACTCTGGGATTAGTGAGATCTTCATCATAATCGATCCAGAACTCAAAATGATGCTTGTTTCTTCCCTTGTGATGCAGCCAGGAAAGAGACATCCCCGTGTCCTCCCGCTCTGCATTGTTCGGGCTTCTCGTTCCCTGAAAATAGCGTGCGCCAACCAGAAATTCCGTCGGTGAATACTTGGAGAGATCATGCATCAGTCCCTGTCTGTACAGACGGGCCCGAAAGCAGTACCGCATCACAAGATTATGATGTTTTGTAATTGTTAAAAAATGTCGGATCGGATGCATCTCTACTCTCTTTTCCGCCGGTTTTCACATCCGGTAACTGTCTTTGCAAAAATTCCGTGTCCATCGTTATGCCGGATTATTCTTTTTATTCGGAGCAGACTTCCGGCCTGACACGGTTTTATTACTTTTCTTCTGAGCCTTCGCTTCGGCAGCCTCGGCAGCTTTTGCTGCGGCCTCTGCCTTGACAGCTTCCGCTCTCGCATGCTCCTCTGCGAAGCGGATCGCCTCAGCCTCAAGCTCCGCCTGTTCAAGCTCAAAGAGACGGTCTTCTTCCTCTTTGCGTCTCTTCTCCTCATCAAGGCGGCGCGCCTCTTCCTCGGCACGTCTCTTCTCCTCGGCAATACGGCGTGCCTCTTCCTCGGCACGTCTCTTTTCCTCGGCAATACGAATCTGCTCAAGCTTATCCTGGTGCTCCGCAATACTGCGGCCGATCAGAACCTTTACCGAACGAGCTTCTGCCGTAAACTTATGCTGATCCTCGAGCATATCCGTGAAGGCGAGTTCCGTAAATTCCTTTCCTGCCGCGGCTGCCGTATCGACTGCCGTATACCAGCTGTACCCCTTTGGAAGATCGGGAATCGGGAATTCACGATTCTCCCAGTAAGCATTGTATCCGATGTAAATGAAATCATCCACCGGCTTATTCTCGACTTCTGCATATTTTCCGCAGTACATGACTCCGAAGGAGCGGCCTCCGCGGTCAAAGGAACAATACCACGCAGATTCACCGTGGAAAGAAATATCCGGATATCCGATAGACTGATAATCCATCCCGCGAAGTGCGTGACTCATATGAAGGATCGGATGATCTTTTCGGAAAGTAATCAGCTTCTTCAGGAAAAGTCTCTGCTCCTCCGCACGCTTTCCGGTTGTCCAGTCCGTCCATCCGTCCGCATTGTCGGCGGCATAGGCATTATTATTTCCTTTTTGTGTATTTCCCGACTCGTCTCCTGCCAGAAGAAGCGGAATTCCCTGTGCGAGGAACAAATATGCATACGCATTCTTAATCTGCTTCTGACGGAGATTCAGGACAGATGATTTCGACGTCTTTCCCTCTGCCCCGCAGTTCCAGCTGTAATTGAAGACAGGACCGTCCTGGTTATCTTCTCCGTTTTCCTCGTTATGTTTCCAGTCATAGGAGACCATATCTGCCAGCGTAAATCCGTTTACGTTGGCCATATAGTTGACCACGCCGTTTTCATCCGGATTTTTACGAATGCGCACGGCAAAGTCTCCGGTCTGTCCCTCATCACCCTTCAGAAGGCAGCGGGCACGATTCATGAATGCGTCATTGTATTCAATCAGATTGCGTCTCTTCGGAAGTCTCCCTCCGTATACCGAGCCACCGTCTACCTGCTCAAAGAGCAGCTTCGTATGAACGAGCAGCGGATCTCTGACCAGTGAGCTGACAGGCGTTCCCGCACCGATCAGATGGAAACCGTCCACATGATAATGAGATTTCCAGAATCTCACAGTCTGAACGGCTGAGAAGGGATCTGTTTCCTGCGGGAAATACATCTCCAGAATACACTCCATCCCGTTCTGATGCAGACTCTTGATCAGATTTCTCAGTTCATCAGAGGAATTCTGCCCTAAAGCATATTTTTCCTTCGGTGAATAATAAAAATTCTTTTCGGCATATCCCCAGTAATTGTGAGGCAGAGCTTCCGGCTGAGCGGTATCTCTGTCCTGGATATACCGGGCAAAGGGCTGTATCTTCAGTGTCTCGTCAAATTCATACACCGGCATCAGCTCCACCGCATTGAAGCCAAGCTCCTTAATATACGGAATCTTAGCTGCCACTCCGGCAAAAGTCCCCTTCAGACGGGATACGCCCTTCGCTTTCTTTGTGAATCCGCGCACATGAAGCTTATAGATCAGCGTATCTTCCATCGGAATACCGGGCTCTCTGTCATCTTCCCAGTCAAACTGCTCCGAAATCGCATGGCAGACACCGCCGACGATCTCCGGCGCAAAGGGATCCAGCACCTTTTTCCCCGACACTACATAATAATACCCAATCTGGTCCGGATTCATTGGGTGCAGATAAACCGCACTGACATTACCGGTTCTCTCTTCAATAGGAAGCGGAATTTCCTTCAGAATCTTCTTCCCCTTCGGATCTGTGAGTACAAGTACGGCCTCCTGCTCATCAGGAATCGTAAATGCAAACGCAAGTCCGCCGTTCTCGTAATGAACACCTGCTCTCTCCGGATTACCCGGATGAACTTCAAATTTCTTCTGACTCATTCTGCCTCCGTTCTCTAAGTATCAAGCACCTGTCTTGTACTACCTGGACGGGTTACTATTTTTACTCATGGTTAGTAATCATTATACTCCACTTGGGATATGTGTGCCACACAAAAAGATTGGCAATCGGATTGCAATTATCACCACTCTTATGATATTCTGAACGTAACATTACCGGAGCGGCTCCCGATAGATGATCTTTTCGGACAGACACGCTCACGGACAGCCAATAGGAGGAATCACGTATGGCAGAAAACAATGAACTTTATGACACTGTCACCCTGACTCTTGAAGACGATGCAGAAATGGAATGTGCCATTGTTGGCATTTTCCCGGCAGGCGATCATCAGTATATCGCGCTTCTCCCGATGAACGAAAACGGCGAGATCGATGACGAAGAAGATGTTCTTCTTTACAGATTTATCGATCACGGCGAGGAGGAAGATCCCGAAATCGAGAACATCGAAAGCGACGAGGAATTTGAGCTTGCAAGTGATGCATTCGACGAGCTTCTTGATGAGGAAGAGTTTGAAGAGGAATAACTGTTCTGAATCGTTCCCAATAAAAAGTGCTGCCGCATATCAAAATGCGGCAGCACTTTTTTTATGATTATGATTCAAGGCGTGCCTGAAAGAAATTCATTACTTTCCTGTGGATCCGAACCCGCCAGCTCCTCTCTCAGTCTCCGAGAGAGAATCTGTCTCGACAAATTCAGCAGAGAGATAAGGGATCACGATCATCTGGGCGATTCTCTCCTGCGGAACCACTGTGCGATCCTCAACACCGTCATTATGAAGGCCGATAAACCAGTTTCCTCTGTAATCGCTGTCCACAACACCGATACAGTTCTCCGGTCTTAAGTTCTCTTTTACGGCCAGACCGCTTCTCGCTACAACCGCACCGAAATATCCGTCGGGAATTTCTATCTGCAGTCCCGTGTCGATCATAACCGTCTCATGCGGATGGATCACGACCGGCTCCGCAATTGCCGCATAGAGATCATAACCCGCAGCCTTCTCCGAGCCTCTTGTCGGGATCTTGGCAAGAGGACTTGCCTTTCTGATTTTAATTTCCATAGCTTCTCCTTTTTGAAACCCGAGAAGAGTTTCAAAGTGATACATCATTTTCTTAAGACAGACTGAAATCCAAAAAAAGATATGCAAGCGGCCGCATGACAGCTAATACTGCCTGCGGCCGTTGTTACCCTCTTACAGGGACTGTTTATTCATTTTCCGGAACAGCGACTGCAACTACGCGGCCCATGTCCATCGGATCATCATTCGGGCAGTCCTTGATGGAGAAGCTGATGCGTCCCATCTTGTCCTTGCCAAGGCAGACTACGCGAACAACATCGCCAAGCTGAAGAACATCCTCTACGCGGTTGATGCGGGAGTTTGCGATCTTGGAGATATGAACCATGCCCTCCTTACCCGGTGCAAACTCGAGGAATGCGCCGAATTCCTTGATGGAGACGACCTTACCGGTCAAGATCATGCCTTTTTCAAACTCGGTAGTGATGATGCGGATCGCCTCAAGTGCCTTATCCATGTTCTCCTGATCATCGCCGCAGACAGAAACACTTCCGTCATCATCGATATCGATAGAGACCTGGAACTGGTCAATGAGTGCGTTGATCGTCTTTCCTCTCTGACCGACGACCTCACCGATCTTTTCCGGATCGATCTTGATCTGAACGATCTTCGGAGCCCACTTGGAGAGCTGCTTTCTCGGCTCGGAGATGCACGGCTCCATGATATCGGTCAGGATATACTCTCTTGCCTGCTTTGTGCGGGCAATTGCCTCTTCAACGATCGTACGTGTAAGACCGTGGATCTTGATATCCATCTGGATAGCTGTGATACCGTCATGAGTACCTGCAACCTTAAAGTCCATGTCGCCGAAGAAGTCTTCAAGACCCTGGATGTCCGTAAGAACGATGTAATCATCGTCTGTCTCGCCTGTTACCAGACCGCAGGAAATACCTGCGACAGGCTTGCGGATCGGAACACCGGCTGCCATAAGTGCCATGGAAGAAGCACAGATAGAAGCCTGGGAAGTAGAACCGTTGGATTCAAAGGTCTCGGATACCGCACGGATCGTATACGGGAACTCCTCCTCTGTCGGAAGAACCGGTACCAGAGCTCTCTCTGCAAGAGCGCCGTGTCCGATCTCACGTCTTCCCGGTCCTCTGGACGGCTTTGTCTCGCCGACAGAGTAAGACGGGAAATTATACTGATGCATATATCTCTGTCTTGTAATAAACGGATCAAGACCTTCGATTCTCTGTGCCTCGGAAAGAGGTGCCAGTGTGACTACGTCACAGATCTGTGTCTGTCCTCTTGTAAACATAGCAGAGCCGTGTGCTCTCGGAATAAGATCGACCTCTGCAGCAAGCGGACGGATCTGAGTGATCTCGCGGCCGTCCGGACGCTTGTGATCCTTCAGGATCATCTTTCTGACGGTCTTCTTCTCATACTGATACAGAGCATCATCGATGAGGCTCATCCATGCTTCCTGATCGCCGTACTGTTCAGCAAATTTCTCGCGGACAGCAGCAACATTCTGCTCACGTGTCTGCTTGTCATCCGTGAAGACGACCTTCTCCATCTCTTCCGGCGGGCAGACAGTCTTCAGTGCTTCATTCAGCTCTGCAGGAATCTCATAATGCTCATAATCATGCTTCTGCTTGCCGCAGTCAGCAACGATTGCATCAAAGAACTTAATGATTTCCTTGTTCTGCTCATCGCACTTATAGATCGCTTCGATCATCTTCTCTTCCGGGATCTCATTGGCACCGGCTTCGATCATGATGACCTTTTCTCTTGTAGAAGCGACTGTCAGCTGCAGGTCGGACTTGCTCTTTAATTCATAACCCGGGTTGATCACGAATTCACCGTCAACAAGACCCAGCTGTGTCATTGCACAGGGTCCGTCAAACGGAATATCGGAAATGCTGGTAGCCAGAGCTGAGCCGAGCATTGCTGCGATCTCCGGATCACATTCCGGATCAACGGACATAACAAGGTTGTTAAGGGTTACATCGTTTCTGTAATCCTTCGGGAAAAGCGGACGCATCGGACGGTCGATGACACGGCTTGTCAGTACGGAATGTGTACTTGCCTTGCCCTCGCGCTTGTTAAAGCCGCCCGGGATCTTTCCGACGGAATACATCTTTTCTTCAAATTCTACAGAGAGCGGGAAGAAATCAATTCCGTCTCTGGGCTTCTTGGAAGCAGTTGCCGTAGAGAGGACAACTGTCTCACCGTAGTGCATAAAGCAGCAGCCGTTTGCCTGTTTGCCGACACGACCGATGTCAACTGTCAGTGTTCTGCCGCCGAGTTCCATTGAGTAGCTCTTGTAATCTGCCATTCTCTTCTATACTTTCTGCCCATATCCTGGAGTCATCCGATCAGACAGACATCTTCCGCCGCGCCGGGCCTGCGCCTGCTTCCGCTGCCGTCACCATGCCTTCCGCATGTATTTCTAAAAACGAAAATCGAATTCCTCATGTAATAAAGGGGCAGGTTTCCCTGCCCTTTTATAGTAACCTTATTATTTTCTGAGACCAAGCTTCTCGATCAGAGCACGATATCTGTTGATATCCTTCTTCTTCAGATAACCGAGAAGGCTTCTTCTCTGACCAACCATCTTCAGAAGACCTCTTCTGGAATGATGATCCTTCTTGTTAGCCTTCAGATGCTCTGTAAGCTCATTGATTCTCTCTGTAAGAACAGCAACCTGTACTTCCGGTGAACCTGTATCACCCTCTGTTCTTGCATAAGCCTGCATAATTTCAGCTTTCTTTTCCTTAGAAATCATTGGTTTTTCCTCCTTTGAAAATGATTGAACAGCCCGCTTTGAACTGTTCGAGACGCCTTCCATAGGGCTGCGGCTGGAGTATCCTGCAGCTGAATGGAGGTCAACAACGGATTAGATTTTATCACAGACGATAATCATCCGTCAACAGCCTGTTACAGAATTCCGTTATCCCGAAAATAAGCCTCTCCGACAGCATGATCCTGACTGATCTGCTCTCTCAGAAGCTCGAGGGATTCGAACTTCTTTTCCGGTCTGACAAAGTGCAGAAGACGCACCTCCTCCGTCTCTCCGTATACATCGCCGTCAAAAGAAAAGAGATAAGTCTCCACACCGATAAACTGTCCGTCCACAGTGGGCTTTGTTCCGATATTCGTGATTCCGGGATACTTCTTATCTCCGATTTTTGAGATCGTGCAGTAAACACCGTTCGGAGGAAGCAGCTTCTTTTTTCCGGGAATCATATTTGCGGTAGGCACGCCGATCGTACGTCCGAGATGTCTCCCGTGAATCACCTGCCCCGTCACAAAATAGGGATAACCGAGCATGCCGGAGGCATCCTCCATATTTCCTTCGGATACGCAGTTTCTGATTCGTGTGCTGGAGATTTTTTCATTTTCATACTCCACTTCAGGAACCACCTCAACGGAAAAGCCGAGTTCCTCACCCATTTGTTCAAGCAGGTGTGCATCTCCCCTTCTTCCGTATCCGAAGTGGAAATCCGGTCCTACCACCACATGCACGGCATGCAGACGATCCGCCAGTATCTTCCTGATGAAATCCTCCGCCTCCATGGTAATGATCTCGGGTGTGAAGGGGCATTCCACGACCGTTCGGATGCCCTGATGCTCGAGGAGCTTTCTCCGTTCCTTATGTGTAAGCAGATAGACCTGCGCCATATCAAAAGAAAAGAGAACCGTATTGACCTCTCTTCCGCACGTATCCGCGAATGTTTTCACACAGCGGACCAATTCTCTGTGACCAAGATGAATGCCGTCAAACTTTCCGATCGTAACCACGGAAGGAAGACTGCTCTCATATTCGAAAATATTTTTGACTGCTTTCATATTTACTTTCCCTGCCCGTCATCATAGAAAAACTGAACGAGCCGGACTAACTCTCCTTCCCTTCGGTAAATTCCGACGAAGCTTCCGTTACCGAGATAAATTCTTGCTTTCTCTCCCTCCGCGAGCTGCGGAACAGTATCATCCGCCGCTTTAAGATCTCCGACAGGCACAGCATTTCCGTTCAGAAGAAGCTTCTCAGCCTTCCCGGAAACAATGCATGCGGGAAGTTCCTCAAAGAAACGGTCTGTTTTCATAAGAAAAGAATACTCAGCTTTCTCCTGATCGGAAAGCGCATCCTCCCTTTCTTTCATGGCGGCGATCTCATCAATCGTAAACGCATTCTCTATAGCAAAAACACCTACTCTTGTCCGGTTCAGATGCTCCATGGCACCGCCGCATCCGAGCTTTCGGCCAATATCATGACACAGTGTACGGATATACGCACCATGGGTACAGGTCACACGAAAGGTGATCCTGGGAAGTTCCACACTCAGGATCTCCATCTCCGAGAAAGTGACCTCCCGGGTCCTGCGCTCTACTTCGATCCCCTTTCTCGCAAGATCGACAAGCTTCTGACCGTTCACCTTAAGAGCCGAGTACATAGGCGGCATCTGCTGCATCGTTCCTTCAAATGAACGAACCGCCTCTTCCGCTTCCGCCTCTGTGCATGTGACATCTGCTGTTCTTTGCACCTCGCCCGAAGTATCCTGTGTATCCGTCTCAAGTCCGAGAAGCAGGACTGCCTCATACGTTTTTGTACCGAGACTCAGTGTCTCTACGAGCTTTGTCGCCTTTCCGAGACATACAGGCAGTACGCCTTCCGCATCCGGATCGAGCGTGCCCGTATGACCGACCTTCTTCTGCCCGAAAATGCGGCGAATCCGCGCCACAACACCGAAGGAGGTCATTCCCGGCTCCTTGCGGATATTCAATACACCGTTGATCATGCCTCCGCCTTTCTCAGTGCCATAAGAACGGCAGACATAATACGCGCACGCACAAGATCATAGCGGCCCTCCAGCGTGCAGCCGGCTGCTCTCACGTGACCGCCGCCGCCAAATTCAGAGGCGACAGCGGCAACATCGAGGTAATCACAGCTGCGCAGCGACGCCTTCCATACTCCCGGTTTTGTCTCATACAGGAATACAGCGGCCTCTGCATCCTTTGTCAGTCTCAGCTGGGACACGATCGCATCCAGATCACTCAGCTTCGCATGATAGCGGATCTGCTCCATGATCGAAAGGGAGGAAAATACCACCTTTTTATTCTCGGAGAGTTCCATTTTTTCAAGCGCGAATCCGAGTACCCGGTTCTGCACCTCAGTTCTGCTGTAGAAGGAATCTTCAATAATATGCTGAAAAGGAATCTGAAATTCCATGAGATCAGCCACAGCCCGCATCGTAGCCGGTGACGTACAGCTGTAGGCAAATACGCCGGAATCATGCACGATACCCGTATAAAGCGCTGCGGCGATATCAGCATCCATCCGCTCTTTTTCCAGCAGACCGCACAGTACTTCGGCGCAGGAGCTTGCGTCGGGACGGATCTCATTCTCATCGGCAAACCCCGGATTGCTGACATGATGATCAATGCACACAGAATGCGCTGCCGTGTGAAGCAGACTTCCCGCCGCACCGATCCTGTCTTCCGTACTGACATCACACAGGAATAAAAGATCAGCATTGTAATTTTCCGGAATCTCCGTATGCAGATTTTCGGCGCCCTTGATCGACATCAGAGCATCCTTAGGCTGTTCAAGAAACAAAGTGATCTGTTTTTCAGGATAATTTTTCTTTAAATAAAGAAAGAGACCGACGCAGCTGCCGACGCAGTCACCGTCCGGATTGACGTGACCTGCGACTGCGATTGCTGCACCGGACTCTTCCATAATTTCATGTATTGTCCGCATGATTTACCTCGTCGATCAGCTTGGAGATATGAATGCCGTGCTCAATGGAGCGATCCAGCACGAAGGTAAGTTCGGGCGTGTTGCGCAGATTCAGACGATGCGCAAGCTCTCTGCGGATAAAACCTTCTGCAGAGCGCAGACCCTCCATAGTCTCCTTCTGACGATCTTCATCACCGAGTACGCTGATAAAGACTTTACATGTTTTCAGATCCGTAGCAACGTTGACCTCCATGACAGAAGTCATCATGTCAACGCGCGGATCCTTCAGTTCACGGATGATGGAGGCCAGCTCGCGCTGAACCTCCTGATTCACCCGAAGATTTTTTGGACTGTTTTTTCTCATTCTCTCGGAACCTCTACCATTGTATAAGCCTCGACAGTGTCCTCGACATCGAATTCACCCCAGCCGTCAAAGACGAAACCGCATTCGTAGCCCTCTCTTACTTCCTTGACATCATCCTTAAATCTCTTAAGGGATGCAAGCTCGCCCTCGAAGATCTTCTCCTCGCCGCGGAACACGCGAACCTTGGAATTTCTTGTAAATGTACCGTCCTTGATATATGCTCCGGCGATATTGCCGACACCGGAGGACTTGAACATCTGACGGATCTCTGCGTGACCGGTTACCTTCTCTTCATATACGGCAGCACGCATGCCCTTCAGTGCACGGCCGACCTCTTCGATCGCCTCATAAATGACGCTGTAGAGGCGGATATCGACCTTCTGTGTATCCGCGATCGTCTTTGCGGTAATATCTGCCTTTACGTTAAAGCCGATGATGATCGCATTTGATGCGGATGCAAGTGTAACATCGGACTCGTTGATCGTACCTACGCCGCCGTGAATGATCTTAACAACGACTTCCTCATTGGACAGCTTCTGCAGACTCTGTGAGACTGCCTCAACAGATCCCTGAACGTCAGCCTTGACAACGATCGGAAGTTCTTTCAGATTGCCTTCCTTAATCTGATTGAACAGATCATCGAGAGACATCTGAGTTTTCGTTTCCTCGATCAGTGTCTTCTTGTTTTCATTTACGAAGACAGCAGCAAACTTCTTTGCCTCATCAGAGCTGTCCATGGCAACAAGGACCTCGCCTGCTTCCGGAACGGAAGAAAGACCGATGATCTCGACCGGCATGGACGGAGTCGCCTTGCGCAGTGTCTTGCCCTTCTCATCCGTCATGGCACGAACCTTACCGTAAGCGGCGCCGCAGGCAATGAATTCGCCCTGCTTCAGAGTACCCTTCTGAACCAGAATAGAAGCAACCGGACCCTTGCCGCGGTCAAGTCTTGCCTCAAGTACAAGACCTCTTGCCTTTCTGTTCGGGTTAGCCTTCAGCTCATGCATCTCGGAGGAAAGAAGGATCATCTCAAGCAGGTTGTCCAGACCTTCCTGTGTCTTTGCGGAAACCGGGCAGAAAATCGTATCGCCGCCCCAGTCCTCGGAAACGAGTCCGTACTCGGAGAGCTCCTGCTTTACACGCTCGATATTTGCGCCCGGCTTATCGATCTTGTTGATCGCAACAATGATCTCAACTTCTGCAGCCTTTGCGTGATTGATCGCCTCTACTGTCTGCGGCATAACACCGTCGTCAGCAGCTACGACAAGAACTGCGATATCGGTGGAGTTCGCACCGCGCATTCTCATAGCGGTGAACGCCTCGTGACCCGGTGTATCAAGGAAAGTGATCTTCTGTCCCTTGATAGAAACCATATAAGCACCGATATGCTGTGTGATACCGCCTGCCTCACGGTCTGTCACATGCGTATCGCGGATCGCATCCAGAAGAGAGGTCTTACCATGATCGACATGACCCATAACGCAGACGACCGGCGGTCTGGATACCATGTTATCCTCAAGCTCCTCATCTTCTTTCAGAAGCTCGCCGATAACGTCCTCCTTCTCCTCCTTCTCTGCAATAATGTCATGAGACATTGCGATTTCTTCCGCCTGCTCAAAGGTCAGCTCATGATTCACGGTCACCATCTGTCCCTTCATAAAGAGCTCCTTGATGATGACTGCCGGAACGATCTTCATCTTCTCGGCAAGATCTCTGACAGTGATTCTCTCCGGAAGTGTGATCTCGGTAACCACCTCTTTTACCTCCGGCTCCTTGTTCTGGCGTGTGCGCTCCTGAAGTGCCTTCGGAATATGATTGAACTGCTTTCTGCGTGAATTCTGACGACCTGCGCCTTCACCGCGGAAGCCCTTCTCTCTGTTATCATCCTTGTTTCTCTGACGATCCTTGCCGTCCTTATGGAAATCACGGGATGTCTTGTGTGCAAGTGCACCGTCTCCTGCCATTGCGGAGGGCATTGCCGCTCCTCTTGCCGGAGCCGGTCTGCGCTGGCCGCCGAAGCCGCCTGCGTTTCCGCTGTGATTATTATCACGGAAATTTCTCTGACCGAATCCGCCGCTGCGGCCGTCCTTATTCTGATTATTTCCGCCGTTCTGATTTCTGTTATTGCCGAAACCGCCTCTAGCATTGTCGCGGTTCTGGCCGCCCTGGCGCTGGCCGCCGCGATTTCCGTCGCGCTGACCGCCGAAGCGTCTCTGACCCTGACCGCCGCGGTTTCCGCCGCCGTTATTATTGCCGCGGATGCTGGAGGATCTTCCGACATTCTCATAGTCACTCAGATTATAGCTGCGCTTAACCTGTCCGAGTCTTGTCTTCGGTGCCTCTTCCGTCTTTTCAGCAGGCTTTTCCGCAGCAGCTGCTTCCGTATTGTCTGAGGGTTTTTCAGCCTTCTGCGGAGCAGCGGCTTTGTTCTCTGCCGGCTTCTCTGCCTTCGGCTCCGCCTTTTCCTGCACCTCTGCCTGCTTTACTTCGTTCTCCTGCTTGACGGGAGCTGCCTCAGCCTTGACGACCGGCTCCTTCTCAGCCGGCTTTTCTGCAGCCTTTACCTCTTCTTTCGGGCTTGTCTTCTTTGCAGTCTCTTCCGCAGGCTTCGGAGCAGCTTCCTGCTTCGGTGCAGCATCCTTTTTCTTCTCGCTGCGATTCTGCCTGCTTCCGGAGTTCTGCTCCTGACCGCTCTTTTTCTTGCTTCCGAGCTGTTTAGAGGCATTCTGGGAGCGATATACGCGGATGATGCCGCCCTTTTTCTTCGGCTTATCTTCATCCTCTGCCCCTGTCTCCTTCTCGGATTCACGGACAGTACTGCCGGTTTCCTGACGACTGGCATCAGCTTCCGCCTTCGCAGGTGCGGTGGTCTTGACAGCACCGCCGAACTTGGCACGAACACCGTCCACTTCGGATTCCGGAATTGCGCTGACGGCAGTTACAGCGTCATATCCTCTCTCGTTCAGATGGCCGATGATTTCCTTGTTGGAAATGCCCAGCTCCTTTGCCAGTTCATGAACCTTGATTTTTGTCATATACCTCTCCTCACTCCTCTTTCTCATCATTGACTGCTTTGAGAAACGCCTTCGCAAGATTCTCATCCTGCAGGGCGCAGACTGCACGGAATCCCTTTCCGGTAATTCTGCCAATCTCCTCTCTATCGGAAATAGAAACACAGCTGATGTCCCATGCTTCTCCCATCGTACGGAATTTCTTTTTTGTATTTTCAGATGCATCCTCCGCGATCACGATCACCCTTGCGCGACGTTTTTTGACCGCTTCCTCTGTCTGAAATTCTCCGCTCGCAAGCTTTCCCGCCTTGGCGGCAAGTGAAAGATATCCGAGCGCTTTCTGTTTATTCACGTGTAATCTCTTCCTCCAGTGCCGCAGTTGTCTCTTCCGGAATTTCTGTCTTCAAAGCTCTGCTCAGAGCCTTTGACTTCAGGGCCTTTTTCAGACACTTGACATCCGGACAGAGATAGGCACCTCTTCCGTTCTTTCTCCCCGTGGGATCCAGTTCAACCGTTCCCTCGGGTGTGCGGACAATGCGGGTCAAAAGTTCTTTATTCTTCGTCTCCCTGCACCCCAGACACGTCCTCTGAGGTCTCTTCTTCTGTGTATCCATCCTCAAAATCCTCGTCGAGATCAATGAAATCACCGTTCTCGTCGTAGTCCTCTTCAAACATATCATCAAAGTCGCCGGACTCACGTGCCTGAGTCTCAGACTTGATATCGATCTTATAACCTGTCAGGCGGGCCGCAAGTCTTGCATTCTGACCTTCCTTGCCAATCGCAAGAGACAGCTGATAATCCGGAACAATGACCTTTGCTGCGCGCTCATCCGGATCTGCTCCGACAGAGATGACCTTTGCCGGGCTTAATGCATTTTCGATCAGTATAGCCGGATTCTCATCCCACTCGATGATATCGATCTTTTCGCCGTTCAGTTCCGCAACGACCGCATTGACACGGCTGCCGTTCATACCGACACAAGCGCCGACCGGATCGACATCCGGATTGGCGGAGCTGACTGCCATCTTCGTTCTGGAACCAGCTTCACGGGCAATACCGCGAATCTCCACAGTCGCATCGCGAAGCTCTGCCACCTCTTCCTCGAAGAGCTTTCTGACGAGTTCCGGATGATGACGGGAAACCATGATCTTCGGTCCCTTGGAAGAATTCTTTACTTCCGTCACATAAACCTTAACGCGGTCATTCGGCTTGAAATGCTCACCCTTTACCTGCTCACTCTCATTGAGAAGAGCATCTACCTTGCCAAGGTTGATCATATAAGCCTTACCCTGCTGACGCTGTACAACACCGGATACGATCTGACGCACCTTGCTGTTATACTGATTGAACATCACATTGCGCTCTTCCTCGCGGATACGCTGAAGAATGACATTCTTTGCATTCTGTGTTGCAATACGCCCGAAGCTCTTGGAGTTGATATCGACAGTGATAATATCGCCCGGTTCCGCATCGGGATTATCCTTACGTGCTTCCGCAACAGTGACCTGAAGGATCGGATCCACGATATCCTCTTCGCTCTCGACTACTTCCTTCTCTGCCGTGACTCTGAAATCACAGGTATCCGGATCAACGGACACGTTAATGTTTTCATTTTTTCCGAAGTTGGTCTTACAGGCCTGAAGAAGGGACTGCTCGATAGACTCCAGCAGAGTTGCCTTGCTGATTCCTTTTTCCTTCTCTAATACTTCAATCGCATTTTTTAGTTCGGTGTTCATTTTCCGATCTCCTCCGTTCTCAGATATCCAGGGCAAGTCGAATCACGGACAGATCCGCTCTGTCGAAAACCCGCTCCCCGTTCTCATCCGCTATTGTTACCTGCTTCTCGTCCCAGGAAGTCAGAGTACCCTGAAATTCCTTCTGTTTATCCACAGCCTTATAGGTATGCAGTTCTACTTCTTTTCCCATTGCAAACATAAAGTCATGCTCTCTCTTCAGAACTCTTCCGAGTCCCGGTGAGCTGACTTCCAAAATATATGCATCCGGAATATAGTCTTCCTTATCCAGGATCGGATTGATCAGACCGTTCATAGCCTCACAGTCGGCGATATTCACACCGCCTTCCTTATCAATATAGATCCTTAAATAATACTCTCCGGCTTCTTTTACATACTCCGCATCTACGAGCGTCAGATTCAGTTCTTCTGCAAGCGGCACGCAATAATCCCACGTACGCTTCTCAATATTTTCTTTTTTACTCATCTGTTTTCTTCTGACAAAAGTTGAGAGCGGACTCTCGTCCGCTCCCCAAAACAATACTTACATTAGTTGACTATAGCACCGGAATATAGGAAATGCAAGCAAAATAAGGATTTTTTACTTCTTTCCCTTAACCCTGGTGCCCTTTCCTCCCCGCTTGGAGAGTTTCAGACGGTTCAGTGCGATCTGCACGCCGCCGGCATCCGCGGTAAATTCTTTTCCGCCGGCAAGAAGCCATGCGTGATCCACATAATCCTCCTCACCGATCGCAATTCCTCTGACTCCGGCAGCCGTCTTCTTCTGAACCGGGACCTCATTGAGTGCAAACCGGATAACATTGCCGCCTGCCGTATGAAGGGCTGCAAACTCCATATCACCCGAGGGCGCCGCAAATACAAGAACATCATCGCCCTTCAGGTTTGCTGCTGCCACCGTTCGCACAGAGGAAATAAATTCACTACCCGCCACGCGCTTGACAAGACCGCTTGCTGTTGCAAGGAAGAACTCGCTTGATGCAGCCTCTGTAAACGAACCGATCCAGAGGATCGTCTCATCCCGATTCGTATAATTACTCAGATTATCGATCGGAACGCCCTTCTCCCGGAATTTCTTCAGCGGGATCTGGGATGCCTTTACGGAATGTGCCTTGCCTTTGTCAGTCAAAAGCAATACTTTATCCGTATTCATCATACGGACGACAAAACGGCTCTCCGCATCCGCGGCTTCCTTATTCTTCTCATAAACTCCGGCATCCAGAAGCTTAACATAACCGAAGCGGTCGAGACAGAACACGACCTCTTCCTCACGGACGGCTTTTTCTTCGATCACGACTGCCTCCGCGTTTCGGATCACGGTCCTTCTCTCTCTTCCGTACTGATTCTTCAGCGTCTCCAGCTCTCCGATGAGCTGTTCGGCCATAGCCTCATGGCTGTTCAGGAGTTCCTCATACTTTGCGATCTTTTTCAGCGTCTCATCATGGTCCGCATTCAACGCCTCAAGCTCCAGGCCGATCAGCTTTGCAAGACGCATATCCAGGATCGCATTTGCCTGACGCTCCGTGAACATCAGCTTTGATGCTTCTTTTCTGCTCTTCTGTGTCTTGAACTGAATGCCCTCTGTCTGTCCCATTACAAGGCAGTCCATGGCCATCTTCCGGTTTTTAGATCCGCGAAGGATTTCAATGATCAAATCAATAACATCCGTCGCCCGGATAAGACCTTCCTGAATCTCCTTCTTCTCCAGCTCCTTCATGAGCAGATGCTGATATTTTCTGTCGGCGATCTCAAACTGAAAGTCCACATGTGTCTCAATGAGCTTTCGCAGGGACATCGTCTCCGGCTTGCCGTCCGAGACGACCAGCATATTTACGCCGAACGTATCCTCAAGCTTCGTCTTCTTCAGGAGAATATTTTGGATATTCTCCGCATCCGCTCCCTTTCGGAGCTCGATCACAATGCGGATTCCTTCCTTTGAGGACTGATTCGAGATATCCGAGATGTCCGTGATCACGCGGTTTTCCACCAGCTGTGCCGTATCATTGAGAAACTTGGAGATGCCGCTTCCGATCATAGTATAAGGAATTTCGGAAATGACGATCGAAGACTTCCCGTTTTTCCCCTTTTCTACAGAGATCTTTCCCCTGACACGGATCTTACCCGCACCGGTCTCATAGATCTCCGCAAGATCTTTTTCATTGACGACCGCACCGCCGGTCGGGAAATCAGGTCCCTTGACATACTGCATGAGATCACGCGTCGTAAGAGAATCATCCCTGATAAAAGCCTCTACCGCATCGATCACCTCAGTCAGATTGTGTGGAGGAATCGAAGTAGCCATACCAACAGCAATTCCTTCCGAACCGTTGATCAGAACATTCGGCACCTTGGCAGGCAGCACCTCCGGCTCCTTCTCCGTCTCGTCAAAGTTAGGCACAAAGTCGACCAGATCCTGACCGAGATCCGCAAGAAATACATCCTCGGTAAACGGTGCGAGCCGTGCCTCCGTATATCGCATGGCCGCAGCGCCGTCTCCCTCAATAGAGCCGAAATTTCCGTGTCCGTCGACAAGGATCTGCCCTTTTTTGAAATCCTGAGACATCACCACGAGTGCATCGTAGATCGAGCTGTCGCCGTGCGGATGATACTTACCCATCGTGTCGCCGACGATTCTTGCGCTCTTTCTGTA
>JAUNAN010000174.1 GCA_030527595.1 Lachnospiraceae bacterium | reverse complement strand
CTGCATCTTGACGGAGAATACGGAGGAGAGGTGACCGATGTGACCTTCTCCTGCCGGAAAGGTGTTCTGACACTTCTCGGAATGGAGAAGTGAATGACAGAGAGCAAAAAAGAGAGCCCTTACAGGCTCTCTTTTTTGTTCTCAGGTTCGTTTCTTTTATTTTATGTTCTTAGTCGTTTCCTTAAGCTTATCTTCCCATGTTCGTTTCTTCCAGAAGTACCTCAAGCTCCGCCTCCTTCAGCGGTCTGTACTCTCCCTCCGGAAGATCCGGATCGAGGATCAGACTGCCCATGCGGATCCGCTTAAGATAGACCACTTCTTTTCCGACTGCGGAAAACATGCGCTTGATCTGATGGAACTTTCCTTCCCGAATCGTCACTTCCGCCTCAGAGGTGTGCTCCGGTTCAGAGATCGAGAGAATTCTCAGCTCCGCAGGCTGCGCAGTCAGCTCCTCATCCACCTCAAGTCCGGCCTGAAAAGCACACACATCCTCCTCAGTCACAATTCCGTCAAGCCGTGCATAATAGGTCTTATCCACGTGTCTCTTAGGCGATAAAAGCCGGTGGCTGAGTTCTCCGTCATTGGTGATCAGCAGCAGACCCACTGTATCAATATCCAGTCTTCCCACCGGAAAGAGATCTTTTCTGTGTCCCTCACCGAGAAGATCGATGACCGTCTCCTGCCGGGGATCCTCTGTTGCACTGATCACGCCTGCGGGCTTATTCAGCATAAGGTACTCATACGTCTCATAAGTAAGAAGATTGCCGTCAAATAAGACTGCATCCTCTTCGCCTATTTTTCTGCCCGGATCCTTTTCCGTTTCCCCGTTGACGGCAATACGGCCTTTCCGGATCAGACTCTTTACCTCGCTTCTGGTGCCGACCTTCATGTCGGCGAGATATTTATCCAGTCTCATATTTTTCATCTGTTTTCCGACTCTGTCAGTCATCCCTTGCATTCTCGGGATCCGCAAAGTATTCTCTTGTCAGTCTGACGACCGTCGGTGAAAGTGCCAGAACTGCGATCAGGTTGGGGATCGCCATCAGTGCATTAAAGCTGTCTGAAATTTCCCAGATAAGATCCAGCTTTACCACCGCACCAATGATCATGCACGCCGTATAAACTGCCTGGTAGATCACGATACCCTTCGCGCCGATCAGAAACTCGAGACATCTCGCTCCGTAGAGACTCCAGGACAGCAGCGTGGAATACGCAAACATCATAATGCAGATCGCAACGATCAGGGATGCGGCTTTGCTGCCGAGCGTCGTGCTGAAAGCAAGGATCGTCAGATCCGTACCTGCCGCACTGCCGTAGAAATTCACTGCATGTCCGGAAACCAGGATCGCGAGAGCTGTCAGCGTGCAGATGATGATCGTGTCTGTGAAGACCTCAAACACACCGTACATTGCCTGATGCACCGGATGATCCACATCTGCTGCCGCATGGGCAATGGGTGCGGTACCGAGACCGGCCTCATTGGAGAAAATACCGCGGCCGAAACCATATTTTACTGCCTGCTGGATGGCCACGCCTGCCAGACCGCCGCTGATCGCAGAGGGATCAAACGCACCCTTAAAAATAGAAACAAACACCGGACCCACGCTTCCCAGATGTGTCAGTACCACAATAAGCGCGGAAATTACATACACAGCTGCCATAATCGGAACCAGACGCTCCGTCACGTTTCCGATCCTTCTCATGCCTCCGAACAGAACCAGCACAGTCAGGACCGCACCGATAATGCCGATGATCAGATACAGTGTATTCAGGGCACTTCCGGACATATCCGGATTAAAAGAGGTAAATACGCTTCCGATAGAGGTTGCAATTGTATTGATCTGTATCATGCA